>NZ_JBNFOM010000034.1:0-29021 GCF_057364785.1 Brevibacterium sp. LAARM2_SD2 | reverse complement strand
CGGCCGCGCTCCCGGTGCCGGTCCGGTCGGCGGTGCCGGCCCAGTCGGCGGCGGTGCGGCTCCCGGTGCCGGCCCTGGTACGGGCTCGGTCGGTGACGGCCCCCGCAGCGACGGTCCCAACCACAGCGACTGAACCTCGTCCGGCTCGAGCCGCTCGCCGCATTCTCCGCGGGGGCAGCTCGGCCGGAATGGCAGTCAGCGGCGCCGGTGTCCGAGAGCGATCTCGGGCACCGGCGCCGTTTCGCGCGATGGCGCGCCGGATGTGGCGCTTGCGAAAAGTTGTTCTGCAGGCGAGAAGTTCGGGGCGCGCGGGTTCTGCGGGCCAAAAGTAGAACTGCGGGCGATCAGTCGTCCACAAATCTACTTTTGGCCGACATGGGCCGTGGCGAAGGCGTGTCGTCGCACTGATCGTGTGGCGAGGAGCTGCGCCGTACGGGCAGTGTCGCGGTAGCCGCGGGCCGCAGCACCGACTGTGTAGTGACTGGCTCGCTGTCGCCCCGCCGCGTCGCACCGATCGGCAATGGCGCGCCGCATGTGGCGATGGCGAAAAGGTGTTCGGCAGGCGAAAAGTTCGGGGCGCGCAGGTTCTGCGGGCCAAAAGTAGAACTGCGGGCTTTCAGTCGTCCGCAGTTCTACTTTTGGCCGACATGGGCTGTGGCGAAGGTGTGTCGTCGCACCGATCGTGTTGCGAGGCCGCGCCGCACGGGCGGTGTCTCGCGCGGTAGACGCGGGCCGCAGCGCCGATTGTGTAATGACTGGCTCGCTGTCGCCCCGCCGCGTCGCACCGATCGGCAATGGCGCGCCGGATGTGGCGCTGGCGAGAAGTTGTTCTGCTGGCGAGAAGTTCGGGGTGCGCGTGTTCTGCGGGCCAAAAGTAGAACTGCGGGCGTTTAGTTCCCTGCAGTTTTACTTTTGGCCGACAGGGGCCGTGGAGAAGGTGTGTCGCCGCGGCGGACCGTGCGGTGGGGGCTGCGCCGCGCCGCACGGGCAGTGTCGCGGCAGCCGCGGGCCGCAGCGCCGACTGTGTAGCGGCAGACACGACGTTGTCCGGCCATGTCGCACCGACCGCGGCGCACCACCTGCGCCACAACCCCAGCGGGGGCGTCACATGGGGATGGCGGCGACCGTGATGCCCATGACGGCGAGGATGCCGGCGGAGACGGCTTCGATCCAGAAGTCGGTGCTGCGGCGCTGGAGGGCAGCGGCGGCGTATCCGGCGATGAGGGCGAGCAGGATCTGGTAGGCGAGCAGCAGGCCGACGACGATCGCGACGAGGAGCACGTAGTCGGTGCCCGCGGGGGAGGCGGGGACGAGCGTCGGCATGACGGCGAGGAAGAAGAGGCCCGCCTTGGGGTTGGACAGGGAGGAGAGCAGGCCGCGGCGGTAGGAGATGATCGAGGCGAGCTGGCCCCACGGGTGGGCGCCCTTGGCCGGGGCCACCTCGGCGACGAGGTCATCGGCGACGATGTCATCGGTGGCCGCCGCGATCTCGCCGACGGGGCCGAGCGGGGCGGTGCCGCGCAGTTCGCTGCGGATCTTCAGCGCCTGCCGGGCAGCGAGGACGCCGAGGAAGCAGAGGTAGGCACCGCCGACGATCTTGAGCACGAGGAGCGCCGAGGGGTAGGCGGTGAGGAGTGCGGAGATCCCGGTGAGCGCGGCGATCATCCAGATCGTCATGCCGGTCGCCGAACCGAGGGAGTAGATGAGCCCGGCCTTGCGGCGCAGTGCCGAGAGCCGCACGGTGAGGATCGTCTCGGGTCCGGGGGTGACCGCGAGAACGGTGGCGGCGCCGGCGATGGTGATGAGCTCAGGACCGGTCATGGGACTCCTGTCGGGGTGGTGGTGCGAGTGCTGGCGAGGACGAACGAGCCGGATGCCGACCGATTGCGGCCGAGACGCGGCGGCGCGAATCACGCCGATGACCAGTCTGCCGCAGAAAAAGCGTTGCGAAAAGCAATCATTCTCAAACGATCATCAGGCGTCGCCGAACGATCTCGGCTACCCTGGACGGATGTGGGACCTCCAGCGCCTGCGCGTGTGGCGGGCCGTCGTCGCGACCGGCTCGGTCGTCGCCGCCGCGCGCAGCCTCAATTACACCCCGGCCACCGTGAGCCAGCACATCACGACCCTGCAGAAGGCGGTCGGCGCCGAGCTCTACCGCCGGTCGGGACGCGGGATCGAGATCACCGAACTCGGGCGCCGACTCGCCGAGGAGTCCTCCGACGTCTTCACCGGCCTCGGCCGCCTCGACGGGCTCGTCGAGAGCTTCAGCGCCGTCCACCGCCCGCGGATGCGGATCGCGGCGTTCACCTCCTTCAACGCCGTCCTCCTGCCCGACATCATCGGCCCCGTCGCCCTCGAACACGAGGACCTGCGCTTCGACATCCAGCTCAACGAGCCGGCGAAGGTCCGCCGCAGCCACTGCACGATCGAGATCCGCAACGAGGTCCCCCAGGACGAGGAGGGCAGCCTGCCGGGGATGTCGCGGACCGTGCTCTTCGACGACGACTACCGGGTCGTCGTCTCCGAACGCCATCCCTTCGCCGGCCGCGACTTCGTGCCCTTCAAGGAGCTCGCCGACGAGCGCTGGGTCAACTACGACCTGTGGAACGGTCCGACGAGCCGCGTCGTCGATCTCGCGTGCGCCGCTGCCGGATTCGAGCCGACGATGTTCGCCGCTTCGGAGGACGACTACGCCGCTCTCGCCCTCGTCGCGGCGAACCTCGCCGTGACCGTGCTGCCCCGGCTCTCGACCGAGCACCTGCCGCCCGGCCTCGTCGCCGTCGACCTCACCGACCCCACCCCGGTGCGCCGCGTCGTCATGCATGTCCGTGACCGCGAAGCCCACCTGCCGCACGTGCGGGCCTTCGCCTCCGCCGCCGAGGCGTCGCCGCCGACCGCTTCCCCTGAACTGTCGTCCCGCTTCCCCCGGACACCGCACCCTGGACTGCGGTTGGGCGCTCCGGGAGGTGGATCCCGCTCGACTTCGCGGCGAAAATCGAGCGGGATCCACCTCCGGGAGGCAATTCCCACGGCCGCGCCCCGCCACCGACCCGCCCGCGCAGCCACTGCCTCCCTCACAGTCGGCTGAGACCTCCTGAGAGTCCGGTGGGATAGGCTGTGCGCGTGAGTTCTGAAATCGAGATCGGCAAAGGCAAGCGCGGTCGTCGGGGCTATTCGCTCGACGACATCGCCATCATCCCCGCACGTCGCACCCGCGATCCCGAGGATGTCTCCCTGTCCTGGCAGATCGACGCCTACCACTTCGAGCTGCCGTTCATCGGCGCGCCCATGGACTCGGCGATGTCACCGGACACCGCCATCGCGCTCGGGCGCTCGGCGGTCTCGGCGTCCTCGACCTCGAGGGCCTGTGGACCCGCTACGACGATCCCGCCCCGCTGCTCGCCGAGATCGCCCAGCTGCCCTCGGACATGGCGACCTCCCGGATGCAGGAGCTCTACTCCGCCCCGATCCGCGCCGACCTCATCACCGCCCGCCTCGCGGAGATCCGCGACGCCGGCGTCACCGTCGCCGGGGCCCTGACCCCGCAGCGCACGCAGCAGTTCTACAAGACTGTCGTCGATGCCGGTGTCGACATCTTCGTCATCCGCGGCACCACCGTCTCGGCCGAACACGTCTCCTCCCAGGCCGAGCCTCTCAACCTCAAGCAGTTCATCTACGAACTCGACGTCCCCGTCATCGTCGGCGGAGCCGCCACGTACACCGCCGCCCTCCACCTCATGCGCACGGGCGCTGCCGGCGTCCTCGTCGGCTTCGGCGGGGGAGCGGCGGCGACGACCCGGCGCACGCTCGGCATCCACGCCCCGATGGCCACCGCGATCGCCGACGTCCACGCCGCCCGCCGCGACTACATGGACGAATCCGGCGGTCGCTACGTTCACGTCATCGCCGACGGCGGTCTGGGCACGAGCGGCGAGATCGTCAAGGCCTTCGGCGCGCGCGACGCGTCATGCTCGGCACCGCGCTCGCCCGCGCCACCGAAGCCCCCGGCCGCGGCATGCACTGGGGTGCCGAGGCCCACCACCCCGAGCTGCCGCGCGGCCACCGCGTCGAACTCGGCACGGTCGGCAGCCTCGAGCAGGTCCTCTTCGGCCCCGGTCGCACCGCGATCGGCGAACTCAACCTCGCCGGTGCTCTGCGCCGGGCGCTCGCCACGACCGGTTACGTCGACCTCAAGGAGTTCCAGCGCGTCGACGTCACCGTGTCCCCGTACCAGCCTGGATCGGTGGTCTGATCTGTTCCGTCTGGCACTGACTCCCAAATGGCTGGGGTCCCTGGTCTTCGTCCTCGTGCTCGTCAGCTGCTTCGTCGGCCTGTCGGCCTGGCAGGTCGACCGTGCCCAGCACAAGAACGACGTCGTGTCGGCGACCGACATCGATGAGACGAAGGACTTCAACGAGGTGATGGGCGCTCAGGCTCCGATGCCCGGCATTCTCGCCGACCAGCGCGTCAGCCTCACCGGCCGGTGGCTGCCCGACGACCAGGTCGTCGTCCCGGGGCGGATCAACGACGGCGAGGAGGGCTTCTGGGTGGTCACGATGTTCGCCCCCGACGACGCCCGCCTCGGCGAGGGAGCTGTCGCGGACACGACCGGCAAGACGATCGCGATCCCCGTCCTCCGCGGCTTCACCACCGACGAGGAGACGGCGATGAACTCCCGAGCCCTCGAGGGTCCGGTCGCCCTCGAAGCGCGCATCGGCCCCGTCGAGGGACCCGAACCCGGCACCGGTCTGCCCGATGGACAGGTGAAGACCGTCTCGACCTCCCAGCTCATCAACCTCTTCCCCGACCTGCTCACGTACTCCGGCTTCCTCATGCCCGAGACCGCGACCGGGGCGGCCGCCTCGGTGGGCACCGGGGGACTGACCCAGGTCGACACGACGACGACCCGTGACGAGGGCGGCTTCGACGTCCAGTCCGCGGTCTACGCCATCGAATGGCTGATCTTCGCCGGCATGGCCCTCTACATGTGGTGGCAGCTGCTGCGTGACGACTATGTCAGGACCCGCCTCGGCGCGGCCGGGGGCAGCGCGAAGGATCCGCAGGCCGGCGGCGACTACGTCATCGTCAAACCCGCAGGCCAAGCGCGGATCGACCCCGAGGTGATGTCCGGGCTGACCGGACTGCCCGCCCACCGGCACGGCGGGGCGAAACCGCGCAGAGCCGACAGCCAGACCCAGCCCTCCCCGACTGCCAGCACCACGACCGAAGGACCCGAAGCGTGAGCGACCACCCCGAGAACCTCGATTCCCGCCCCGAGGTCGACGAGTCGAACCTGTGGAGCGTCAAGCGCTTCACCTCGGCGCGCAATGCCCTGAAGTTCTACCGTGTCATGGCGATCATCACCGGCACTATGCTGATGATCCTCACGGTCGAGATGATCTACAAGTACCTCATCGCCCCGGACCCGTCGACGGCGCTGATGTTCGGTGACTTCAATCTCGCCGCGGCGATCGCGATCAGCCACGGCTGGTGCTACGTCGTCTACCTCATCGGCTGCTTCTGGCTCAATCAGCAGATGCGCTGGAGCCTCGGCCGCTACCTCATCCTCGCCCTCGCCGGCGTCGTCCCGGTGATGTCGTTCATCCTCGAACGCCGCATCCACCGCCAGGTCGAAGCCGAGCTCGCCGCCGCGGTCGTCGTCGCTCCCAGGAGCTGAGGACCCCCGCCGAGGCGGTCGCCGGGTGCCGTCCGGAGCCGGCGGTCCGGTGCGTCCCGCCGTTGATTAGACTTGGGGGCATGACGAACCCCCAGAGCACACAGGTGCCTCCTGTTCTCGTGGTCGATTTCGGCGCGCAGTACGCGCAGCTCATCGCCCGCCGGATCCGTGAGGCGGGACTGTATTCCGAGATCATCGCCCATGACGCCCCGGCGGCCGAGTTCGCGGCCAAGAACCCCGTGGCCATCGTGCTCTCCGGCGGACCCTCGAGCGTCAACGACGAGGCGGCGCCGCCCTTCGACGAGGCGGTCTTCGACCTCGGCGTCCCGACGATGGGCATCTGCTACGGGTTCCAGCTCATGTCGACGAGCCTCGGCGGTCGCGTCGCGAAGACCGACAAGCGCGAATACGGCTCGACCCCGGTCGCCGTCGCCGACCAGGGGGCGCTGCTCGCCGAGACTCCCGACGCCTACACCGTGTGGATGTCCCACGGGGACTCCGTCGCCGAGGCGCCCGCGGACTTCACCGTCCTCGCCTCGACCCCCGACACCCCGGTCGCGGCCTTCGAGCACCCCGAGCGGAAGTTCGCCGGCGTCCAGTGGCACCCCGAGGTACTCCACTCCGAGAACGGGCAGAAGATCCTCGAGAACTTCCTCTACCGGGTCGCCGGTCTCGAGGCCGACTGGACGAACGAGTCCGTCATCGACGAACAGGTCGACCTCATCCGCAAGCAGGTCGGAGACAAGCAGGTCATCTGCGCGCTCTCCGGCGGCGTCGACTCCTCGGTCGCGGCCGCCCTCGTCCACAAGGCGATCGGCGATCAGCTCACCTGCGTCTTCGTCGACCACGGGCTGCTGCGCGAAGGCGAACGGGAACAGGTCGAGAACGACTACGTCAACTCGATCGGCGTCCGCCTCGTCACCGTCGACGCCCGCGAGCGGTTCCTCAAGGAGCTCGCCGGGGTCACCGACCCGGAGGAGAAGCGCAAGATCATCGGGCGCGAATTCATCCGCACCTTCGAGACCGCCGCCGCCGACCTCGTCCTCGAGGCCAAGGACGAAGGCGAGGAGATCGGCTTCCTCGTCCAGGGAACCCTCTACCCCGACGTCGTCGAATCCGGCGGCGGGTCGGGCACGGCGAACATCAAGAGCCACCACAACGTCGGCGGTCTGCCCGAGGACATCCAGTTCCAGCTCATCGAACCCCTGCGCGCCCTGTTCAAGGACGAGGTGCGCGCGATCGGCCGTGAGCTCGGCGTGCCCGAGGTCATCGTCTCCCGCCAGCCCTTCCCGGGACCGGGCCTGGGCATCCGCATCATCGGCGAGGTCACCGAGGAGCGCCTTGCGATCCTCCGCCGGGCCGATGCGATCGCCCGTGAGGAGCTGACGAAGGCCGGCCTCGACGGTGAGATCTGGCAGTGCCCGGTCGTCCTCCTCGCCGATGTCCGCTCGGTCGGCGTCCAGGGTGACGGCCGCACGTACGGCCACCCCGTCGTCCTCCGACCGGTCTCGAGCGAGGACGCGATGACCGCCGACTGGACGCGGATCCCCTACGACACGCTCTCGGTGATCTCGAACCGGATCACCAACGAGGTCGATGACATCAACCGCGTCGTCCTCGACGTCACCTCGAAGCCTCCGGGCACGATCGAATGGGAGTGAGCGGCGTCCGTGTGCGGTGACCTCGGGTGTCTCCGGGCGCCGAGCGAGGCACGGGGCCGGGCGCTGGGTCGTGCGCGGCGCCGGGTGCCGAGCCAGGCGCTGAGTCGGGCCGTGAGCCGGGCCGTGCCAAGAAGCGGGGCGCGATCTGTGCCCCGCCGACAACTCCTGAACGGTGTTCAGCTACAGTGGGGTCAGCCCGGGTGAGACCCGGGACGACCCGACCGTTGGAGAACCCATGACCCACGCAGACAGCACCGCCGCCGCGGGCACCGCTTCGCTCAAGACCCCGAGCCGGGCCGGCGACATCGCGCTCATCGCCGTCTTCGCCGCCCTGCTCGCAGCGTTCGCGATGCTGCCCCCGATCCCCGTCGGTCCGGTGGGCGTGCCGATCACCCTGCAGACCTTCGCCGTGGCGCTGTGCGGCCTCGTCCTCGGCCCGTGGCGCGGTGCCGCCGCCGTCGGACTCTACGTCGTCCTCGGGCTGCTCGGACTGCCGATCTTCTCGGGGATGCGCGGCGGCATCGCCGTCCTCGCCGGTCCGAGCGCCGGCTACATCATCTCCTTCACCCTCTACGCGCTGGCCGCCGGATTCGTCGCCCGCTGGGCGCTGCGCCGCTACCGGGGCGTGGCCCTGTGGGTCGCGATGTTCCTCGGCTCCCTCGGCGCGAGCTTCCTGCTCAATCACCCGCTCGGCATCCTCGGCATGTCGATCAACGGCGACCTCCCGCTCGGCGTCGCCTTCGCCGCGGACCTCATCTACTGGCCCGGTGACATCATCAAGAACATCCTCGCGGTGTCCGTGGCTCTGCTCATCCACCGGGCCTTCCCCGACATCCTCCGCCGCCGAGGCGTCCGCCCCCAGATCCCGGACGCGGTGTGATCTTCCGCCGCCGCTCATCATCGAACGCCCCACCGCCCGCCGAGGCGGTGCCCGGGTCCGCCGCAGACCCCGGGTCCGTCTCGGGCTCGGATGATCCGCGGTCGGCCGCCTCGGTGCCGGCCGGATCCACCGCCTCGGTGCCGGCCGGATCCACCCCTGCCCCGGCGGGGGACCGCCGGGAGATCTCCCTGTCCGGGGTGACGGTCGGGGTCGTCGACGACACCCCCACCGGGGATGCCTTCCGGCCGATCCTCACCGACATCGACCTGCGGCTCACCGAGCCCGCGGTCGCCGTCATCGGGGCGAACGGGTCGGGCAAGTCGACCCTGCTCCATCTGCTCAACGGACTCGTCACCGCGAACGCCGGACAGGTCCTCATCGACGGCATCGATCCCGCCCGGCGGCCGGGCGAAGTGCGCTCCCACGTCGGCTTCGTCTTCACCGACCCGGCCGCACAGCTCGTCATGCCGACCCCGCTCGAGGACATCGAGCTCTCCCTGCGCCGCCGCGTGCCCAAACGCGAACGCCGGGCGGCGGCCCTCGCCGTGCTCGACGAACTCGGGATCGCCGACCTCGCCGACCGCAGCGTCTACGAGCTCTCCGGCGGGCAGCGGCAGCTCGTCGCCCTCGCCGCCGTCCTCGCCGTCGACCCGCAGATCCTCGTCCTCGACGAACCGACGACCCTGCTCGACCTGCGCAATCGGGAGCGGCTGCGCGCACGGCTGAACGACCTCGTGGCCCGGCGCGGCGTCCGCATCATCGTCTCCACTCACGATCTCGGGTTCGCCGGGATCGCCGACCGTGCCATCGTCGTCGAGGCCGGACGCATCGCCCACGACGGCACCCCCGCCGAGGCGGTCGCGGCCTACCGGGACATCGTCATGAGCGAGACCCATGACTGAGGCTCGGCCACCCGGAACCGGGCATCTCCAAGGAGGGCAGACCCGTCCTGGGCAGGCCCCGACTGGCCGTGAACGGGCCGACCGAGTCCGGGCCGGCCGCACCCGGGCCGGGGTCCGGCGCCGCCCTCAGCTCTTCGGAACGGTGAGCCGACAGCGGGGCTGGCTGCACGGGGTGCCGACGGGGTGGAAGCTCGCAGCGATCGCCGTCATCGGTCTCGTCGCGCTGATCTTCCGCGACCCGATCATCAACTGGTCGATCTTCGCCGTCCTCGTCCTCGTCGGCTTCAGCGCCCGCCTGCCCCTCCGGCGATTCGCCCTGACCTGGGCGTATGCGGCGGTTCTCGTCATCATCGTCATGGTCCTCCAGTTCTTCTTCGGGACCCTGCAGGCCGGTCTGGCCGTGGCCGGAACCGTCTTCGCCTGCGTCCAGGCGGCGCTGCTGCTCACCCTGACGACGACCGTCGGCCAGCTCCTCGACGCGTTCGCGGCGATCGTCTCCCCGCTGCGCCGCCTCGGCGTCGACACCGAGGTCATCGCCCTGACCGCCGGACTCATGGTCCGCGCCATCTCGCACATCTCGGGGCTGCTGACCGATGCCGATCGGGCCGCCCGCGCCCGCGGACTCGAGACGAGCCTCAAGGCCCGGGTCGTGCCCGCGATCCTCCGGTCGGTGAAGTACGCGCAGGACACGGGGCGCGCCCTCGACGCCCGCGGCATCGTCGACTGATCGCGCACGGAGACACCACCCCGCCCGCCCCGCGCGTCCTCTCACCAGCGGAGACGCCCACCCCGCTGACGCGTCCTGCGGAGTACCGTCGGAGACAGCGGGGCGAGTGACCCCGCGCAGAGGGGAGATGCACATGAGCGACCACACCGGCACCGTCCTGCTGGCCATGGACTTCCAGAACGGCATCGCCGGGCCCTTCGCCGAGGCCGAGGTCGTCGCCCGCGCCAAGGACGCGATCGCCCACGCCAGACAGGTCGGGATTCCCGTCGTCTGGGTGCACGTGGCGCTGCGACCCGGTTATCCGGAGCTGCCCGAGACCTCGCCGTTCATGCGCATCGCCTCCCACGGCGACCTGTCCGAGGAGAGCGCGGCGACGCAGATCCTCGATGTCATGGGGCGCCGGGACGATGAGCTGCTCGTGACGAAGCGCCGCGTCGGGGCATTCAGCGGCAGCGACCTCGCCGAGGTGCTCCGGGGACTGGGAGCCACCGAACTCGTCCTCTCCGGGATCGCCACTCGCGGTGTCGTCCTCGCCACGATGCGGCAGGCCGCCGACCTCGACTATCCCGTGACGATCCTCGCCGACGCCTGCGCCGACCGCGACGAGGAGGTCCACCGGGTCCTCATCGAGAAGGTGCTGCCCTGGCAGGCCGATGTCGTCACCGTCGACGAGTGGATCGGGAAGTAACGCCCCAGCCATCGAGACGGACACTTCGCGTCGAGACCGGCACTGACAACTGTCGGTCTCGACGCGAAGTGTCCGTCTCGATTTCAGGGAGACCCAAGCTGCGGCCCATGACCTGCGGGTTGAGCCGCCGCGAGCACGCGAATCCGTGTGTACGTGGTCCTGTTACGGTGGAAGCGGATCGCAACCGAAGAGAGGATCGCATGCCCCTGGTCATCATCGCCGCTCTGCTCCTCTCCGTCATCAGCGTCGGCCGCAACGGACAGAGCGTGCCCGAGACCGCGAGCGCATTGTCATCCGTCCAGGTCATCGCCGCAATCCTCGCTGGTGCGGGACTGTGGGTGAGCCTGCGGCGGAAGGTTCGAGCAGTCCCGGCCGACCGGTTCGCGCTCCTCGGGGCTCTCGTCTATCTCGTCGTCATGATGACCCTCAGCAGCGGCATCGTCTCGCCGATCGCGATCTACGCCACTGCGCTGCCCCTTTCGTTCTACGTCGCGTGGCTGGTCACCCGTGCGCAGGGCGCGAACGCTGACGGCACGGAGTGAGCCGCAGCCGGGTGCGTTGGCCGGGTGCGCAGCCTGCCACCGGCACTGGCGGCCCTATCGTCAGCGGGTCGAGGTGCCCTCCGCGCCCGCCCAGGCGAGGACGTTGAAGCTGCGGCCCATCACCTGCGGGGTGGGATTCTCGATCGCGCGGGAGTAGTGGCCGACGAGCTGGGAGCACACGCTCTTCCACGAGCGGGACAGCACCTGCTGGCGTCCGGCGACGCCGAAGGCCCGGCGCTTCGCCTCGTCGCCGAGGAGATCGACGACGTGCTGGCGCATCGCGGCGAGGTCCTTCGGCGCGTACAGCCACCCGGTGTGCGAGGAGTCGACGAGATCGAGGGGACCGCCGCGGGCCGGGGCGATGACCGGCACCTCCGAGGCCATGGCCTCCTGGATCGTCTGGCAGAACGTCTCGAGCTCACCGGGAGCGACCATGAGATCGAAGCTCGCGACCGCCTGGGCGAGGGCGTCCCCGCCGAGGAAGCCCGCGAAGTGCGCGTGCGGCAGCAGACGCTCGAGCTTCGACCGCCACGGACCGTCGCCGACGATGACGAGCTTGGCATCGGGCACATCGGCGAGCACGCTGAGGTCCTCGACCTGCTTCTCCGCGGCGAGCCGGCCGACGAAGCCGATGATCCGCTCCCCGTTCGGAGCCACCGAGCGCCGCCACTGCTCGGAGCGGTGGCTGGGGTCGAAGCGGCTCGAGTCGACTCCGCGGGCCCAGTGATCGACCTCGGCGACGCCGAGGCCCTGGAGCTGCGCGATCGTGTACGACGACGGGGCGAGGGTGAGGGAGGCGTGCTGGTGGATGTTGCGCACGTGATTCCACAGCATCGCCTCGATGCCGTGCATCCCGTAGCGCGCGGCGTAGGCGGGCACCTCGGTCTGGTAGATCGCCACGGTCGGCAGGTCGAGGCTCTGCGCGGCAAGCACCCCGCGCCAGCCGAGGACGAAGGGACTGGCGAGATGGACGACGTCGGGGGAGAACTTCTCGAGCAGGCGCCGGATCCGGGTGACGCCGCCGGGAGCGACGCGGATGCGCCGATACTTCGGCAGGGCGATCGAGGGGACGCGCACGATCCTCGCCCCCGACACCTCCTTGGGGCCGTCGCGGCGAGTGCCCGGAGCGATGACGAGGACCTCGTCGCCGCGATCGGACAGATGCTCGAGGACCCGCAGGAGTGAGTGGGTGACCCCGTTCATGTTGGGGAGGAAGGATTCTGCAATGATCGCTACTCTCACAGCACTCAGTCCACGCCGCCAGAGTGAAGACACGGCGACGGACAGGCGACGTGTCGGCGACCACTGTCGGAAATCGGCCCGGCCAGGTGACCGGGGGTCGACGCGTTCGCGACGAGGGTGAACCCTGCGTAAACTTGAACCGCCGAGGCGGTGGCCGGCACCTCGGCCGACTGCACGCGAGAGGAGCCCGGGTGTTCTGGACCATCGTCACCGCCGGTGCGGTCTCGGTTCTCGTCGTCGCCGCGGTCATGCTCATCATCCTCCGCTTCAACCAGCTCTCGATGGCCCGCTCCCTCTGCGACGAGGCGAAACGTCAGCTCGTCGTCGAACTCCGCGCCCGTCATGCCCTCGTCCCCGCCTATCTCGGGACCCTCCAGCAGGTGACGACGCGCGATCTCGCCCCGCTCGAACTCGCGCTCGCCTCCGCCGAACGCGCGCCGTTCGGCCCCCGCGGCGCGGCCGCGGAGAACGCCCTGACGGCTGAGATCAACGATGCCGCCGCCCTCCCGGGACGCCGCACCGAGGCGACCGGCGGACCCGACGCCTCAACGGGGATGCGCGACGAACTCGACATGACCGTCCAGCTGCTCCACGGTCAGCTCAGCGTCCTGTCCGAGCGCATCATCGCCGTCTCCCGGCTCTACAACGCCAACGTCGACCGCTACCACCACCAGCGCCGCCGCACGCTCTCGCGCCTCTTCGGCCGGGTCTTCACCCCGCGGGAGCACTTCACCGAGGCGCTCGCGGACTCCGCCGCGCCCCGCGGACCGGGGACGACAATGCCCCGCGCAACGGACAGGACCGTGACCCGCAGACCGGGGACGACCGCCTCGGCGCGCGATGCGGACAGCGCCGACCAGGGACCAGAACGGGGAGTGGTCGAGGCGTGACCCGCTTCCGCCTCGACCTCGGCTACCGGGGCACCGACTTCCACGGCTGGGCGAAGCAGCCGGGCCTGCGCACCGTGCAGGGCAGCCTTGAGGACGGGCTCGCCCGGGTCACCGGCACCGAGGTGGCCACCGTCGTCGCCGGCCGCACCGACGCCGGCGTCCACGCCCGGCGTCAGGTCGTCCACATCGACGTCGACGAGGCCGGCCTGGCCAAGCTCATCGGACGGTCGGGGCGCTCACCGGAGCAGGCCCTGCTCTCCCGCCTGCGCGGGGTGCTCACCGTCGACGGTTCCGACGACCTCGTCATCCACGCCGTGACCGAGGTGCCCGCCGACTTCGACGCCCGCTTCTCCGCACTGTGGCGCTCCTACCAGTACCGTCTCGCCGACCACCGGTCGTTCCTCGACCCGCTGCTCACCGCGATGACGCCCCGGCACAAGGGCGAGCTCGACGCCGAGGCGATGGCCGAGGCCGCGCACGAGGCGCGCGGACTCCACGACTTCCTCCCCTTCTGCAAGCCCCGGGACGGAGCGACGACGATCCGCACCCTCCACGACCTCGATGTCGCCCGCGACCAGGACGCCGTCATCACGATCAACCTCCGCGCCGACGCGTTCTGCCATCACATGGTCCGCGCGCTCGTCGGCGGGCTCATCCGCGTCGGGTCGGGGGCGTGGCCGGTGACCCGGCCCGCGGAGCTCCTCGCCGAGGCGGACGCCGGGATCACCGCGACCGGGCCGATGCACGTCACCCCGGCCCACGGTCTCGTCCTCACCGGGGTCGGCTACCCGGATCCGTCCGACTACGCGCCGGGCCGCGCAGACGATGGCCCGCCGCGACCTCGGCTGAGCAGGGACCGGGTCGGTCGAGCGAGTCTGACCGCCCCCTGGGAAAACAATCCGTCTTGATGACCCGTCATTGACCCTCCACTACAGGGATGGTGGAGTTCTCAGTACCCCACCGACCCCGATGGGGCGTTCCATCCCCACCCTCGCGGCTGACCGAGCCGCGTGGAGAAAGCAGGTGCGTGTCATGTCAGAAACCAACATCATTCTCCTCACCTGGGACAACTCAGGATCCGCCTACGAGGCCTTCAGCAAGTTCCGCGACCTCGACTCCGAAGCGCTCTCGATCGTCGCCTCGGCGGTCGTCGAACGCAATGACAAGGGCCAGCTGCGGGTCACCGACGGTCAGGACAACGACCTCGGCCTCTCGACGCTCGGCGGGGGCGGCATCGGCGCGCTCATCGGCGTCCTCGGCGGACCGCTCGGGATGCTCCTCGGCTTCGCCGCCGGTGCGCTCATCGGCTCGACGGTCGACGCGGAGCGCTCCTTCGACGCCGAGGACGCGCTCTCCGTGTTCAGTGCGGCTCTGCCGGCGGGGAAGACCGGTGTGATCGCCGAGGTCGTCGAGTCCGATCCCACCGTCCTCGACGACTTCGCGAAGTCGACCGGTGCGACCCTGCTGCGCCGTCCCGAGGACGACGTGCTCGCCGAGGTTGCCGCGGCCGAAGACGCCGCCAACGCCGCCGCCGAAGCCGCGCGTCAGAAGGTCAAGGAGGAGAAGAAGGCCGAACGCAAGGAGAAGCGCCAGGAGCGCATCGACAAGATCAAGGCGAAGCTCTGAGTCCGGCTTGCACTGAGCCCGACTCGGACTGAGCAGAACTCATGGTGAGTCCGGCTCGGACTGAGCCCGGCTCGGACCGAACCCGGCTCGGACTGAGCGGAGACGGCGGCGCACGGCCCGGACGACGGGTCGTGCGCCGCTCGTCGTATCCAGGGCGGCGGCCCGACTGCGCAATTTCCGACTGCTGTCCTTGTCGTCATCGCTCGCGATTTTGAGAGGAATCCTCTTCCCAGGTGTGAGAATCCTGTGTAGATTCACGTACACGTCACTCATCGTTCGCTTCGCTGCGACACGATGATCACGCTCGTTCCTCTTCTCGTCCCGCCGCCCAGCGGCGGACACCACGACCACAAGGATGCGAATCTATGTCGAAGCTTCTTCCCAAGGTGCTCGCCGCCGGCGCCGCCGTCTCGCTGCTGACGCTGCCGGGGACCGCGCCGGTCGCCGCGGCCGGACTCGGAGAGTCATCATCGACCTCGACCCAGGAGCCCGCCGACGACAGCGCGCCGGCAGAGACCGGTGCACCGGATCCCGGCGAAGCCTCGGCCGCCCCGACGACCGCGCCGACCGCCGACCCCAATGCCGCTCCGGCCGGCACGAAGGTCCAGCTCATGGGGATCACGGACTTCCACGGTCGGATCTCCGAAGCCGGAGCCCAGGTCGCCTCGGTGGTCGAAGAGGAGCGCGCGAAGTTCGCGGCCGAGGACAACGCCGCCGGCACCGCCTTCATCGCCGCCGGTGACAGCATCGGGGCCTCGACCTACGTGTCGTCCTCGCAGGAGGACTCCCCGACGATCGACGTCCTCAACGCGATCGGACTCCAGGGCTCGGCCACGGGCAACCACGAATACGACAGGGGCATCGACGACCTCACCGGCCGCGTCGCCTCGGAGGCCGACTTCCCCTACCTCGCCGCGAACGTCTACGACAAGGGCACGACCGATGTCGTCGACGGTCTTGAGGACTACACGACGATCGACGTCGGCGGCGTGAAGATCGCCGTCATCGGCGTCGTCACCCAGGACACCACCTCGCTCGTCTCCCCGGCGGGCATCGCCGATGTCGACTTCGGCGACCCGACCGACGCCGTCAACCGCGTCGCCGGTGAGCTCGAGGCCCTGCCGGAGGATCAGCAGCCGGACATGACGGTCGTCGAGGCCCACCTCGGCGCTTCTGCCACCGACAGCCTCGAGGCCGCGGAGGCCTCGAACGCGGAGTTCAAGAAGCTCGTCACCGAGGCCGATGCCTCCGTCGATGCCCTGCTCACGGGCCATACGCACCTCGCATCGAACTTCAACGCCCCCGTCCCCGGTGACCCCGAGCGCACGCGGCCGGTTCTCCAGGCCGGGAACTACGGCTCCTACGTCGGGCAGATCAAGCTCGAATCCGACGGTGCGGGCAATTGGACGACGTCGAGTTCAGATCTGCTGTCGACCGAGGACAAGGACTACGCCTCGCCGGTCGTCGACGAGGTCAAGCAGATCGTCGCTGACGCCGAGGAGCAGGCGAAGGGCCCGGGCTCCGTCGTCGAGGGCACGATCACCGAGGACATCACGCGCGCGTTCACCGAGGACGGTGCGGAGGACCGCGGGGCGGAGTCGACGCTCGGCAACCTCGTCGCCGACTCACTCAAGGACGGGGTCGAGGACTCCCAGCTCGCGCCCGCGGACTTCGGCATCACGAACCCCGGCGGACTGCGCACGGACCTCAAGTGCGACGACATCTACAACAACGAGAAGCCGTGCGAGGTCACGGCCGCCGAACTCAACGCGGTGCTGCCGTTCGCCAACGACCACGGCGTCGTGACGATGAAGGGCTCTGACGTCATCGGTCTCTTCGAGGAGCAGTGGCAGCCCGACGGCGCCTCGCGTCCCTTCCTCCACCTCGGCATCTCCAAGGAGCTCGACGTCGTCTACGATTCGACCGCGGCCCGCGGCGAGCGTGTGAAGTCGGTCAAGGTCAACGGTGAGGAGATCGATCCGAACCGGGACTACCGCGTCGCGACCCTGAGCTTCCTCGCCGCCGGCGGTGACAACTTCTCCTCCTTTGCGAAGGGGTCGTTCGAGCTCTCCGGCCTCACGGACTTCGAGACGTGGACGAACTACTTCCAGAAGAACTCGCCGGTGGCTCCCGACAAGTCCGAACGGCAGGCCGACGCGGCCACGGACGTCATCAGCACCGGTGACCTCACCGCGGAGCTGACCGCCCCGGCCGACGGCATCGCTCCCGGAGCCAGCGGCGACTTCGTCCTCAAGACGGATTCCCAGGGTGAAGTGCCCGGACCCATCGACGTCACCGTCGACGTGCCCGAGGGCTACAGCGTCGAGGCGGGGACCGCGCAGGCAGCGACGGCCACGACCTCTGAGGCCGGGACGCCTGCCGCCGAGGCGGGGGCTCAGGCCGCTGCCGCGACGATCACGCTCGATGGGATCCCGGCGGGGACGAGCGAGGTTCCGATCACCGTCACCGCACCCGAGGACGCCTCCGGTGAGGTCACCGTGACGACCACTCTCCAGGCCGGCGACGCCGACTGGTGGGACAACAATCCGATGCCGCTGCCGCACCCGTTCGAAGCGACGGCGCAGATCGTCGGCGGGTCCGGTTCCGACGCCGGAGCCGACGCCGACGGCGGCAGTGCTGATGCCGACGGCGGCAGCGCTGATGGCTCGGATCAGGGCGGCTCGGACGCCTCGTCGAACGGCGGCAGCGCCGACGGTTCTGACCAGGGCTCCTCTGATGCGAACGACTCCGCCGACGGTGCGAACGCCTCGGCGAACGGTGCGAACGCCTCGTCGAACGGCGGGGGAGCGGGCTCGGGGGCCGGTTCGGACACGGCGTCGAACGCGTCGGGCTCGAAGGACGGCGGCGACCTGCCGCGCACCGGTTTCGAGGCCCTCAACCTCGTCGCCACGGCACTCGCGCTCATCGTCGCCGGCGGCGCCGCCATCGCCGTGGTGCGGCGCCGGAAGGCGAACATCAGCATCTGAGAGTGAGAGCACTCAGCGCGTGACATGGGTGCTCAGTCGAGGGGCCGGGGAGTGATCTCCCCGGCCCCTCGCTGCACTCCCGACTGCGTTCCTGGTTCTCACCGTCGCTGACGTCGGGCGTCGCCGACGTCGGGAACGTCTGGGCGTCGCTGGTGTCGGGAACGTCCGGACGCGCGCAGCCCGCAGGTGCCGGGATACTGTCGCCGGCGTCGGCATCGTCAACACGCGCGTAGCCCACAAGTGCCGGGAAACTGTCGCAGGTGTCGGGGCGTCGCTGCTGTCAGCGCTTCGCGTTCGCGGTGGGGTCAGTCGGACGACTGACGATCGCCGGTGGTCCCCGCGTCCTTCCGACCGGCCGGCGCCTCGGAGCCGACCGACGCATGACGGTCCGCCCCCGACCTCGCACGAGCGTCACCCGACGCGTCCGTGCCACCGGAAGCCCCGTCAGTGCCACCGGATGCCCGGTCAGTGCCACCGGATGCTCGGTCAGCGTTATCGTAGGCCCGGTCAGTGCCATCGGGGGCACGGTCAGTGCCACCGGCAGCCCGGCCGCGACCCCATGCCCCGCCGGAACCCGGCGTTGCGCGCCCGGGGCCCGCGGTCGCCTCGGCGCGGGGGTGCGTCTCGAGATGGGCGAGGACGGGGACGAGGAAGAGGATGCCGACGGCGGGGACGACGATTCCGGAGTCGTTGATGAAGGTGCCGACGCCGAGGAGGATGGCGAGGCTGATCATCGCCGCGCGCAGCAGCGGGAAGCGCGCATAGAGGTCGGTGAGCCCGTGCATCGAGAAGCGCGCGGGGGTGAGCGCGACCCAGAACACGGCGATGATGATGAGCGGCAGGATGACCGTCATCCACGACTGCGTGAGGATGTCGATGTTCATGTCGATCTTGCGCGCGAGCACCCCGAGCGCCTCACCGTTGATGAGCGAGTCGAAGAAGCGGCCGAAGTGCGTGCGCTGGGCAGCCGGACGCAGCCAGTCGAGGAAGAGGACGAGGAGCATGACGAAGCCGGCGATGCCGACGGTGAGGCCGAGGCGTTTGACGGAGAAGCGGATGCCCGCCGAGGCGAGGGCGAGGTAGGCGACGCCGATGATGAGCGTGGGCACGGACCCGAACTTCGTGCCGAGTCCCGGAGCGGCGAGCAGCACACAGGAGAGGAGGACGGGCACGAGGACGATCGCCAGACGCGTCAGCGGTCGTCTCGCGAGGGAGGCGAAGCCGGCGACGGCGAGCAGCAGGGCACAGCAGTAGAGCGCGAGCGCGGAGTTGCCGATCCCGTAGAACCGGGAGGCGATGAGGAGAGGCTCGCCGAGGAGGGTCGACATCTGCAGCTGCGAGCCGGTGATGACGTCGTAGGCGAGCACGCCCACCGTGACGACGGAGACGAAGAGGACCGGTCCCAGCTGCGATCGGCGCCAGGGTCCGAGGAGGGCGAGTGCTCCGAGGACGACGGACCACCCGACGAGCGCGCCGAGCATCGCGATGTCCGGGTTCGTCGCCCGCTCCCACGGCAGGACGTTGACGAGGTACGTCGACACAGGCATCGCCGCGAAGACGACGCCGAGGCGGTACGCCGTGGAGTGGACGAGTTCGCGGTGGCGGCGGCGGAGGAACCATGCGAGGGCGAGCAGACCTGCCATGAGCGAGGCGACGACGGGGAAGAACCACGTCGAGATCTCGTTCTGCGTCGTCACCGCGACCTGCCGGTCGAGCACCGACTGGAAGCGCGACTCCCACGACCCGCCGGGGTTGGACGTCATCGGCGCCCCCGCGACGTTGCCCATCGTCTCCCCGCCGCTGAGCCGGACGAGGGTGGGCGCGATGTCGGGCACCTGGATGAGCCCCGGCTGTCGAGTCGATGAGGAGGTGAGGAGACCCGGCTCGGCCCCGGGCTCGAGCATCATCGTCGCCTGCATCGAGGACCCGTCGTGGGTGCCGTCGGCGATCGAGGCGAAGATGATCGGCGAGGTGCCCTCACCGATCCCGGCCGTCGGGTCGGCGCCGAGCCAGCCGGTCGCGGTGAGGATCGCTCCGACCCGGCGGTCGAGGTCCTTGAGCGAGTAGCCGTCGGCCTCCGAATTGCCGAGGTCGACGATGGCGAGCTCGCCGGATTCCGACGCCGAGGCGGCTCGGAGGCCGATGTCATCGGCGATCGGCTCCCACTGGTCGATTCGACCGCTCGGATCGGCTGCGGCGATCGCGGCTCCCGGACCGTAGGCGGAGATCGCCGGGACGGCATCGGCGAGACCGCCGAGGGCGGCGTCGTAGTTGTCCCCGCGCGCGACCTGCTGATAGACGTCCCAGTCGGCGACCCAGCCGTCGAGCGGCGGTTGGGGCTTGCGGCACTGCTGCCGCGGCTCGTCGGCGGCACGGCGGCCCGATCCCACGGCGAGCCACCGTCGACGGGGCAGCTGACGGAGCGGACGCTGCGCGGGGTCATCGTCCCGATCTGGGAGGACTGCATCATCGCCCAGAGGTTCGGAGTCGTCTGCGGGTCGAGGTCTTCGAACGTGAATCCCGAGGTGCCGATGAGGATCGGGGCGTTCTCCGCGGGACGGGGGCCGTCGGCGGACTGTCCGGTGCCGGTAGCCTGCCCGGTGCCGACAGCCTGTCCGGCCTGCGGCAGGCCGGTGATGAGGACGAGGGCGGCCAGCGTCCCGAGGAGGACGCGCAGCAGCCACGGTCGCACAGCAGCGTTCATCGGCCCGATTCCCCGGAAGCGTCGGCGGCGGACGTGAGGAGGGCTGCGGCACCGCGTTTCGCGTCAGTGCCGTGTGGGACGGTGAGGTCATCGGCGCAGAGGGCGAGGAGGTAGGGCAGGAGGACCATGGCGCCGGTGGAGGGCACGGCGATGCCGGAGTCCGTGAGCACGAGACCGACGGTGAGTCCGGTGACGGCGGCGAGGAAGCCGAAGTGGACGTCCTCGTCGGCGAAGACCTCGGGCAGGCGTCCCCGCCAGTGGTCGAGGAATCGCGCAGTCCGGGTCGGCCCCTGGAACCGAGGGAAGTGGAGGAGGTAGCGGAGGAAGACGAGGATCGCGATGACCGCGAGAGGGGTGACGATCGACAGCGCCGGATTCACCTGAATGATATGGAGGTTCGCGCTCAGCTTGCGGCCGACGACCTGCAGCGCCTCACCGGTGACGAGCTGGTCGAAGAAGTTCCCGAAATGGGAGCGGCTGCCGGCCGGTCGCAGCCAGTCGAGGAACGCGATGCCGATGAGCGCCGCGAGTGAGGCGACGCCGATGAGGCCGAGCCGGAGGACCGAGAGCCGGATGCGGCTGACGAGGGCGAGGAGGACGAGGAGGCCGGCGAGAGTGGCGATCGTGCCGCCGAACTTCGCCCCCCACGACGGATTCCCGGAGACGAACACCGCGAGCAGGCCGATGACGGCGGGGACGATGAGGACGAGCCGCCGGTGGCCTGCGGCACGCAGCCGGGAGACGAGGAGTCCGAGGAAGACGAAGAGGCTCGCGATGAAGATCGCGGCACCCTGATTGCCGAGACCATAGTAGCGGCCGCCGACGATCGGGTTGTAGCCGAGCAGCGAGTTCGCCTGCAGCCGCGACCCGGTCGCCAGGTCGACGGCGATGACGACGACGGTGAGGAGGGAGAGCGCGGCGACGCGTCCCCGCCACGTCCGACCCCACGGCGGGAGCAGGGAGAGGAGGAGCATCGCGGCGGCCCCGAGGGCCACGGAGAGGAAGAGACCGAACTGCGGATGCGGGAACCGCGCCCACGGCAGCAGTCCCGCGAGGAATGCCCCCATGGGAATCGTCGCGAGGACGAAGGCGAACCAGGCCAGTGTGCGGTGGACCCAGGCGCCGCCGGTCTGGGGCGGCGCGGCGACGGCGAGTCCGGTTCCGCCGGCGTCCGGGGCCTCCGCGGTGCGGGCTTCGGTCGTGCGACCGGGGTGACCGGCGCGGTCGCTGCGGCGGGCGCGACTGACACGGCGGACAATGGCGCTGCGGAGGCCGGGCGCCCAGCGGTCGATGAAGATCGTGCTGAGGAGGAGACCGCAGAGGACGACGAGGACGTAGAAGGCGATGTCGAGGAAGAGGGAGAACGTGGAGAGGTTCTCGTAGACGAACTCCGATTTCGTCGCTTCGGTCTCGAGATCGAAGCGACGGTCCTCCGGTGACGCCGACGACGGGGTGACGTCGAGGGAGATCCCGCTCGGGGAATCGATCCCAAGGCGCTCGAGGATGCCCGGGGCGAGGTCGGTGATCTGGAGCAGGCCCTCCGTCCGCGTCGACGCCGAGGAGAGCGTGCCCGGGACGAAGCCGGGTCCCGAGGCGAGGAATGCCCGCAGTCGGGGAGAGCTCGAGCTGTCGCCGAGACCGGCGACGATGACGGTCGGCTCTGTCTCCGACTGGACTCGCAGCTGCTCGAGCCGGTCGCCGAGGCGGCGGTCGGCCTCCTCGACGGAGGCCCGCCGGTCGTAGTCGGTGGGCACGGTGTAGGAGTAGTTGGGGATCGGGTCGAACAGCCACGAACGGGAGCCGATCGATCCGAGGTCGACGAGCGCGAGGCGGCAGTTCGCCGCGATCGCGTCCTCGGTGTAGTCGGCGATCTCTCCGTTCTCATCGGCGACGGCGTACGCCGCCCCCGGGCCTTCGGCGGCGACGCAGGCGTCGAGCCCGGCAGGCGCCCCTGCCTCCCCGACGAGGCGCGCGAGCATTCCGTAGTCGACGGTGTAGCCGGTGCCCTGATTCGGCTCCCTGACGGCGTCGAAGTCGGGAATCGTCGCCGGCACCGTCTCACCGGGGCGGGTGAGGAGACTTTCATCACCCTCAAACCCTCCGGCGACCTCGACCTCGTCGTCGCCGGCCGGTTCGGTGCTCGTCGACGGGGCGATGAGGGCAGGGCAGCGGGCAGGGTTGTCGACGTCGGGTTCGTGAGGGGGACCCGCCTCGGCGCGGGCACCGGATCCGAAGGACAGCCAGCCCGATGCCGGCACGTCGCGGACCCGATCGTGCGGACGTTGAGGTTCGCCGCCGCCCCGGTGCGGAAGATCTCGAAGAGATTCGGAGTCCGCTCCGGATCGATGTCTCCTATGGTCAGGCCCGGTATGCCGAAGACAACCGTCTTGCTCCCAGCGGCCGCGGCGGCGCTGTCGCCGGAGTCGGCCGGCGCTTCGGCGGGGGGCGTCGGAGTCGACTGCGCCCACGCGGGAGATGACGCGGGGGAGACGAAGAGTGCCACGAGCCCGACGATGATCCCCAGCACCAGGAGCCGGTGGGAGGGAAGGCGGCGGGGCAGGACGGATTGAGGCGGCACAGGACAATGGTATCGGGTGCGGCATTTCACCCCCCTGACCCCGACCTGGACGTTTGCTCACCGGGCCGCGGGGCATGTATATTTGATTGTCGTTGTGTGCGCTCGTCGTGCTCCCTTGCATAGCCTCTTGCGTTGCAGGCCCGTAGGTGGGGAAGCACTCGACGAACGGACCCGATTGAAGACAGACAGTGTTCGGACGCATCAGCCTCACGACCCGATGAGTCCGCCCAGGCACTGGCCCCATGAGATACGAAAAGAAGGCTACTTTTGCGTACGTACACCCCCAAGCCCGGCGATGTCGAGCGCCAGTGGCACGTCATCGACGCCACTGATGTTGTGCTCGGTCGTCTTGCCACCCAGGTTGCACGCCTGCTGCGCGGCAAGCACAAGACCACGTTCGCCCCGCACATCGATTCCGGTGACTTCGTCATCATCATCAACGCCGACAAGGTCGCGCTGACCGGCGCGAAGCTCGAGCAGAAGCGCGCTTACCACCACTCGGGCTACCCGGGCGGCCTCAAGAGCGTCAACTACGCCGAGCTGCTGGCGTCGAACCCCGAGCGCGCAGTCGAGAAGGCTGTCGCCGGCATGGTTCCGAAGACTCGCCTCGGACGCGCCCAGATGCGGAAACTCAAGGTCTACGCGGGTGCCGAGCACCCGCACGCCTCGCAGAACCCGCAGCCGTACGAACTCAACCAGGTCGCGCAGTAAGCGCGCTTGAGTCACAGAGATACCGAGGAGAACCGTGGCTGACACCGCCAACGCGACCGAAGTCGAAGAACTGACCGAATACACCTCCGAGACCCCCGCAGACGCCGGCCTGGGCGACCAGACCGCCGGTGGACGCGGACAGTCTCTCACCGCCCCCGGCAACGGAGTGGGCCGCCGCAAGCAGGCGATCGCCCGCGTCCGCCTCATCCCGGGCTCCGGCGAGTGGACGATCAACGGACGCACTCTCGAGGAGTACTTCCCGAACAAGCTGCACCAGCAGCTCGTCAACGAGCCCTTCCGCCTGCTCGACCTCGAAGGCCGCTTCGACGTCGTCGTGCGCATCTCGGGCGGCGGACCCTCCGGACAGGCCGGTGCCGTCCGTCTGGGCATCGCTCGTTCGCTCAACCAGATCGACGCTGAGTCGAATCGCCCCGAACTGAAGAAGGCAGGCTTCCTGCGCCGCGACGCTCGCGTCAAGGAACGCAAGAAGGCCGGTCTCAAGAAGGCCCGCAAGGCTCCGCAGTTCTCGAAGCGCTGATCCGCTCCCACCGTCTGCGCATGGTCTGCCACTGATGCGCAGTCGGCGGCGCACGTGCGGCCCCGAACCCGTTCGGGGCCGCACTTCGTGCATTCACCGCCGAATGGTCACCGCCCGCTCCTCAACGTGCAGATGACCATCGACTAACATCGATACGAACCTTGAGGAAAGGACTTGCCCATGGCCAGACTCTTCGGTACCGACGGAGTGCGCGGACTCGCCAATCGCGACATCACCGCGAAGCTCGCGCTTCAGCTCTCCGTCGCCGCCTCCCGCGTGCTCACCCGCTCCTGGGACGGCGACCGCCGCCCCTTCGCCGTCATCGGACGCGACACCCGCGTCTCGGGAGAGTTCCTCTCCGCGGCCACGAGTGCGGGCATCGCCTCGGCAGGTGTGGACGTCCTCGACGCGGGCATGCTGCCCACCCCGGGCATCGCCAGCGTCGTCAAGGACACCGGAGCGGCCTTCGGCGTCGTCATCTCCGCCTCCCACAACCCCATGCCCGACAACGGCATCAAGTTCTTCGCCGCCGGCGGCACGAAGCTCGACGATGCGTCGAGGATGCGATCCTCGACATCCTCGACCAGGACTGGGAGCGCCCCATCGGCTCCGACGTCGGCCGCATCTCCCGGTACCCGGCCGCCGCCGATGAGTACACCGAGAAGCTCGTCCGCTCGATCGCGCCCGACGGCGTGCGCCCTCTCTCGGGCCTCAAGGTCGTCGCCGACTGTGCTCACGGCGCCGCGTCGATCGTCGGTCCCGCCGCACTGCGTCAGGCCGGGGCCGAGGTCATCGTCTCCGCCGCCGAACCCGACGGCCTCAACATCAACGACGGTGTCGGATCGACCCACCTCGAATCCCTCCAGCGCCTCGTCGTCGAGACCCAGTCCGACCTCGGCGTCGCCTTCGACGGTGACGCCGATCGCTGCCTCGCCGTCGACTCCCTCGGCCGCGTCGTCAACGGCGACCAGCTCATGGGCATCCTCGCGATCGGGCTCAAGGAGCTCGGCGAACTGCGCGGGAACACGCTCGTCACCACGGTGATGTCGAATCTCGGACTGCGCCTGGCGATGGACAAGCACGGCATCAGCACCGTGCAGACGGCCGTCGGCGACCGCTACGTCCTCGAGCGGATGCTCGCCGACGACTTCGCGCTCGGCGGAGAGCAGTCCGGTCACGTCCTCATGCTCGATCACGGCACGACCGGTGACGGCGTGCAGACGGCCCTGCACCTGATGAAGCGGATGGCCGACGCGAAGCGGACCCTGGCCGATCTCGCCGCCGAGATCCCGCAGCTGCCGCAGGCGCTCGTCAACGTCAAGGGCGTCGACAAGCACCGGGTCGACATCCCGGAGGTCGCCGCCGAGGTGGCCGCCGTCGAGACCGAACTCAACGGCACCGGTCGGGTGCTGCTGCGCGCCTCGGGCACCGAACCGCTCATCCGCGTCATGGTCGAAGCCGAGACCGAAGAGGTCTCCCAGGTGCAGGCCGAGCGCCTCGCCGCCGTCGTCAAGGAGCACCTCGCGCTCTGAGCGCACACGCCGAGGGGCCCGGCAGCAGAGAACTGCTGCCGGGCCCCTCGGTCATTCACTCTGGTCAGACGCACCGCCCCGGTGGGCGATCAGCCCTGAAGGGCGACCGCCTCGGCGGGATCATCCCCTCACAGCGCGAGCTTCTTGCGCACGCCGGCGGAGAAGAGGTCGACGGCGATGATGAGCACGAGCACGATGAGGATGTAGGTGAGCATCGAGTCGAACTGGAACGACTTGATCGCCTGGTTGATGAGCAGTCCGATGCCGCCGGCCCCGACGAGGCCGAGGACGAGCGAGGACCGGACATTGACGTCGAACCGGTAGAGGAGCAGCCCGAAGAGCTGGGGGACGACCTGCGGGAACGTCGCGTTCGCGACGATCTGGCCGCGGGAGGCCCCAGCGGTCTTCAGCGCCTCCGACGGCCCCGGATCGATCTCCTCGATCGCCTCCGACCACAGCTTGCCCATGACTCCCGTGTTGTGGAAGATGAGCGCGAGCACGCCGGGGAAGGGCCCGAGGCCGACCGCGGTGACGAAGACGAGCGCGAAGACGATGTCGGGCACGCGCGGAGGAACGACATGATCGAGCGCGCGATCTGGTAGACGAACCGGTTCGGTGACGTCGTGCGCGATCCCAGCACTGCGAGCAGCGCCGAGGTGGGGATCGACAGGGTCGTCCCGAGCAGGCCGATCCACAGGGTGATGCCCGTGGCCTCGATGCCCGGCCACAGCGTGTCCTCCCAGCTGAGGTTCGGCGGGAACGCCTCGGAGAGGAAGTTGATCATCCCCTGACGGCCGTCGACCAGGGTGACGAACGAGAAGTCCGTCTCCCGGATCGCGACGACGTGGAGGAGGACGATGACGACGATCGCCGTCGCCAGCTGCCACCCGCCGAAACGGCGGATGGGCGGCTGCAGCGCCGAGGTCGTGTTCCTCAGCGGCACGGTGCGCAGGGTGGTGCCGCGGGTGTCGGGAATCGTCTTCATCTACTCGTCCTCCGCGATCGGGGCGGTCGTGTACAGGGAGGTGATCGCCTCGGCGGAGATCTCCTCGGCGGTGCCCCGCAGCACGATCTCCCCGGACTGCAGGCCGATGATCGTATCGGCGAACTCCCGGGCGAGATCCGGCTGGTGGAGGACGGCGGCGACGGCGAGGCCCTCGTCGTGTGCGAGATCGCGCAGCAGGGACATCACCGTGCGCGCGGCCTGCGGGTCGAGGGCGGCGACGGGTTCGTCGGCGAGCAGCACCTCGGCGCCCTGGCACAGGGCCCGGGCGACTGCCACGCGCTGCTGCTGACCGCCCGAGAGCGTGCCGGCCCGGTCGGTCGCCCGGTCGGCGAGGCCGACGCGGTCGAGGGCAACCATGGCCTCCCGGCGGATCGCCGCCGGGAAGAGCCACGGATGGAGCGAGGCGACCGTCGACATCCGGCCCAGCGCTCCCGCGCACACGTTGTCGAGCACCGAGCGGCGGGCCACGAGGTGGATCTTCTGGAACACCATGGCCGGGCGGCCGTGGCTGCCGCCGACCTCGATGTCCCCTCTCTGGTACGGGGTGAGACCGGCGACGGCACGCAGCGTCGTCGACTTGCCCGAGCCGTTGGCGCCGAGGAACGCGAGCAGCTCACCGGGGGCGACGCTGAAGCTGACATCGTCGAGCACCCGCTTCGCCCCGAAGGACACAGCGAGGCCGTCCACCCGGAGGAGGGGAGACGACGCGTCGTCGCTTCCCGCTGACCCGGCCGCCTCCTCGGCGGACGCGGGCTTCACGGTCTTCGTCGCCATGCTCACACGTCCTCTTCGGTGAGGTTCATCGTCTCCGCGAGGTCGAACAGCGGCTGGTAGGTCGACTTGTCGACCTCGATGAGCTGACCGGCCGGGGTCACGCCGAGGTAGCCGGCGACCTCTTCGAGGTCCTCGGCGGGCATGTTGAGCAGGGCGTCCTTGACGGCGGCCTTGAACTCAGGATCGGCGTCCTCCCGGACGGTCATCGGGTCGTTCGGGATGGGATCGGACTGCCAGATCTGACGGAAGTCCTCTTCGTTGAACGTGCCTTCCTTGATCGCGGTGCCCATCGTCTGCGAGTTGATCTGCGCGGCGTCGACGGCGCCGTTGGTCAGGGCGAGCAGCGACTCGGGGTGACCGCCGGCGTAGTTGAGGTTGAGATCGGATTCGGCGATGCCGGCCTCGGCGAGCGCGAAGCGCGGCAGTGCGTCGCCCGAGGTCGAGCCGACGCTGCCGAGCGCAAGGTCCTTGCCGCGCAGATCGTCGAGCGTCTCGATGTCGGAGTCCTTGGCGACCCAGATGCCGCCGGTGTAGGAGCTGAGCTCACCGTCGGCGGTGCCGAAGGACACGAGCGGTTCGGCCCCGGCGCGCTCGGAGGCGAAGACGTAGCCGAGCGGACCGAACTGTCCGATGTCGAGCTTGCCGTTCTCCATGGCGAGCACCTCGGCGGAGTAGTCCTCGAGGACCTGGACCTCGACCTCGCAGTCGAGGGCCTCACCGAGGGAGGCGCCGACGGCCTGATAGGCGGGTTCGAGCTTCTGCGGATCCTCGAACGGTTCGATGCCGAAGGTGATCTTGCCGTCAGGGCACGTGGCCGATTCTGCTTCTGCGGCCGAGGTGCAACCGGCGAGGACGACGGGGGCGAGGACGAGAGCGGCGGAGGCAAGGGCGATGTGAGAGCGTTTCATGGCGATCCTTCTGGTGTGTGGTGATTGGTGTCTGGAGGTTGGCGTCTGGTGACGGGGTCGGATGCGGGCAGGACGAAGTGGTGGACAGGACTGTGGTGTGGACAGGACAGGGTTCGGTCAGCACGCGGACGGGACACGGTTGTCGGCACGGCTGAGTGGTCGGCGGTCAGGTCGGGTCTGGTCTGTGGGCACGGGCGGTGAGGACGCGGCGGATTCCGTCGCGCCCGTTGCCGCCTCAGGCGGCGGGGCGGTCGGCGCGGCGGATGCCGGCGAGGGTGCGCTCGGCGAGGCCGAAGGCGATGGTCATCCCGATCCCGGTCGCCACGTCGCGACCGTGGTCCGCTCGTCGACGGTCTCGACGATGAGCGGGCGGGACTCGCTCGAGGCGTAGACCCCCTGCCAGCGCGTGGCGGAGTCGGAGACCCGGTGGGACCGTGGATCGAGG
>NZ_JBNFOM010000033.1:0-31703 GCF_057364785.1 Brevibacterium sp. LAARM2_SD2 | reverse complement strand
TCCCCGCCACCCCCGCCACCCCCGCCTCGGCGGCCACGGCAGGCACCCCCGCCTCGGCGATCGGAGCGTTCAACGTCATCACCCTCGAATCGGCCGAGGCGATCGCCGCCGGCGCCGAGGCCGCCGGCGCCCGGTCATCATGCAGATCTCACAGAACTGCGCGAGATACCACGGGACCTCGCGCCGATCGCCCGGGCGACGCTTGCGATCGCCGCCGCCGCGAGCGTGCCCATCGCCGTCCACCTCGACCACGCGACGGACCTCGCACTCGTCGACGAGGCGCTCGAGCTCGGCTTCGACTCCGTGATGTACGACGGCGCCCACCTGCCCTATGCGGAGAACTGTGCGACGACCGCCGAGGTGGTCCGCCGTGCCCACCGCCAGGGCATCGGCGTCGAGGCCGAGCTCGGGGAGATCGGCGGCAAGGACGGCGCGCATGCCCCGGGCGTACGCACCGATCCCGCCGAGGCGGTCGACTTCGCGGCCGCGACCGGCGTCGATGCGCTCGCCGTCGCCGTCGGCAGCTCCCACGCCATGCTCGAGCGCACGAGCCGCCTCGACCTCGACCTCATCATCCGGCTCGCCGCGGCGGTGCCCGTGCCCCTCGTCCTCCACGGCTCCTCGGGGGTTCCCGACGGCGAGCTCGAGCGGGCGATCGGGGCGGGCATGGCGAAGATCAATGTCTCGACTCATCTGGGCGCCGTCTTCACCGGGGCGGTGCGCGAGACCCTTGAGGCGGACCCGCGCCTCGTCGACCCGCGCCGGTACCTCGCGCCCGGACGCGAGGCCTTCGCCGCCGAGGTCGCCCGCCTGCTCGAGCTGTTCGCCGAGGCGCCGGCACCGGATCCGCTTGCCAAACCCGCACACGAGGCTTGAGAGTGGCACTATGAGCACGCGCGAAGACCGCCTCGACCGCATCCTCGGTCGCCTCGACCGGGAGGGCACCGTCGGCGTCGACGCGCTCAGCGAGGAGCTCGGAGTCTCGCTCGCGACGATCCGCCGGGACCTCGACCTGCTCGAGGAGCGGCGCCTGCTCGAGCGCACCCACGGCGGTGCGACCCGCAAGAACGTCAACTACGACCTGTCCCTGCGCTACAAGGAGGCCGCCGCCACCGAGGCGAAGGCCGCGATCGCGCGCGCCGCGGTCGCCCAGATCAGCCCCGGCACCGCCGTCGGGCTCTCCGGGGGGACGACGACGTTCCAGGTCGCCGATGCCATCAGCGAACGCGACGACCTCGTCAGCGACCTCACGGTCGTGACGAACGCCGTCAACGTCGCCCACAAGCTCGCGGTGCACCCGGGCATCAAGGTCGTCGTCTGCGGCGGCATCATCAACCCCTCGAGCTTCGAGCTCGTCGGCTCCTTCGTCGACGCGGTGCTCGCGAGCATCTGGCTCGACCTCGCGTTCATCGGGGTGCATGCCTTCTCCGCCGGTGCCGGCGTGATGACCGTCAACGAGGCCGAAGCGCACGTCAACCGGCTCATGGCCCAGCGCGCACAGCGGGCGGTCGTCGTCGCCGACTCCTCGAAGTACGGCAGGCGCTCGTTCGCCTCGGTGGGCGGGGCGGACGTGTTCTCATCGATCATCACCGACGACGGTCTCGGCGCCGAGGCGGTCACCGAGCTCACTGCCGCCGGCTTCGACGTCGACCTCGCGACGACCGACGGCCCGACGGGAGGCACGCGGTGACGGCTCCCATCCCCGACGTCGTCGTCCACAACGCGGTCATCCTCGACAGCGATCCCGCGACGTTCTCAATCGACTTCGCCGACACGTGGATCGCCGTCGCCGACGGCATCGTCGTCGACCGCGGTCGGGGCGTGATGTGGCACCAGTGCGCGAGTCCGGCGACGCGGATCATCGACGCCGAGGGCGCCTACCTCGCCCCTGCGTTCGTCGACATCCACACCCACGGCGGCGGCGGGCACAACGTCGAGGACGGCCCCGACCACCTCGGCGCGATCCTCGACGTCCACCGCGCCCACGGCACCCGTGCCCTCGTCCTCTCCTACGTCTCCGATACGATCGCCGGGCTCGCGGCCTCGCTGCGGGTCGGGGCAGGGCTCGCGCGGGAGAATCCCGCGGTCCTCGGACTCCACGCCGAAGGCCCGTTCCTCTCCCCGGATTTCAAGGGCGCGCACTCCCCGGAGGCGCTCACCGCCCCCACCCCCGAGGCGGTCGCGACCATCCTCGACGCCGCCGATGGGCGGCTCGCCCAGGTCACCCTCGCACCCGAACTGCCCGGCGCGCCCGAGGCGATCGCCCGCTTCGTCGCAGCCGGGGTGAGCGTGGCCGTCGGCCACACGGCCGCCGACTACGCCCAGACGATGCGGGCCTTCGAGGCGGGCGCGAGCATCCTCACGCACGCGTTCAACGGGATGCCCGGCATCCACCACCGCAGCCCGGGCCCGATCCTCGCCGCCCTCGACGCCCCGCACGTCACGCTCGAACTCATCAACGACGGCATCCACGTCCAGGCCCCGGCCGCGCGGCTGGTCACGGGGCTCGCACCCGGTCGCGTCGCCCTCATCACCGATGCCATGGCAGCCACCGGGATGGGCGACGGGGACTATGTGCTCGGCAGTCTGCCGGTGCGGGTCGAGGACTCGGTCGCCCGGGTCAGGTCCGCCGACGGATCGGTCGGGTCGATCGCCGGATCGACGCTGACCATGGACGATGCCGTGCAGCGGGCCGTCGCCGAGGTGGGGATGAGTCCGATCGCCGCCGCCCAGGCCGCGGGGCTGACTCCCCTGCGAGCGCTCGGTCGTCTCGCCCCCGACGTCCACAGCCTCCTGCGGGTGGGCCAACCCGCCGACTGCGTCCTCCTCGACGCCGACATGCGGGTGACGACCGTGTGGATCGGGGACCGGCGCTGAGGGTGTGGTTGCCCGGGAGAGCCGATGTCGTGGGAAGATGGTCGGCATGGATGCCCTGCTCCTCATCGACACCGACGACACAGCGCTGACCTCCGAGAAGGCCGTCGAGACCCTCGGCGGGATCGTCGGCCGCACCCGTGCGGTGGGCGGAGTGCTCATCTTCGCCACGACGAACGAGGAGGTCTCCGGTCGCGAGGACGAGGAGATCAGCGTCTTCGGCCCCGATGAGGAGGACCTCGTCCTCCGCTCGGACAATCCCGACATCTTCGAAGGCGTCGACGACCTCGCCGCCGGTCTCCACGACATGGCCGTCGATCGGATCGTCATCGCCGGAGTCGACGAGAACCCCGGTGCGGTGTGGGCCTCGGCGATGGCGGCCCTCGTCTGCAACTTCGACGTCATCGTCCTCTCCGATTCCGTCGTCAGCGCCGCCGGCGACCCCGTCACCTGGACCGATGCGGCCGAAGAGGCGGGCGCTATGGTCAAGCGCACCGAGGACACCTGGCTGCGCATGTGACTGGCGACCGCCTCGGCAGTGTGACATTGCTCTGAGCCGTCGGCGCTGACTGGCACGGCCACCGGGCGCGGTTCTACACTGTGTAGTGGGTAAATGGAGCCTGCATGGACCCTGAGGTGAGGAGGTGGCATGACCGGCTGGCACAAGTCGATCCGTGCTCTCTTCGCGGCTGTGATGACGACGATGCTCGCGGTCCTCATGCACGTCGGCGCCGGCGGCGACTTCTCCGCCCTCGGCACCGGCTTCGTCTTCGTCCTCGTTCTCTGGGCGGCGATGATCCTCGCGGGACGTCGCCTCGGATACCTCGCCCTCGCCGCGATCCTCGGCCTCGGTCAGCTCCTCATGCACGCCTCGATGGGCTGGTTCGGCCCGATGTCGTCGATGATGCGAGGGACTGCCGGTGGACCCGCCTCGGCGTCGCCGGATCCGACGATGTCGGCAGCCGAACACGAGCTCATGACCCCGGCCACCGGGTCTCTCGACCTCGGTCAGGCCGCGCCGATGGGCCATTCGATGGGCCACGCCAACGGCGCCGGCCCGGGCATGATCATCGCCCACATCGTCGCCGTCATCGTCACCGCGATCATCCTCAAGCGCGGTGAGGATCTCCTCTTCAGCATCCTCCAACTGGCACTGGGGCCGGTTGTCATCGCCCTGCGCGCACTCGCGTCCGCGCAGCTCAGTCTTGCGGGGGCGCGCCTGCGCGTCGTCCGCCATGTGCGCGAACTCCCGCACATGGTGCCAGCGGCCGTCATCGGCCCGAACTACCGTCGCGGTCCACCCGCGCTCGTCTGACACCTCACCACCGGCAGCGCGCGATCTGACGATGCGCTGCACCCCACATCACCCTCGGCATTCGTCGCAGAGTCATGCGATCATGCGCGCGGTTGCCCAGCGCCGACCGGTTTCGGCCACGTGCCCGGGCCGTCACGCCTACGACATCGGTCGCGGCCACGCGTCGACACCCGGCGCGGTCGAGAGCGGACATCCCGGTGAGCCTCCCGCCCTGCGGGACCTCCTGACGGGGATCGCCTCATGGCCGCATCGGACCCGCCTCGGCGACGGCATGATCCGCACCCGACCGCCGACGAACGCCACCACACGAAAGTGCAGACGAAATGCGCAAGAACACCATTCTCAAGTCCACCATGCCCGCGCTCGCCATGTCGGCGGCTCTCGTCCTCGGCCTCAGCGGCTGCGGTCAGAGCGGCAGCCAGAGCAGCGCCTCGGAACCCTCGGCCTCGAGCAGCAGCGCCTCGGTCGACGCGTCGGCTTCGCTGACGTTCGACGACGCATGGGTCAAGGCCGCTGACGAGGGCATGACGGGAATCTTCGGCACGGTGACGAACACGACCGACGCCGACATCAACCTCGTCGGTGCCAACTACGACGGCGCGAACATGGTCCAGCTCCACGAGACCGTCGGTGACGGCTCCGGTTCGATGATGATGCAGGAGAAGGACGGCGGCTTCGTCATTCCCGCCGGCGGCTCCCTCGACCTCGAACCGGGCGGCGACCACATCATGGTCATGGACATGACGCGCCCGATCAAGCCGGGCGAGGAGATCACCGTCGAACTCGTCACCGCCGATGACGAGACGATCTCCGTGACCGCGGTGGCCAAGGAGTACACGGGTGCGCAGGAGACCTACGCGCCCGGTGAGCCCGATGCCGCCTCCGACGGCGGCGACGGCATGGACGGCATGGGCGACATGTCGGGCATGAGCGATGAGGGCTCCGGTGACAACTGATCCCCGCGACCCGGACTCCGCGTCGGGTCGCGACACCGAGCCCGTCGCTGAGCGGACGTCGTCACCGGCGGAGTCGTCGACTCCGCCGGGCGGGTCGGCGTCTGAGGACGTGACGTCCTCGGCAGCCGGGGCCGCGTCCGACAGCGCCGAGGCGGCTCCGACCCGCCGCGGTTTCAGCCGCCGGGGCCTCCATCGCCTCGGCGGCCGTCGCCGGCGGTGTCGGAGCCGTCGGGTCGCTCGCCGGGTTCGGCATCGGGCGCGCCACCGAGGCGAACACCCCGCAGCCGCCGCGCGCCGACACCACCGGCGTCAACGGGGAGGTCGCGGTGCCGTTCTACGGCGAGCACCAGGCCGGGATCGAGACGGCCCCGCAGGCCCACGGCGAGTTCCTCGCGTTCACGATGAAGCCGGAGACGAAGAACGCCGCGGCCGTCGTGCGGTGGCTGCGTCTGCTCACCGCGGATGCCGCCGCGCTCACGCAGGGCACCGCGCCCCTGGCGGACTCCGAACCCGAGATGGCGGCCGATCCCGCGCGCCTGACGGTGACCTTCGGCTTCGGCCAGAACCTCGTCGCGCTCGCGGGCGGCCAGGCGGTCCCCGAGTGGCTGCGGCCGCTCGAGAGCTTCTCGATCGACCGGCTCGACCCGCAGCGCTCGACCGGGGATCTGCTCCTGCAGATCTGCGGTGACGATCCGCTCGGGGTCGCGCATGCCCGCCGGATGCTGTGGAAGGACTCCCGGGCGTTCGCCGACATCGCCTGGCAGCGCACGGGGTTCCGCAACTCCTACGGCACGAAGGGCGAAGGGCAGACGCAGCGCAACCTCTTCGGCCAGCTCGACGGCACGGCGAACCCGGGCATGGGGTCCGAGGACTTCAGCCGCCTCGTGTGGGGTCGGGCGACCGGCCGGACGGACGCGGTCTTCTCCGCGCGGGGTGAACCGCCGACCGACCTCGGCGAGGCGCTGCCGTCGTGGATGCAGGGCGGGACGACGCTCGTGCTGCGCGACATCGAGATGAACCTCGAGACGTGGGACGAGGCGGACCGTCCGGCGCGTGACTTCTCCGTCGGCCGCTTCGTCGACTCGGGGGCGCCGACGACGGGCACGGACGAGTTCGACGAGCCCGATTTCACGGCCGTCGACGACCGGGGTCTCACGGTGATCTCAGCGGCCTCGCACATGGCCAGGGCCCGCGACGGGCTCGGACCGGAGGTGCAGATCGTGCGCCGGCCGTACAACTACGAGACCGGTGCCGGGGGTCAGTCGGGGCTGATGTTCGCGTCGTTCCAGGCGAACATCGACCGGCAGTTCCTGCCGATCCAGCGGCGGCTCGCCGAGGTGGATCTGCTCAACGTCTGGACCGTGCCCATCGGGTCGACGGTGTGGGCGATTCCGCCCGGGGCGAAGGACGGCGAATACGTCGGCCAGACGCTCTTCGGCGGCTGAGCACCGGCACTGCGGAGGCTGCGCACCGGAGAGCCGGACAGCGACGAACGAGGCCGCGGGCCGAGGGTGACACCCTCCGGCCCCCGGCCTCGTCCATAGCTCCTTCAGAACAGCGGGCTCGTCTAGCCATCCTCAGAACAGCGGCCTCGTCCAGTCCTCCTCAGAACAGCGGGCTCGGCAGGGCTCCCTCCATCTCGAGAAGATGGCGCTTCGTCGCCAGTCCCTCACCTCGGGGCCCGCCCGAGTATCCGCCGAGGCCGTCACCGGCGACGACGCGATGGCAGGGGATGATCAGCGGCAGCGGGTTGAGCCCCATGATGCTCCCGATCGCCCGCGCCGGGACGCCGGTGCCAGAGCGTGCGGCGAGCTCCCCGTAGGTCACGGTCTCCCCATAGCCGACGGTCTCGGCGAGCACTGTGAGGACGGTCGTCGCGACCGGGGAGATCCCGTCGAGCGAGAGCGGGAGATCGAACTCGCCGAGGCGGCCGTCGAAGTAGGCGCGCAGCTGTCCGAGCGCCTCGGCGAGGAGGGGATCCCCGTGATCCGGGGCGGGCGCGGATTCGGCGTCGACCCATTCGACGCGGACGATCGCCGCGCGCGAGCTCGTCACGGCGATCGTCCCGACCGGGGTGGTCAGGGTCGCCGCTGCCGGGTGGGTCGCCTCGGTGATCTCCATGCCTTGATTATCACCTGCCTGCGATCTCAATCGTCGTGGCACGACCGAAACGACTGCGCCCGATGATCGGGCGACCGTGCACGCGGCACCACCGACGGCGGCCGTTCTGCGGTCGGGGCACGGCTGAGAACAAGACCGGGCCCGCCGGTTCGCGATGCGAACCGACGGGCCCGGTCAGGTCAGCGGAGACCGCAACCAGCTGCGCCCGGAGGTCAGCCGATCACACGGTCAGCGGCGCCCTGCGTCACTCGCTGATCTCGGTGGAGTAGGCGTCGGGGTTGTCCTTGATCCACTGGGTCACGGCCTCGGCTTCCTTGCCCTCTCCGTACTCGTTGACGACCATGTCCTCGAGCGAACCGTACTGCTGGTCGTCGAGTTTGATGCCCTTGATGTACTCGGCGGCCTCAGGGTTCTCCTCGGCGAAGCCCTTGGTGCCGAGGAAGTGGAGGGCTTCCGCTTCACCCATCGCGCCCTTGGGGTCCTCGAGGTCCTTGACGTCGTAGGCGCTGTTCGCCCAGAACGGACGCCACAGGGTCACCACGACCTCTTCCTGGTTGTCGATCTTGTTCTTCAGCTCGGTGAGCATCGTCGCAGTCGACGAGGTGACGAGCTCGTACTCGCCGTCGAGACCGTACTCGGGCATCATCGTGTCCTTGGTCTGCGCGGTCAGACCGGCGCCGGGCTCGATGCCGATGATCTTGCCGTCGAATTCGCTCGCCTTGCCCTTGAGGTCCTCGATCGAGTTGATGTTGCTGTACGAGGGCACGGCGATCGTCAGCTTCGCATTGTCGTAGTACGCGCCGAGGTCTTCGAGCTGATCCCCGTACTCGTCCATGTACTGCTTGTGGGTGACCTCCGGCCATGCCGAGGGATAGATGTCGACATCGCCGTTGGCCAGACCCGAGTAGAGGATCGCGGCCTCGGTGATCGTCTCCATCTCCACGTTGTAGCCCAGCTGGGTCAGCTGGTTCTCCAGCAGGTACGCGGTGCTGAGACCATCGGTCCATGACGGGATGAATCCGAGGGTGATGGTGCCCTTGTCTCCGCCTTCGCCGCCGCCGCTGTTGTTGCTGGCTTCCTGCGAGCAGCCGGTGAGAGCCAAGGCCAGAGCCGCGCTGACGGCGGCGATCTTCGTGACGAAACGCTTCTTCATCGTGGTTTCCTAACTACTGGTTGTGTGGTCTGTTGAGAACGGTGTGTCAACTCTGAGTGCGGACGATCTCTACCTCTTCCACAGTGTCCGGTTCGGCCGCCGCACGGGTGTTCGCGGCGGTGGCCCTGCGTCGCTTGAGGGCGCCGAGGAGGGAGTTCGGATAGTCCTTCGCCGTGCCCAGAGCTGCGGTGACGCGGTCGAGGTAGATCGCGAGGATGACCACGCCGAGTCCGGCTTCGACTCCGAGCGGCAGGTTCTGCGTGGCGACGGCTTCGACGACGTTCTTGCCGAGGCCGTCGGCTCCGACGATGCCGGCGATGACGGCCATCGCCAGGGCGAGCATGATGACCTGGTTGATGCCGGCCATGATCGTCGGGGTGGCCAGCGGGATCTGGACTCCGCGCAGGATCTGTCTCGGCGTGGCGCCGAAGGCGTAGCCGGCCTCGACGGTCTCCTTGTCGACGCCGCGGATGCCGAGCTCGGTGAAGCGGACGCCCGGCGGCAGGGCGAAGATCACCGTCGAGACGAGGCCGGGCACGACGCCGATGCTGAAGAACGTCACCGCGGGAATGAGGTAGACGAACGCCGGCATCGTCTGCATGAAGTCGAGGATCGGTTTGACGATCGCCGAGACCGTGTCGTTCCTCGCCGCCAGAATGCCGACGGGGATCGCGATGATGACCGCGACGAGGGCGGCGAGGACGACGAGCGCGAGCGTCTGCATCGCCGACACCCACTGGTCCATCGTCATGATGAAGAACATCGTGATGAGTGTGCCGATGGCGAACTGCCACGACCGCACGAGCCATCCGAGGAACGCGAGGATGATGATGATGACGAGCGGGTGCAGGTCAACGAGTACGGTGGTGAGGCCCTCGACGAGGAGGCGGACGACCACGGTGATGAAGTCGAAGAGCCAGCCCAGATTGTCCTTGAGCCAGTCGAAGAAAGTGTCGGCCCACGCGCCGACCGGGATTCTGATGTCCTCCATCACAGGGCCTCCCTCTCCACGGAGTTGTCGACGATCACGGTGTCCGGATCATCGCCGAGCACGTCCTCGATCTCGCTGGCCGCCAGCGGCGGCGCCGGCTGCTGCACCTCTCCGTCACCGGTGTGATGGCCGAGTGCTGCGAGCAGAGTGGCACGGGGGATCACTCCGACGAGCTGTCCCAGATCGTTGACGACCGGCAGCGGCAGCGGCGATTCGGCCGACGGGATGAACAGATCGATGAGGACGTCGTCGGGGTGGGCGACGATCGTCGGGGGATTGACGATGCCGTCGAGCGTCGTCGCTCCGCTGCGGATCTGCGCAACGGCGTCGCGGTCGGTGACCACCCCGAGCAGGCGGCGATCGCGATCGACGACGCACAGCGCCGAGGCGTAGCTGTCCCGCATCGCGCGCAGGGCCACGCGCGGTCCGCTCTGGTCGGAGAGGACCTGGCGGGGCTTCTCCATGACGTTTCTCGCCGTGAGCACGCGAGCACGGTCGACGTCCTGCACGAACTGTGCGACGTAGTCGTTGGCAGGATCCGTGAGGATCTCCTCCGGCGTGCCGATCTGGACGATGCGCCCGTTGCGCATGACCGCAATGCGGTCGCCCATGAACATCGCCTCATTGAGGTCGTGGGTGATGAAGATGATCGTCTTCTTGAATTTCGCCTGCAGCTCGACGAGCTGCTCCTGCATCTCCCGGCGGATGAGCGGATCGAGAGCGGAGAACGCCTCGTCCATGAGGAGGATGTCGGTCTCGGCCGTGAAGGCGCGGGCGAGGCCGACGCGCTGCTGCATGCCACCGGAGAGCTGCTCGGGGAACTTGTCTCCCCAGCCCTCGAGCCCGACGGCCTTGAGCCATTCCTCGGCCTTCGCCAGTCGCTCAGCTCTGGGGACGCCTCGCAGCTCGAGGGCATAGGCGGCGTTCTCCCGCACGGTCCGGTGGGGGAGGAGGGCGAAGTGCTGGAAGACCATCGAGATGTGGTCGCTGCGGACCTTGCGGAGGGTGCGGGCGTCGGCTTTGGCGATATCGGTGCCGAGCACCTCGACGGACCCCGCTGTCGTCGTCCACAAGCCGTTGAGCGTGCGGATGAGAGTGGACTTGCCCGAGCCCGACAGGCCCATGACGACGAAGATCTCGCCCTTCTCGACTTCGAAGCTCGCATCGATGACTGCGGCGGTGCCGAGCTTCGTCAGCTCGTCACGGTCGGCGCCCTCTTCGAGGCGCTTGACGACTTCGTTCTGGCGTTTGCCGAAGACCTTGTAGACGTGTGATGCCTTGACGACGCTCACGGATTACCTCCTTGGAGTCCTGACCGTCCGCAGAACGAGAGGCCTCACCCTGTCGCGCGGTTCGGCGACTGTCGAATCGAACAGGAGTCGATCACATGGGCCTCACCGCTCACGGAAATCTCAGACCTCATTATAGAATTTTCCACGCTTTTCGGCGGGAACAATATTCCTGTCACCGGGAGTGTTGTGGTTGACAGGGTATCTGACCTGCGATGATGCAGGACGATGCGTTACTTGATCGTTACATTTGCGTCTTGCGGAAGGACGTCATGACCTAATTCCCTTTACCATTCGACGATTGCATTTGCCATTGATCACTCGATAATTCCACAATGCGGTCGGGACTGATTCTCGTGCGCATCACTGCTGAAGTTCGCGGCGCAGCGAACCGCTGCGCGCAGACCCCGGTCCAGCGGGCGGCTGCGCACGCCTCACCTCGTGGGAGCCTCTACCCTTGAGACCATGAAGCCGCTGCCGTTCCTTCTCGACTCCGCCCCCGCGTCCGACTCCGCACCCGGAGCCGCCGCCCCGACCGCCCCGTCCTCGACCCCGGCGACGCGGAACCCCCGCCGCCCGGCGGTCATCGTGCCCGTCCTCCACACCGATGCCGAACTGCTGGCGCTCGGCTGCCGGGAAGCCGCCGACAGCGGCCTCGTCGATGTCATCGAGTGGCGCGTCGACCCCCTCGTCGCCGACACCCTCGATCCCGCCGGCGGTGGAGTCGATGCGGTGGCTGAGGCGATCCGAGAGCTCGCCCCGCACGTCACGGCCGCCGGTCTGCCGGTCCTCGCCACGCTGCGCACCGCTGCCGAAGGCGGGGAGGCCGAGCTCAGCGATGCCGCTTACGCCGAGGTGGTCGCCGGCCTCGCGGCGGCGCTGACCGACGCGAACGCGGCGGCCGGTGCGTCTGTCCCGATCGCGATCGATGTCGAGATCGCCCGAGATTCGGCGCAGGACGTCATCGGGGTGCTGCGGACCGTCGGCGTGCCCGTCGTCGCCTCCCGGCACAACTTCGCGGACACCGAGCGCGTCGCCGACATGCGCGAAACGCTCAATGAGATGCGGGCGGCGGGAGCCGCTGTCGTCAAGATCGCGATGATGCCGACGACTGCCGCCGATGTCGCCGATCTGCTCCGGGCCACCGCCGAGGCCGACGCGGACCTCGACTGCCCTGTGCTCGGGATCTCGATGGGGGAACTGGGCCGGACGAGCCGGATCCTCGGCGCCGACTTCGGCAGCTGCTCGACCTTCGCGCAGATGGGTACCGCCTCGGCGCCGGGACAGATCGCCGCCGGCGAACTCGCGGTCATCCTCGACCGGCTCTACGCCTGACCCCACTGCGGGACCGCTGAGGCCACCCCTCGGGGGAACTCCGGCGGGTGCGGATATGCGACCCTGCATGTCGACGTCGCCGGGGACGACGAACGCCCTGCCGGGTGGGAACCACTCGGCAGGGCGCTGGTGTTTCGGTGAGGGGTCGGCTCAGACGCCTTCGGCGATCTGCTTGCGGAACTTCTTCGGCAGAGCCTGGTCGCCGAAGTTGTTGCGCACGGTGTTCGCGGCCAGGCGCTGAACGACGAGCTGGGCGATGGCCACGCCGACACCGGAGACGACGGTCCAGGCCAGGGCCTCGGACATCGAGATCTCTTCGTCGACGGGGTTCGACGGTGCGGGACGATGAGTCGACTTCTCCCACGCGAAGGTGAGCACCTTCCGGGCTGCGACAGCTGCCACGATGGGCGCTCCGACGCCGATGATCTGCCAAGCGAGCTTTCCCATGCCCGTGTCCTTTCGTCCGAAGTTGAGGCGCGACTCCTCCGCTGCTCCGGCCGCGGCGACGACCGCCGTCGGATGAAGGAGTCCTTCGTCGTCCACACTATCGCAGGCGCCTGAATTTCATACTTTTGTGCGATGTGCGACGCGCCGTCGACCGATAGCGTGAGACCACCGATGCAGGGAGGAGGTCCGCGTGCTCACCAGACGGAAGAACGTCATGGTCACGAGTCTCTTCGTGCTGGGCATCTGCGGATTCGTCCTCGGCCTCGTCCCCGAGCTCGCCGCCTATTTCTGGGTCCTCTGGTTCATCGGCTGCGGGGCCTCGATGCTCGGTCTCATCCTCGCCGTCACCGTGCCCCGGCCCGCAGCCGAACGGCATGCGAACTGCCGCGGCGAAGCCGGGCACTGCGAAGCGGGCCGCCGCAGCGGGGCTGAAGACGGGCCGTCGCGGACGCGCGTGTCACGCGATCAGCACTGACCCACCCGACTGGCTGTCCCGCCCCGCTCACCCGGCGGCGATGATCCTCTGGAACTCCCTGGTCAGCGCCTCGTCACGCGACAGCGACTTCCCATCGAGCGCGCGCAGCGTCACCGCGGTGCGCACCGATGAGACGAACCACGCGCCGTCGGCGGAGAGGACATCGTCGACGCTGAGGTCGGCGTAGTCGGCCTTGAGCTCGAGTCGACCGGCATGGTCGAAGAGCAGCCGCTGGGTCGTCCCGGCGAGCAGACCGGCGGCGGGATCCGGGGTGAGGAGGTGGTCGCCTCGGCGGATGACGATGTTCGCGGTCGGACCTTCGAGGACGACGCCGTCGCGGGAGATGAAGAGGGCCTCGTCGGCTCCCTGCGCCTTCGCGTACCGCAGGGCCGCCTGGTTGACCGCATACGACAGGGTCTTCGCGCCGAGGAGGAGCCACGGTGCGCGCCGCCCGACGTAGGCGTCGTAGCCGCGGTCGACGCTCACGGCGCTCACGCCCTCGGCGCGGGCGGTGACGATCGCATCCTCGATGGGCACGGTGAACGCCCACCCGCGCGGGGCGTCGCCGCCGCGGGAGAGCGTGTAGCGGACCGCGAACTCCGTGGTCCCCGGGTTCGCGGCGATCGCCTCGGCGATGAGTCGGTCGACGGCCTGCCGCCACAGCTTCCGGTCGGGTTCGGGCAGATCGAGCGCCGAGGCGGACGAATGGAAGCGGGCGAAGTGGCGTTCGCGAGAGACGACGGTGGCCTCACGGGTGTCCGGGTTGACGCGGACGAGCACCGTCTCGAAGATGCCGTCGCCGCGGTGGGCGGCCAGGTCCGTGACCGGCAGCTGAGGGGAGGCGAGGTCGGCGGTGGTGACCGTCGAAGTGCCGGGATCGATGAGGACGAGGACTTGGGTCATGGGGACAGTCTACGGTCGCCGGTCCGAGTCCGGGAGTCCTCACCGGCAAGTGACGATGTCGTCGAGCGCCGGCGTGGGCGAAGGTCGGCCCCGCCGCATGCCGGTGCTGACACCTCAGCCGGCGTCGCGCGCTCAGCCGGTGCTGATGCCGAAGACGAGGCCGAGGCCGTAGGTCACGGCGGCGGCGCCGAAGCCGATCGCCATCTGCCGCAGCGCCCGCGGTCCTGGTGCCTTGCCCGAGAGCAGGCCGACGGTGCCGCCGGTGAAGAGGAGGGCGATGCCGACGAGACCAGCGGAGAGGAAGACGGCGGGCAGGCCCGTCATGCCGAAGATGTAGGGCAGGATCGGGATGAGCGCGCCCGAGGAGAAGAACGCGAAGCTCGAGAGCGCAGCGCCGATGCCGGTGCCCAGCGCGGAGCTCTCGATGCCGGATTCGAGGCTCGGCAGCTGTGGGGCGTTCGTCGTCTTCGCCTCGGAGATCGTCCGGTGGGCCTGGATCTCCGCTTCGTCGGGGTCCATGCCGCGGGCGCGGAAGACGAGGGCGAGCTCGTTCGCATCGATGTTGAGGTCGGCGAGCGCGTGCCGGGACTCCGGATCCGGGGTCGAGGCGTCGAGGAGCTCGCGCTGGGAGCGCACGGAGATGTACTCGCCGGCACCCATTGACAGGGCGCCTGCGAGGAGTCCCGAGACGCCCGTGAGGAGGATGACGGTGTTCGGCACTCCGGCCGCACCGACGCCGAGGACGAGCGCGAGGTTCGAGACGAGACCGTCGTTGGCGCCGAAGACGGCGGCGCGGAAGTTGCCCGACAGGCGGGCCCGGGAGCGGGCGGCGAGGGCGCGGACGACCTCGGCGTGGATCCGCTCGTCGGCGGCCATCTCCGGTGACGCGGCGTCGTCGTTCTGGTACGGGGAGCTCGTCTCCGACTGCTGCGCGAGCGCGAGGATGAAGACCGAGCCGAAGATCCGGCCGAAGAAGGCGAGGAAGAGGGTGACGAGGTCGGGGGTGCGCTTCTTCGCGGCATGCGGGCCGAGGAGGCGGATCCAATGCTGCTGGTGCCGGGATTCGGCGGCGGCGAGTCCGAGGAGGATCTCCCGGTCCTCACCGGTGCGGCGCTCGGCGAGATCCCGGTAGACGCGCTCTTCGAGGCGCTCGTTGGCGAGGTAGCGCTGCCACCGCCGGATGGTCCGGCGGTCGGGCGGAGGGTCGGTGGGCGCGGCGGGCGCAGACTGCTGGTTCGTCACTGGTGCGATGCTATCGGAGACCACCCCCTCAGTTCAACACTTGCGCAATTGCTTAAGTATGGGTTGTTATCCATTCGTGACCTAAGGATGTTACTGATGCGATAGGTTAATGAACCATGTGAGTTGTGTCACCGTTTCGTTATAGATGTTTGTGATTCGTTACCAACGGCGAACCACTCGGCGAAACACCAGAGTCAGGCTCTCCCAGCCCCGAGCGCACCGCACCCAGGGATGACAGACACCGGGTGTCCGCAGTCCGCGCTCGGGTGAGCATGTGGGGTCGTGCACCGTCGACGGCCCGTGAGGCGAGATCGATTCGCGTGGCACCTGAGGAGCGAAAGGAACTCCATGAAGTTGCGCATGAAAGCCGCGTTGGCCGTCACCGCATCCGCGGGACTTGTCTTCAGCGGCATGGCTCCGGCGATGGCCGCCGGAACCGCAGGTCCGACCGAGCACACCGATATGGGCGTCACCGGCGACGCCGTGATGGAACAGCTGCAGAACATCTCAGACATCTCGGTGAAGAACGCCGACACCGGGTACCGGGCGCTCGGCGCCCCGGGATACGAGGAGGCCGTGGAATACGTCGAGCAGACGCTCAAGGCCACGGGTGCCTACGACGTCAGCCGGCAGGCCTTCGACGTCGAGAACCAGGACTTCGGCACCGTCTCCGTCAACGTCGACGGGGAGGACGTCGCCGTCACCCCCGCGAGCTACACCGAGGGCACCTCGGCGCCGCTGACGGATCTGCCGCTCGTCGTGCCCGTCGATGACGACTACTCCGATCTCGCCGGCGGTCAGCTCGGCTGCCAGGCCGGCGACTACGACGATTCGGCCAATGGCGCGGTCGTCCTCGTCGCCCGTGGTTCCTGCACCTTCGGGGAAAAGGCACAGGCCGCCACGGACGCCGGAGCAGCCGCCGTCATCATCTACAACAACACGAAGGACGCCCCCGACGAGGAGCTCAACGCCACCCTCGGCGAGCGCATCGAGAACGGCGCGCCCACCGTGGGCACGACGTACAGCCTCGGCAACGGACTGCTCGAGAAGGTGCAGGCCGCGGCCGACGGGGAGGCGCCGGCCACCGACTTCACGCTCGAGACCGAGTACAAGACGTCGACGACGTGGAACGTCATCGCCGAGACGAAGGCCGGCGACAAGGACAACGTGCAGATGTTCGGCGCCCACCTCGACGGTGTGGCTGATGGGCCGGCCGCCAACGACAACGGCTCGGGCTCGGCTGCGCTGCTCGCCAGTGCTGAGGCGCTCGCCCAGCAGCCGACCGAGGTCGACAATGCGGTCCGCTTCGCGTGGTGGGGTGCTGAGGAGGTCGGACTCGTCGGGTCGACGAAGTACGTCGAGAGCCTGAGCGCGGACGAGCTCGCCAAGGTCAAGGCCTACATGAACTTCGACATGATCGGCTCCGACAACTACGTCGTCGGCACCCTCGACTCCGACGGCTCCGACGTTCCGGTGCCCGACGGCGTCAACGTCCCCGCCGGTTCGGCCGAACTCGAGAAGGTCTTCACCGACTACTTCGCCGACAACGACCAGAAGAACATCGGCACCGAGTTCTCCGGCCGCTCCGACTACCAGGCGTTCCTCGACGCCGGTGTGCCGGTCAGCGGTCTGTTCTCCGGGGCCGATGAGATCAAGACGGCGGAGCAGGTCGAGTGGTTCGGCGGTGAGGCGGGCAAGCCGCAGGACACGAACTACCACCAGCCCACCGACACGATCGACAACGTGAGCCGGGACGCGATCGACATCTTCGGACCCGCGATCGCCTACTCCGTCCACACGCTCGCCTACGACCTCGCGCCGGCTCCCACGGAGACCCCGACGGAGACGCCGACCTCCACGCCGACCGAGACCCCGACCTCGACTCCGACGGAGTCGCCGACGGACGCTCCCGACGAGCGGAGTCTGACGATCGATCCGACGACGATCGATGAGAACGACTTCGTCTCCGACACCGGCGTCCAGGTCACGGCCACCGGCTGCACGCCGGGGACGACGGCGACGATGACGGTGGATCCGAAGAACGGCACCATCGAGAAGTTCGAGCAGACCGCGACCGTCGACTCCGACGGCGTGGCGAAGTTCGGTGTCCGCGGACTCGATGAGTCGAAGTCGGCCGAGTACGTCGGAAAGTACGACGTCACCGTCGACTGCGAGGGCGGCGACGCCCTCAACGGCTCGTTCGAGGTCGTCGCGGCCGGAGCCGACGATCCGGGCGCCGGCGGCGGTGGCGGGGGAGACCTCCCGCGCACCGGTAACGAGGCTCTTCCCCTCGTCGCCTCGGCCGCAGCGCTCATCGTGCTCGGTGTCGTCATGACCATGGGCGCCCGCCGCAGGAAGGCCGGCAGCCTCGAGTGAGACGGTGAGTCCGGGTCGGCGCGGTCATGACCGCACCGCCCCGGACTGATCCACCCCGAAGCCACGCGGGCCGGTGACTGGACAAGTTCGCCGGCCCGCGTGATCATTCTCTGCCGGCGACCTCATCGTCGTATGCCGGGGCCCGCATCCTTGTCTGCCGGCACGCGCCGAGGCGGCGGGAATCGCACCGTGCGAGCGTGACCCCGGACACGCCCCTCCTCCGCATCTCACGGGCGCTGGTGCGGTCTGACCAGGTGTGACGGTGCTTCTCTGGGCTCGGCGACGCAGGATCCGCCCAGCTTCGCCCGGCACAATGAGGTTCCGTGACCCCTAAGAAGCTCTTCAATTTCTTCGCCGTCGCCGAGGCCATCACGTGGGCCCTCCTGCTCTTCGGCATGTTCCTCAAGTACGTCACCCAGACCACCGAGGTGGGGGTGCGCATCGGAGGCGGAATCCACGGATTCGTCTTCCTCTGCTTCGTCGTCGTCGTCCTCCTCGTCGGCATCTCCCAGAAGTGGAGCATCGGGCGCATCCTCATGGGCCTCGTCTCCGCGGTCATCCCGTTCGCGACGATCCCGTTCGAGATCGCCTCGGCGAAGGCCGGAGCCCTCGACGGCGACTGGGGGCTCGGCCGTGGCGGCCGGGCGCCGCGCGGACCGCTGGAGAAGCTGAGCGCGTGGGCGCTGCGCTCGCCGTGGCTGGCCGCCGGGGTCGGCGCGATCGTCGTCATCGCGGTGTTCTCCGGACTCCTCGTCGTCGGTCCTCCCGGCAGCTGAGCCGCCGCACGATTCCCACCGCCTCGGCGAGTTCCTGACCTGGAACATCTCCGTCCTCTGCGGCCTGGGCAGGCGTCGTGGCCTCCGATAGGGTGGTGAGCACGGGCCGACTACATGCGTCGGCTCGCCTGCATCCCCGTTGAGGAAACGAAAGGCCCGCTCATGGACCTCATACTCGGCGCCGTCATCATCGGCGCCATCGCCATCGTCGTGCTCATCGCACTCGTCGTCATTCTCCGGTCGTACAAGATCGCCTCCCCGTCCGAGGCCCTCATCATCACCGGACGCAACGCCTCGGGAGCGTCCGGGTCGGGACGGATCATCATCGGCGGACGCGCAGTCGTCTACCCGATCGTGCAGAAGGCGTTCATTCTCTCGCTGTCGTCGCGGCAGATCTCGGTCGAGATCGACGGCATCTCGAAGAACGGCATCGCGCTCAAGCTGCGCGGCGTCGCTCAGGTCAAGGTCGGCGGCACCGACGATGACGTGCGCAAGGCCGCGCAGCGCTTCCTCGACCAGCAGGATCAGATCGACCACTACAGCAAGGAGATCCTCTCCGGCACCCTGCGCGCCGTCGTCGGCACGCTCACCGTCGAGCAGATCATCCAGGACCGCGCCTCCTTCGCCGCGCAGGTGCAGGAGGAATCCGCGCACTCGATGAACAACCAGGGTCTCGTCATCGACACCTTCCAGATCTCCGCGGTCGAGGACGAGGGCAGCTACCTGCGCGACTGGGGTCGCCCGCAGGCCGCTGAGGTCGCGAAGAACGCCGCCATCGCCGAGGCGAATGCCTCCCGCGCCGCGGCCGTCGAGGAGGCGCAGCAGAACGAGGAGACGCAGAAGCAGCAGGCGCTGACCGATCAGGCGATCGCCGAACAGCAGCAGCAGCTCGCGCTGCGCCGGGCGGCGCTGAAGGAGGAGGCCGACCAGCGACAGGCGACGGCCGACAACGCCGGACCGCTCGCCGCCGCGGCGGAGAAGCAGAAGCTCCTCGAACGCGACCGGGTCGTGGCGAAGGAGGCCGCGGAGCTGCGTGCCGAACAGCTCGACGCCGAGGTGCGCCGCCCGGCCGATGCCGAGCGCTACCGCCAGCAGGCCGAGGCCGACGCCCGAGCCTACGAGATCGAAGCCCAGGGCCGAGCCGAGGCTGCTGCCGAACTCCACCGCCGGTCGAAGGAAGCCGAAGCCATCCGCCTCGAGGGCCAGGCCGAGGCCGACGCCATCAAGGCACGCGGTGAGGCCGAGGCCGGAGCCCTCGAGGCACAGGCCGAGGCGTACAAGAAGTTCAATGACGCCGCCGTCCTCTCGAAGGTGCTCGAAGTGCTGCCGGACATCGCCGGCGAACTCGTCGCTCCGTACGCGAACATCAAGGACCTCTCGATCGTGTCGACCGACGGCGAGTCGAAGCTCGCGAACTCGGTGTCGAACAACCTCGCCCAGGTGCTCGAGGTCGTCCGCGGGACGACCGGCATCGACCTCACCGACCTCGTCGACAAGGCGCAGGGCGGAGGGTCGGCCTCGGGTGACGGCGACGACGATGCGGACGGTCCGGGCTCGGGTGGTCCGGGGTCCGGCGGTTCCGGGTCGGGCTCTGGTGGATCGGGTGGCCGCGGTCAGGTCATCGAGGGTCGTCTCGCCGACGACACTCCGGCCGCGCGCCGGGAGGCCCGGCGCGAAGCCCGTGACGGCTCCGGCGGTCGCCGTTCGGGCAGCGGAGGAACCGGTGGCCGCGCTGACGGCGGTCAGCGCGACAGCAGTCAGCGTGACAGCAGCCAGTGGGCCGGGTTCGACCCGAAGGACTTCCTCGACCCGGATGGCGGTCTCGACATCCAGCACATCGGCGACGAGGTCAAGCGCGCGACCGGCATCGACGTCCAGGCCTACATCGACGAGGCGCTGCGCCGCCGCGACGGCGGTGCCGCGGGAGGCAGCGCCGGATCGGGCTCCGGTGCGGGCACCGGTTCGGGGCCTGGTTCGGGACCCGCAGGTGGACCGGGGTCGGGACCGACTCCCTCCGGCGGCGGCACTGGTGGCGGTGCGTCCGGCGGCGGCACTGGTGGCGCGACAGGCGGCACTGGTGGCGCGACGGGCGGCACCGGCGGTGCGTCCGACGACGATGAGACCGGCAGCGGTTCGACGTCGAACTGACGTCGGTCGGTCTCCAGCGGAACCTGATCCGCACCGAGGCGGCGCCGCTCGCCTTCCGGTGAGCGGCGGCTCGCCTCCGCTGTGAGGGTCCTCCTCCCCTGCGGGTCATCCGCACTCGAGGACCCTTCACACTGAGGACCTACCACGCTGAGGCTCCTGCGCCCGCGAGGTGGATCCCGCTCGATAATCACGCGATCATCGAGCGGGATCCACCTCGGGGCCGTCGTCATGTCCGCGGGAACCACCTCGTGGCGTAATGTCCGCGGGCACCCAACGGGGACGTCGTCATATCCGCGATCCCCGCTGCGTCCGCGTCCCCCACTGTCCTCCGGCACGTGAGCATTCACTTCAGGCATATTCATAAATACATACGCATATGTTAATGTGAGTGTGAAAGGAGTCCTCATGTCTCATGACCACTCGCACGAAACCGGGTCGCGCAAGCGGCTCGCGATCGTGTTCTGCATCGTCCTGGTGATCTTCGCCTTCCAGGTCTTCGGTTCGATCTGGACCGGCTCGCTCGCCCTGCTCGTCGACACCGGACACAACTCCGTCGACCTCATCGGACTGGGCATCGCGCTGTTCGCCGCGACGCTCGTCGCGCGGCCGCCGAAGGGGCAGAAGACGTGGGGCTTCAAGCGCGCCGAGGTGCTCGCCGCCGGTGCGCAGGCGACCCTGCTCCTCGGCCTCGGCATCTACAGCCTCATCGAGGGTGTGCGCCGCTTCTTCGCGCCGCCCGAGGTGCCCGGCCCCGAACTGCTCATCTTCGGCGTCGTCGGCCTCGCCGGCAACGTCGTCTCGATCCTCATCCTCACCTCGTCGAAGAACTCCTCGCTCAACCTGCGGGCAGCATTCCTCGAGGTCATCGCCGATGCGCTCGGCTCCGTCGCCGTCATCGTCGCCGCGGTCTCGATCTGGCTCTTCGACTGGACCCGCGCCGATGCCGTCGCCGCCCTCGTCATCGCCGCCCTCATCGTGCCCCGCGCGTTCGCGATCCTCAAGGAGACCGGATCGATCCTGCTGGAGTCCGCGCCGAAGAAGCTCGACCTCGAGGCCGTGAAGAAGCACATCGAAGACGTCGATCACGTCGAGGCGGTCCACGACCTCCACGTCACCCGCATCGACTCGAACCTCCCCGTGCTCACCGCCCACGTCGTCCTCGCCGACGAGTGCTTCTACGACGGGCACGCGCCGCGGATCCTCGCGGACCTGCAGGCGTGCGTGGCCGACCACTTCGACGTCTCGATCGAGCACTCGACGTTCCAGTTCGACACGGCGAAGGACGCGGAGAAGGAGAAGCAGACCCACAGCTGAGGCCTCGGCACCGAGGCGGCTGCACCGCAACCAGAGCGCCCGCTGTTCCCCCGTTGAGCGAGGAGACGGCGGGCGCGGCTGTGCCGGGCTGGGAGGTCAGGGAGTCGGCAGCGGTGCGGCCGCCTCGGCGTGGATCGCTTCGAGCTGGGCGACGATCGCCTCGGTCATCTCGATCGTGTTCGCGTTTCCGCCGAGGTCACGCGGCAGGATCCCCGCCCCGGTGACGTTCTCGACGGCCTGCCGCACCGCGTCGGCCTCGGCGGGCCGGCCGAGATGGTCGAGCATGAGCGCGGCCGAGGAGATCGCTCCGATGGGATTCGCGACCCCCTGCCCGGCGATGTCGGGTGCCGAGCCGTGGACCGGCTCGAACATCGAGGGATGCCTGCGTTCGGGGTTGAGGTTCGCACTCGCGGCGAGTCCGAGGCTGCCGGCCAATGCGGAGCCGAGATCCGAGAGGATGTCGGCGTGGAGGTTCGAGGCGACGACGACGGAAAGCTCCTCGGGGCGAAGGACGAACTTCGCGCTCATCGCATCGACGAGGACGCTCTCGGTCGCGACGTCCGGATAGTCCTCGGCGACGCGGGCGAAGACCTCGTCCCAGAGCACCATGCCGTACTGCTGGGCGTTCGATTTCGTCACGCTCGAGACCTTCTTCACCGGACGGGTGCGAGCGAGATCGAAGGCGAAGCGGATGATCCGCTCGGTCCCCTTCTCCGTGTGGAGGCTCGTCTGCAGGGCGACCTCATTGCCGGGGCCGCGACCGCTCAGATTGCGCCCGCCCATACCCGCGTACTCGCCCTCGCTGTTCTCCCGGACGACGATCCAGTCGAGTTCGGTGTCATCGGCCTTGCGCAGCGGGGATTGGACTCCGGGCAGGAAGGTCACGGGCCGGATGTTCGCCCACTGGTCGAACGGCTGCGTGATCGCCAGGCGCAGCCCCCACAGGCTCGTGTGATCGGGGACATCGGCCGAACCGACGGCACCGAAGTAGATGGCGTCGTGCTTCTGCAGCTCGTCGAGGCCGCCGGCGGGGATGTAGTGGCCGTGCTCGAGGTAGTGCTCCGAGCTCCACGGGTACTCGGTGATGTCGAAGGCGATCGCGCCGTCGGAGAGCTTGGCGACCGTGTCGAGCACGCGCAGTCCAGCGGCGACGACCTCGCCGCCGATGCCGTCGCCGGGAATCGATGCGATGGAGAAGGTCTGGGTATCGGTCATGTCGGTCCTCGATCGTCTGAGGGAGTGGGCTCATTCCATTGAGCGCGTCGACGAGTCATAAGTCCAAGACGAGTTCTCGATTCCATTCATCGGCTCTGCCTATGGTTGGGGGAGTGGCCCCTCCTCTGTTCGGGGGAGCATCCCTGAGTCGCCGAGGCGGGCGGCCGTGTCGAGGAACGCCGCGGCGGCCGGCGTGAGCCCCGCGGGACGGGAGACGGCGGAGACGTGCAGGGCCGGCGCGCCGCGCAGGGGGGACCATCTCGACGTCTTCGCGCGGCGAACACCTGCCAGGCCGAGGGCAGGACGGCTGAGCCGAGCCCCGCACGGACGAGGGGCAGGATCGATGAGCGATGCGCCACCTCGGCGGTGATGTCGATGTCGATCCCCTCCGCGATGAGCTCATCGACGTAGGCGCGCATGAGCGAGCCCGGGTGGGAGACGATGAAGCGGGTGCCCGCCAGCGCTCTCGGGTCGACCGGCGCTGGTCCGGGAGGCGTCTGCGACCGCGGGCGGGCGAGCATGAGGGGGTGAGCGGTGACCTCGAGGACGTCGAGATCCTTGACCTTCAGCGGCTCGCGGCTGCCGGGGAAGCCGATCTCGGCGCGTCCGTGGCGGACGGCTTCGAGGGTCTCCTCGGCGGTGAAGGTGCCGTCGACGGCGAAGGCGATCTTGGGATGCGCGAGCGTGAAGCTCGCCATCAGCGACGACAGCGGTTCGATGCTCGGCGACGGCATCGCCGCGATCTCGATCCGCCCGGCCTGGAGCCCGCGCAGACGATCGATGTGCGCCTTCGCCGCATCGAGGTCGCGGACCGCGAGCCGCGCCGGACCTTCGAACTCACGTCCGGCCTCGCTCAGGCGCACGGTGCGGCCGATGCGATGGAAGAGCGAGACCCCGAGTTCCCGCTCCAGCCCCTTGATCGTCTGCGACAAGGACGGTTGGGCGACGAGCATGGCCTCTGCCGCCTTCGTGAAGCTGCCGGTGTCGACGACGGCGAGGAACTGGCGGAGCTGACGAATATCCATAGGCCCATGCTATTGGTCTGATCGGAAACAGGCCTTGGACTATATCGGTCCGCTCGGTCACGCTGGACTCACAGCGATGAAAGGACCAAAGACGGTGGATATCTCGCAGGGACGAGGCAACGGCGGCTCGTCGGTTCAGAAGACAGATGTGCGCGAAGCGCTGCTCGGCGGCAAGACCTTCCGCAGCCTGAGCGAGCAGAAGCTCTCTCCACGGGAGGAGCGGTTCGAACGGGCCCGGATGACCTCGGGGTTCATCCTCGCTCCTGCGGTTGCGATCATCTTCGCACTCATCCCGTTCGACCTCACGTATCAGCAGCACATGCTCGCTGCCGTCCTCCTCGGCGTCATCGTCCTCTGGATCACCGAGCCGGTGCCGATCCCGATCGGAGGGCTCCTCGGCGTCGGTGTCGTCGTCGTGCTCGGCATCGTGCCGGCCGCGGACGCCGTCGGACCGTTCGGGTCGTCGACGATCTTCACCTTCATCGGCGCGTTCATCCTCGCGCAGGCGATGCTCCACCACGGGATCGCCCAGCGGCTCGCGCTCACCGTGCTTTCCCTGCCCGGGGTCGGCAGATCGGTGTACCGGGTGATCATCGCCTTCGGTCTCATCACGTGCATCCTCTCCGCGTTCGTGTCGAATACGGCGACGGTGGCGATGCTCATGCCCACCGCGCTCGGCATCCTCGCGGTCATCGCCGAGCTCCTCCAATCGCGCGGCATCGTCAAGCCCGACTTCGACCCGCTGCGGCTGCGGGTGGGAGCGGCGCTGCTGCTCATGCTCGCCTACGGGGCGAGCGTCGGCGGTCTGCTCACCCCGGTCGGGTCCCCGCCCAACCTCATCGGACGCGGCCTCATCGAGGAGGCCACCGGTGAGAAGATCTCCTTCGGTCAGTGGATGGCCGTCGCGTTCCCGATCTGCGTGGCGATGTTCATCGTGCTCGCCCTCGTCCTCCTGCTCCTCAACAAGCCGGAGATCCGCAGGATCGAAGGCGTCGAGGAGTATGTGAAGAAGGAGCTCGCCGAGCTCGGGCCCGTCTCCCGCGCGGAGAAGAACACGCTCTTCGCCTTCGGTCTCACCGTCGTCCTCTGGCTGCTGCCGGCCTTCGCTGCGCTGTTCGCGGGCACCGACTCAGCGATCTACGAGTTCCTCGACTCCCGCCTCGACGAGGGGATCGTCGCGGTCATCGGCGCGTCGCTGCTCTTCATCCTGCCGGTCAACTGGAAGAGGCGCGAGCCGACCCTGACGTGGAGCCAGGCGGCGAAGATCGACTGGGGAACGATCATCCTCTTCGGCTGCGGCATCATCTTCGGATCGCTGCTCGCCGACACCGGCCTCGCCGAGACGATCGGCAACGGGTTCGCGGAGACGCTGGGCGTGACGAGCCTGTTCACCATCACGATCGTCTCGGTGATCCTTGCGATCCTCATCTCGGAGACGACGTCGAACACCGCGGCGGCTGCCGTCATCGTCCCGATCGTCATCCCGCTCTGCCAGGCGGCAGGAGTCGACCCGTTCGTGCCGGCGATGGCGGCGACACTGGCCGCCTCCTTCGGGTTCATGCTTCCGGTGTCGACGCCGCAGAACGCCATCGTCTACGGCACCGGGGCGGTGCCGATCACGAAGATGATCCGCACCGGGTTCACCTTCGACATCGCCGGTGCGATCCTCATCATCGTCCTCGCCCCGATCATGATCAGCGTCGTCGGCCTGGGGCAGTGAGGTCCCCTCGCCGAGGTGGTCCGGCCTGCCGGCGACCGCCTCGGCGAGGAATGACAGCCTCGGCGAGGATTCAGCGCTCCGGGAGGATCTCGATCGACTCGGTGCGGAACTTCTCGAGCTTCGCCGGGTCGATCGTCACCCCGAAGCCGACGGTGTCGGGGACGTCGACGCGGCCGTCGCGCATGACGATCTCCTCCGTGATGTCCTCATGGAAGAAGCGATTCGACCCGGAGATGTCACCGGGCAGGGTGAAGCCCGGCAGCGAGGCCAAGGCGGCGTTGGCCGCGCGCCCGAGCCCGGTCTCGACCATCCCGCCATGCCACACGGCCACGCCGTTGGCCGCGGCGAGGTCGTGGATGCGCTTGGCCTCGATGTAGCCGCCCACCGGCCGGGTTTGATGTTGATGACGGCCGCTGCCCCGAGCGCGATCGCGTCGGCGGCCGCCTCGGCGGAGACGATCGACTCATCGAGGCACATCGGGGTCTCCATGAGCTTCGCGAGCTCCGCATGCTGGCGGATGTCGGCCTCACCGAGGGGCTGTTCGATGAGGAGGAGGCCGTAGTCGTCGAGACGGCGCAGGTGGGAGGCATCGACGAGCGTGTACGCGGCGTTCGCGTCGACCTGGAACCCGAAGTCGTCGCCGAAGGCCTGACGGACCGCGGCGACCGTGGCGATGTCCTTGCCCGGCTTGATCTTCAGCTTGATCCGCGCATAACCCTCGTCGAGGTAGCCGCCGATGACCCTGACCGTCTCCTCGACGGAGTCCTGGATGCCGACCGACACCCCTGAGGGCACGGAGTCGACGACCCCGCCGAGGTAGGACTTGAACGACTGGCCGGTGAGCTGGAGCTGCGCGTCGATGAGGGCCATCTCGAGCGCGGACTTCGCCATCGGATGCCCGATGACATGCCGCAGGTGCCAGCCGACCGTCTCGGCCGTGAGGTCGTCGACGGCGAAGAGGATCGGGGCCAGCCACCGCCGGGTGACGTCGATGCCCGCGGCGACGTACTCGGAGGAGTAGAGCGGGGAGATCATCGCGACCGATTCGCCCCACCCGGTGATCTCGCCCTGAGGGGTGTCGAACCGCGCTTCGACGAGGTAGCAGTCCTTCTCCGTCTCCCGCATGAACGAGGTCTCGAACGGGGTGACGAGGGGAATGGACACCTGGTGAAGGGTGATCGACGTGAGCTTCATCGGCCGCGGCTCCTGCTTCGCAAAAGGGAAAGGTGATCGTCACCACCTTATGCCCCGGCACTGAGGCGGTAGTGCCCCGGGCCGTGGATTGGTACGGTGGGGCGAAGAGGGCACACGACGAAGAGGGGCCCACCGTGAACGACTACCTGCGGAGTCTCACCGCACGCAAGCAGTCATGGTTCGGGCTCAAACTCCCCGTCAAGGCGGCCCTCGCACAGCCGCTGCTCCACCCGCTCATGCGCGCGGTCGCCCCGCACATCGCCGGCATCCGGATCGGTCGGCTGCCCGCCCCGATCGGACTCACCGAGGTGACCGGTCGTGCCGGCGGAGCCTCCTTCGTCCTCGTCGATCCCTTCCGCTGCGAGATCGCCAAGGAGTTCTACTGGGGGAAGGGCCGGCGCACCGAACCCGAGGATGCCTTCGCCCTCGACCTCATGGTCGACCTCAGCCGCGACGCCGAGGTGTTCGTCGACATCGGCGCCTACACCGGGGTCTTCACGATGGCCGTCCTCGCCGCCAACCCCACCGCCGTCGCCCACTCCTTCGAGATCATCCCCGCCGTCGTGGCCGGGCTGGAGAAGAACATCGCGCGCAACCACCTCGGCGAGAGGGTGACCGTCCACCCGACGGGCGTCGGCGCACCGGGCACGACGATGCGCGTGCCCACCGGGGACGGGGGATCGGCGCTGCCGTCGTTCTACGCCGCGAGCATGGACTTCGCCGAAGGCGTCGAAGTCCGCTTCACCTCCCTCGACGAACTGCTCGCCGAACTGCCGGCCGGCACGTCACGGGTGACGGTGAAGATCGACGTCGAGGGAGCGGAGAACGACGTCCTCGGCCACGGGGCGGAGTTCCTCGCCGCCCTGCGCCCGGACATCCTCTGCGAAGTCCTCGACGACCGGGCCCAGCCGGGCGAGCTCATGCGACTGCTCGAACCGCACGGGTACAGCTACTTCCTCGTCGGGTCCGAGGAGCTCACCCACTCCGAGCGCATCGTCCCCGACCCCCACTTCCGGGACTGGCTGTTCACGGTGCAGACCCCGGAGGAGCTGAGCGCGAACGGGTACCCCGTGGCGTGAACGGGCCGGCTTGGCCTGAGGCGTGGGGCCACGGCGGAGGGGCTTGAGCAGTCTGCGCCCATTCGAAGGCGATTGCGCGGAACGTCCATGGTGATATTTCCGCGAATCTCACCCTGAACGTGGCGCAGAATCCAGGGGGCACCCTGAGAGTGGCGCAGAACCAGGCGGTGGCGGCAGCCCGGCCGCCTTCAGCGTCCCAGCTGGTCGGCGATGAGGGCTGCGAGCAGCGCCGTGCGCGGGGCGATCTCGGCGATGAGTGCGTGCTCGTGCTCGGCATGGGCCCCGTCGCCAACGGCACCGAGGCCGTCGAGCGTGGGAATCCCGTCGCCGGCGGTGAAGTTCCCGTCCGAGGCACCGCCGACGGCGACTCCGCGCGGGGCTGCGATCCCGAGTTCGGCGGCGAGTGCCGTCGCCCGGTCGAAGAGGGCCGCCGACTGCTCGGGTTCGAACGGCGGGCGGTTGATCCCGCCGATCACCTCGGTCGTCGACCCGTCGAGCTGCGGGTCTGCGGCGAGTGCTCGGATGGCCGCGTCGACGCGTTCGAGCTCGGCCGCGGTGCGGGCGCGGACATCGACGTCGACGCGCGCCTCGGCGGGGACCGTGTTCGACGTCGTCCCCGCGGAGATCACGGTCGGCACGACGGTGGTGCCCGCCTCGGCGTCGGAGAGACCGGCGACGAGCGGGAGGGTCAGGGCCAGCGCCATCCCCGCGTTGATGCCCTTCTCCGGTTCGAGCCCCGCGTGCGCGGCCCGGCCGCGGAAGACGAGCGTGTAGATTCCGGTGCCCTTCCGCTCGAGCTTGAGCGCACCGTCGGCGCTCGCCTCCATGACGAACACGGCTGCGGCATCGGCCGCCTCGGCGCGGATGAGATCGGACGACGTCACCGACCCCACCTCCTCATCGCCGGTGATGAGGATCGAGAGCCCAGCGAGGCCGTCCTCGCCGAGGCGGTCGCGGAGCATCGCGACCGCGTGGACGCTCATGATCGCCCCGGTGAGCATGTCGAAGCTGCCGGGACCGCGGAGGACGCCGTCGGCGGTGGAGAACGGGAGGCGAGCGAGCGTGCCGTGGGGCCACACGGTGTCCTGGTGGTTGAGGAGGACGACGCGGGGAGGGCTGTCGCCGAACCGCAGGCGCACGTGCGTGACGCCGTCGACGGTGAGGAGTTCCGCCTCGGCGCCGAGGCGCTCGCGCAGGAGCGCGGCGAAGTCGGCTGCCCCGCGCGCTACCGCCACCTTGTCGGCCGACGGCGTCTCGAGCGAGATGACCCGCTCGAGGTCGGCGAGCATGGCCGGAAGGCGATCCTCGGCGCTGCGGACGAGGTCAGAGGGCTGAGTGGCGGAGTTCACAGAGGTCGACATGGGCCCGATTCTAGTGCGGGATCCCGACGGTAACCCGCCCTGTCCGCATCGCGTGCTCAGGCGGCGGCGGTCCTGGCCGGGGTGTCCGGCGGTGTTCGCGCTGAGAGAAGTCACGGAACCGGCGGACACAACCTCTGCAGTGTGTGGTTTGCTTGTCGTATGGGTGAGGCAGTGAGTTCGAAGCGGTACACACCGGAAGAGCGGACCTTGTACCGCGAGAAGCTTGCGGAGAATCTGGAGCTCTTCGACACGTACCTCCGTCATGCCGAATTCAAATCGGCGGGCACGATCGGGCTCGAACTCGAGCTCAACCTCGTCGACGAGGACAATCAGCCGAGCCTGCGGAACAAGGAGGTGCTCGCCGACCTCGATGACGAGTTCCAGTCCGAGATCGGCGGCTTCAACCTCGAACTCAACCATCCTGTCCTCCAGGTCGCCGGGCGCGGTCTGAAGACCCTGGAGTCCGGGGTCGCCGATCGCCTGGCCCGGGCCAAGCGCGCCGCCGAGGCGAAGGGGCTGAAGATCGCCTCGATCGGAACCCTGCCGACGCTGACGACGCAGTTCCTCAGGAACGAGCCGTGGATGACGGAGGAGAACCGCTACGCGGCGCTGAGCAACTCGGTCATCGACGCGCGCGGGGAGTACGTGCAGATCGAACTCGACGGCAAGGAGACGTACCGGCAGGAGTTCTCCGACATCGCCCCGGAGTCCTCGTGCACGTCGATGCAGCTCCATCTCCAGGTCGCCCCGAACAAGTTCGCCGAGGCATGGAACGCCTCCCAGGCGATCGCCGCCGCACAGGTCGCGGTGAGCGCGAACTCCCCGCTGTTCGTCGGCCACAAGCTCTGGCACGAGTCGCGGATCCCCGTCTTCGGCCAGTCGATCGACACCCGCACCCCGGAGCTCGTCACCCAGGGGGTGCGCCCGCGTGTGTGGTTCGGGGAGCGGTGGATCACGAGCGTCTTCGACCTCTTCGAGGAGAACGTCCGCTACTTCCCGCCGCTGCTGCCGGAGATCAAGGACTTCGTCGAATTCAGCGATGCCGATGCCCCGAAGCTCTTCGAGCTCAACCTCCACAACGGCACCGTGTGGCGGTGGAACCGGCCGATCTACGATGCCGGCGACAACGGCGCGCACATCCGGGTGGAGAATCGTCTGCTGCCGGCCGCCCGACTCCCGTCGACATGGTCGCCGATGCCGCGTTCTACTACGGCCTCGCCGAGTTCCTCGTCGGAGAGAACCGACCCGTGTGGTCGCGGATGTCCTTCGCCGAGGCGCGCGAGAACTTCTTCGCGTGCGCGAAGGACGGCATCACCGCGCGGGTGACGTGGCCGAAGATCGGGCACATCGCCGTCTCCGACCTCGTCATCGACGTCCTCATCCCGCAGGCCCGCCGCGGTCTGCGGCGCCTCAACATCGACAAGGACGTCATCGACGAGTACATGTCGATCATCGAGGGTCGTGCCGAGCGCAAGGCCAACGGTGCGACGTGGCAGCTGCGGATGCTCGACCGACTTGCCCCCGGCAGCCGGAAGAACACCCGCGAACGCGACGAGGGGCTCAAGGCGATGATGGACGCCTACCTGACGAACCAGGAGAGCGGCCGTCCCGTCCACACGTGGGACGTCCCCGCGTGAGGGGTTAGGGCTCGCTGCCCCTCACCTTGCCCTGACGCCTCGACTCCAGGTCGTTCTGGACAGATTTTCGGCTGAATATTCTGTCCAGAACGACCTGAAGTCAGTCCTCCGGAGATTCCTATCTTGCGTATTGTGTTTCGCCGACCTCTACCGCCCGAGGTGAAGACCCTCCGGGCGAGAGCGGAGTTCATTCTCAAACGGTTCGATAGGACGTACCCACCATTGTGGGAGGAGCGCGCCGCTGGACTCAGCGAACGCGAAGCCGACGTGTCGGGCGCGGTGGAAATGATCGTCGAAACGCTCGAACAATGGTCTATGGCACACGAGCTCCCGACTTCCCAAAACTGCAGTTTCGTCAGTTCTGAGGTCGGTGGGCTGGGCGGTGTCGTCACCTCGGCCGAACCTGCTGAACAGAATTTGGTCAGCCGCATGGAGCGACTTCTTGAATGGATCGACAGCATCAATGGCTGAAACGGGCATGCTCCTTCGCTGCGGAATTGCGTGGCCGCCCCGTCCACACGTGGGACGTCCCCGCGTGAGGGGTTAGGGCTCGCTGCCCGACGGGTTTTGAGTTCACTGGCCCCGTTTCTTGCCCTGACGCCTCGACTTCAGGTCGTTCTGGACAGATTTTCGGCTGGCAGGTTCAGGTTTCTAGTGCACCATTGGGGTGTCTTCAGGGTACGCCCGCAAGGAGCATGTCTCCCAGTACCTCTGCCGGAGTCGCGTACTCCAGAACCTTCCGCGGCCTGCGATTGAG
>NZ_JBNFOM010000032.1:0-31803 GCF_057364785.1 Brevibacterium sp. LAARM2_SD2 | reverse complement strand
CGGCGGCCCCGGGCGCCCCCGCCGCTCCTGCCCCGGCCGTGCCTGCCGATCCGTCCGCCGGCGATCCCGCCGACGCCGAGGTCCACGTCGGCACCGACGCCGCCTATGCGGGCAAGGAAGCCGACAACGTCCAGCTGCGTCGCCCGCTGCGCAACATCTCCGAGGTCCGTCACTTCTTCCGCACGAACCAGACGCCGATCTACTTCATCGGCGCCACCCCATTCAACCTGCTCGGTCTCGACCGCTGGGTCCGCAACTTCTCCTACATCACGTACTACGACGGCTGGGACGGCGCCCACCCCCGCGTGTTCTCGCCCCGCTACAAGCCGTTCGTCGAGTTCGAATCCGGTGAGGCCATCAACAACTGGCTGCTGCTCAACGCCGAGGTCCGCGCCCACATGACGCGCAACGTCCCCCACGGCGAGCGCCCCAAGGTCGCCATGGTCTTCTTCGACGAAGAGACCGAGCGGATCTGCCGCGAGCTCGGCTACGACCTCATCCTCCCCTCGGCGAAGCTGCGCAATCAGCTCGACTCGAAGATCGAGACGACGAAGCTCGGCAACGAGGCAGGCGCCTACTCGGTGCCCAACGTCCTCACCACGGCCGACACCTATGAGGAGCTGACGAAGGCCTCGGTCGCCGAGGGACTCGGCACCGACCTCGTCGTCCAGACCCCCTACGGGGACTCGGGCAAGACGACGTTCTTCATCGCCTCCGAGGAGGAATGGGACAAGCACAAGGACGACATCATCGGCGAACAGCTCAAGGTGATGAAGCGCATCAACAACACCCCGGTCGCCGTCGAGGCCGTGATCACGAGCAGCGGCGTCGTCGTCGGCCCGTTCCTCACCGAACTCGCCGGCTTCCCCGAGCTCACCCCGTACAAGGGCGGCTGGTGCGGCAACGAGATGACCCCCGACGTCCTCACCGCCGACCAGCGCGGCCGGGCCCGCGAACTCGTCCGCCGGATGGGCGAGGGCCTGCGCAAGCGCGGCTACCGCGGATTCTTCGAGGTCGACGTCCTCGTCGATCTCGACACCAACGACGTCTACCTCGGCGAGCTCAATCCCCGGATCTCCGGCGCCTCGGCGATCACGAACGTCACCGCGGGAGCGTACGCCGACGTACCGCTGTTCCTCTTCCACCTCCTCGAGTACCTCGACGTCGAATTCGACCTCGACGTCGATGAGATCAACGAGCGGTGGGAGGAGCTCTCCGGTGCGGACGAGTGGAGCCAGATGGTCATCAAGGAGACCGCGCCGATCACCGAGTACATCACCCATTCGCCGCTGACCGGCCAGTACTACCTCGACCAGTACGGCACGCTCACCTACAAGCGGGCCGCCCTCGACTGGCACCCTCTTCAGAACGGCAGCGAGGTCTTCTTCCTCCGCATCTACGGGGCCGGCGAATACCGCTGGAAGGGCGCCGACCTCGGCGTGCTCGTGACGAAGAACCCGCTGCAGGTCGATGCCAGCGGCAAGAAGTCGCTGAGCATCCGCGCCAAGCACTTCATCGATTCGATCCGTGCGATGTACGCCGGTGTCCCCGTCGCCGCAGAGGATCCTGCGCCGACGATCGGCGGACCCGGGGCCAAGGGCGACTGATAGTCTCAGTCCGACCCCCAGCACAGATCGAAGAGGTGAAGTGTGTCCGAGACATCATCGGATCCGACCCTGACCGACCCCGCGGAGTTCGTCGACCCCGCACCCGCCGAGGCGGTGGCACCTGCTGAGGCAGCTCTGCCCGCCGAGGCGGTCGAGGTCGACCGCGACAACTGGCAGGACGCCGACAAGGTCCACTGGTCCTTCCAGCACGTCGACGAGGTGCTGCCGACGACGCCGATCTCCCGCGGGGACGGCCCGGTCGCCGAGTTCGCCGCCGACCTCCAGGACCTCGGCGAGGTCGAGATCCCCGAGACGGAGTTCTCCGAGGCCCGCACAGTCCGCAGCGTCATCGACGACTCCGACACCGACGGCTGGATGGTCGTCCACCACGGCACCGTGCTGACCGAGGAGTACTTCGGGGGCATGCAGCCGGAGACCGAACACCTCCTCATGTCGGTGAGCAAGTCGCTCGTCGGCACCGTCGCCGGCGTCCTCGTCGGGGCTGGGGAGATCGACACCGGCAGGCTCGTCACGGACTACGTGCCCGAGCTCGCCGACTCCGGCTATGCGGGGGCGACGGTGCGCGACATCCTCGACATGCGCTCGGGCATCAGGTTCTCCGAGGACTATCTCGACCCCGACTCCGAGGTGCGCCAGATCGAGCGGTCCATCGGCTGGTCGGAGACCGACCCCGGCGACGCCAAGGGCATGTACGCCTACCTGCGCACGCTCGAGGCGAAGTCCGAGCACGGCGGACCGTTCGAGTACCGCTCGTGCGAGACCGACGTCCTCGGCTGGGTGTGCGAGAAGGTCGCCGGGCAGAGCATGCAGACGCTCATGTCCCGTGTCCTGTGGTCGCGCATCGGCGCCGAACGCGACGCCCTCATCGCCACCGATCAGTTCGGGGTGGGGATGTTCGACGGCGGGATCAACGCGACCCTGCGCGACCTCGCCCGCTTCGGGTACCTCTACTCGAATCGGGGGCTGTCGCTGACCGGCGAACAGGTGGTGCCGACCTCATGGATCGGCGACACCCTGACCGGCAGCGAGGACACCCGGCAGGCGTTCGCCGACAGTCCCGGAGACAACCGCATGCCCGGCGGGATGTATCGGAACCAGTTCTGGTTCCCCTTCCCCGACTCGCATGCGTTCCTCGCCCTCGGCATCCACGGGCAGATGGTCTACATCAACCCGGGGGCCTCGTTCGTCGGCGTCAAGCTCTCGAGCTGGGGCCTGCCGCAGGACGCGAAGAAGCTCTTTCCCACGATCCGCGCCTTCGACGCCCTCGCCAAAGCCGTCAACTGACTCCCTGCGCTCTCCCCTCCCATCGACGCGCGCGCACCGAAGTCATTCACGGGTCACTGAAAGTCACGGGGCCGTAACCGGGCCTGATTTCCACTGGCCGGGACTGTAATCTTTGGGCACGTTCCTTCCCAAAGGAGCTGCAGCGCGCGTTCGCTGCCACCGCGGCCCGACATCCACCGCATCGGATGCCGGGCCGCGGCGCAGAGACAACTGAAGGCACCCATGTGAATCCCCATTCGACATCCACTCCCTCCCCCGAGCCCGGCGCTTTCGACCTCTTCCTCGGCCCCCGCATCATCGAGGAGAAGCGGTTCGCGTGCCGGGTGGCCACTGAATTCCCCGACACCGACCTCGCCGCGGCGACGGTCACCTCCCTCTTCGACCTCACCGCCGGTCGGATCCGCATCGCCCGCGACGTCATCGTCGGCGCCGACCGCGCCCAGGTCGACCTCGACGCCCTCGAATCCGATCGGTTCAGCACGCTCCTCGTCCCCCTCGGCGAGGATTCGGAGCTCACCGGCCACCTCGGCGAGGTCCCTCCCGCCGTGCGCCTCCTCCAGGTGCTCGCCCATGTCAGCGTCATCGACCAGCCGACCGTGGCGCTGGCCCGGCAGGCGATCCCCCGGCTCGAAGCCGTCGATGCCACCGGTCTGCCGAGCATCGACGAGATGACCTCCCAGCTCGTCTTCGCGGGTCTGCTGCGCATCGACACGGACCGTCCGGGCACCTACGCGATGCCCGGCCTCGTCCGCTCCGTGGCCCGCCGCTTCGACCAGACGCCGGCCCCGAGCGGGCTGACGGCCCGGCGGGCGCTCAGCTGCGAGCTCGAGGAGTCGTTCCGCTCGCTGCTCGACATCGGCACGTTCCGTCTCGAGGCGATCTTCGGTCTCATCGCCGACCTCGAGGCGTGGTCCCTGCTCGCCGAGGTGTGGGCCGAGCGCGGCTTCAACGTCTTCTACCCCGAGTTCCTCACCGCCGTCCGCGCGATCCTCTCCGCCCCCGCCTCGGCGGCGCGCGGCTCCCTCGTCCTCGCCGAGGCCCAGAGCGCTGCCCGGGAGATCGCGAACATCTCCACGCGCACCGGGTCGACGGATCCGCGCGAGGTCCTCGCGCTCGTCACCTTCGACCGCCTCGATGTGCCGACCCTCGAGCAGGAGCGGGTGCGCCTCGACAACGGCGACTTCACCGCCAACGAGGTGGCCGTGATGACGCTGCGCTCGATGCGCGACCGCCGGCAGCAGGGCGACCTCGACGGCGGGGTGCGGGCGGCCGAGGAGGGCAACCAGTACCTCTTCGCCCGACAGTCCCAGGCCGCACCGCTGTCGCGTCTCTACGATGCGCGTCTGCTCATGGAGCGCGGACTCGATCTTGCGCGCACCGGCGATGTCCGTCGCGGCCAGGATCTCGTCGACCGGGCGGTGACGATCTCCGAGACGATCCTCCCGTTCGACCCGTACCCGCTCGTGCCGGGGCTCGCGATCGCGGCGCTCGGCCATGTCGCCGCCGGGTTCGGCCCGAAGAGCGAGGGCTGTCTGCGCCGGTATGACGAGCTGCGGTCGCGGTTCGACTTCCACACGCTGCAGACGGACTTCATCGCCAACACCCCGCGCCTGCACCGGGCTCTCGACCAGCTCGACCTCGAGGCCTCGGCGGCGGCGATCGCGATCTCCAAGCGCCTGGCCCCGGACCAGCTGGGGTCGCGGGTGTACCGCTACGGGGAGGTCCTCCACAACGTCTACTCCGGAACGGCGGGCCTCTATCTCAAGGAGCATTCGCTCGCGCCGGAGAACCAGGTGACGAACACCGACCTGCAGATCGTCGGGTCCGCGTACTCCCTCATGACGATCCTCACCGTCGCCACCGGGGCCCTGCGGGAGGCGCAGGCATTCGCGGCGCAGGCGCCCCTCGTCGACCGCAAGCACGGTCTCTCCCGGGCTCGGGTCGGCTTCGCGCTCGGACAGTACGACGTCGTCGACTCCTCGACCTCGCATGTGCTCATCACGGGCACCGACCCGAAGAAGAAGGGGTCGGCGCTCGCGCTGCGGGCGGCGTCGATGCACCGCCGGGGCCGTGAGACGGCGGCGCTGGCCGATGTCGACAACGCCCTCGACTACTGCATCGTCGCGGGCTCCGTGCTGCCCCTGGCCCTGCTGCCCTCGGACATCAGGGAGGCGTTCGTCCGGGCCACCGCGGCCTCCCGGCAGTGGGATCTCATCGCCGCGACATTCGAACTCGTCCCGGTCACCGGCGAGGAGCTGCGTGCGCGTCTGCTCGCGCTGCCGCAGACCTTCTTCGAGGCGCAGGTCGAGAATCGTCTGCTCGATTCGCAGGAGCTCGATCTGCTCTTCCGGCTCGAGAAGGCGACCCCGCTCGCACGGATCGCCGCCGACCTCTCCCTGGCCGAGGGCACGGTGAAGAACCGTCTCTCCGCGATCTACCGGAAGCTCGGGGTGCGCAACCGTCGCGACGCCGTCGAATACGGCTACCGCAACGGCTACTTCAGCTGACGGCGGGAGAACGCGCCAGGGCCGGTCGGTGTCGTGACATCGACCGGCCCTGGCGCGTTCTTTGGTATCCGGGGTGTGCTCAGCTCACGGACTGGGCGCGGGCCTCATCGCGGGCTGCGGCGAGCATGCCCTCACGGGTGGCGATCTTCACGCGCTCACGACCCTCAGCCTCCCCAGCCGCCTTCTCGGCAGCCTCGACCCGGTGATACCCCTGCCAATCGACGAAATCTACACCCTTGGATTCGAGGAGATCGACGATCGCCGACTCCGCAGGAAATACCGGCTCCGCCAGCACTCCGGCATTCCGGTCCCCGAGGATATGGCCGATCGTCTCCAGGGCGTCACCCTTCGTGTGCCCGATCAGACCCACCGGGCCGCGCTTGATCCACCCCGTCGCGTACACACCGGGCACCACATCAGCGCCCGCCGCCTCCGCCTGATCCAAGGTGTCGACGACGCGCCCCTCATGGTTGGGGATGACGCCCTTGCGCGGATCGAACGGCAGCTGCGGCAACGCCGTGCCCGCATATCCGACAGCACGGTAGACGGCATCGAACTCCCAGTCCGTCAACACTCCCGTGCCGCGAACATTGCCCGTCCCATCGAGTTCCTGACGCTCCGTCCGCAGACCAGTCACCCGACCCTCGCCGAGGATCTCGACCGGGGCATGGAGGAAGTGCAGATGCAGACGGCGCTTCGCCCCGGTGGGTTCGCGCAGCGTGAAGTCCGTCAGAGTCTTCGCGACCTGCTTGACCTGGTTGGACGATTCGATCGCCGCCAGCGAGCCGTCATCGAACTCGAAGTCCTCCGGGTAGACGATGATGTCGACATCCGGCACATGCCCGAGCTCACGCAGCTCGAGCGGGGTGAACTTCGCCTGCGCCGGGCCCCTGCGCCCGAAGACATGGACGTCGGTGACCTGCGAGGCCTTCAGACCCTCGTAGACGTGATCGGGGATCTCCGTGACATGCATGTCATCGGCCTGCTTGGCGAGCACGCGAGCGACATCGAGTGCGACGTTGCCATTGCCGATGACCGCGACCCGTTCCGCGTCGAGCGGCCAGTCCTGGGCCACATCCGGATGCGAGTCATACCAGTTGACGAAATCCGCCGCCCCGTACGACCCCTCAAGATCGACACCGGGGATCGTCAACGCCGCATCCGTGATGCAGCCGGTGGAGAAGATCACCGCATCGTACCGATCCGTGAGCTCATCGAGAGTGATGTCGGTGCCGTAGTCAACGTTCGAGAACAACCGGATGTCACCCCGATCCAGCACCTTGATCAGGGCGTTGATGATGCCCTTGATCCGCGGATGATCCGGCGCCACCCCATAGCGGACCAACCCGAACGGCGTCGGCAGACGCTCGAAGAGATCGATGCTGACCTCGAAATCACGCTCAGCCTTCGTCAGCAGATCAGCCGCATAGATTCCGGCAGGACCGGCACCCACAATGGCCACACGGAATGGACGAGTCATGGTTCACCTCAGGTCTTTCGTTGTCGTTTCAGTCGTCGGTGTCCTGCGGCGGGAGCGCCGCGATGAGGGGATGGTCGAAGCTGCTCGGTCCGAAGCCGGCCGCACCTCCGGGTGAGCCGATGTCGGCGAAGAATTCGACGTTCGCCGTGTAGTAGGACTCCCATTCCTCGGGGACGTCGTCTTCGTAGTAGATCGCCTCGACGGGGCACACGGGTTCGCAGGCGCCGCAGTCGACGCATTCGTCGGGTTGGATGTAGAGGCTGCGTTCGCCCTCGTAGATGCAGTCGACGGGGCATTCCTCGATGCAGGCCTTGTCCTTCACGTCGACACAGGGCTGCGCGATGATGTACGTCATGGGGTCCTTGTCATGGTCAGGGCGGAGAGGAAGTCGGCCGGGTTGACCTCGGTGAAGGCCCCGGCGGCGTACGGGCTCAGGCGCACGACGTCGCCGACGACGACGACCGCGGGGTTGCGGACTCCGCGCCGGGCGGCTTGGAAGGCGATGGTCTCCAGGGTGCCGACGGTGACGCGCTGCCCGGCGCCGTAGCCGTCTTCGACGATGGCGACCGGGCAGTCGCCGCCGCGCTCCCCGCCGGCGAGCACCATCGCCGAGTGCGCGAGGGTGCCGATGCCCATGAGGACGACGACGGTGTGGTCGCGTCCCCCGCCGAGGCCGGTGAGCTGATCGTGGCCGGTGATGACCGTGTACGCGGTCGCGAGGTGGCGGTGGGTGAGCGGGATGCCGGCGACGGCGGGCACGGAGTTCGCGCTCGTCACCCCGGGCACGACACGGGCGTCGATGCCTGCCGCGTGCAGGTGGGCGAGCTCTTCGCCGCCGCGGCCGAAGACGAACGGGTCGCCGCCCTTGAGACGGACGACGCGACGACCGGCGCGGGCCTGCTCGACGAGGATCTCGTTGATCCGCTCCTGCGGCACCGGGTGGTGTCCCGGGTTCTTGCCGACGTCGATGATCTCGGCCTCCAGGGGTGCTCCCCTCTCCGCGGTGAGCTCGTCGATGACGGTGCGCGCGCCGAGGCGGTCGGCGACGATGACGTCGGCGGCCTCGAGGGCGCGCAGCCCGCGGACGGTGAGGAGGTCGAGGGTGCCCGGTCCGGCGCCGATGAGGAGGACGCTGCCGGGAGCGAAGTCGGTCGTCCTCATGCTCCGGCCTCCGTCGGGGTCGGCTCCGCGGGGGTGTGGATGCCGGCGGCAACGGTCGCCCCGGTCTGCGGGTCGATGACGAGGAAGCCCCCGGCCCGGCCCTGCTCGCGGAAGTCCGGCAGCGGCAGCGCGGTGCTCAGGCGCACCTCGGCCACGCCGATGTCGTTGCCGGCGAGCACCTCGGCGGGTTCGGAGTCGTTCGTCGTGAGGTTGCGCCGGGAGTCGATCGTCACGATCCCCTTGACCGTCGACGTGCCCGCTTTGACGAGCACGCGGTCACCGGTGCGCAGGCCCGCCGCGGTGAAGGGGAAGACCTCGGCGCGCAGGGTCGTGCGCGCCGGCGGCAGGGACCCGGCGGCGGCGAGCACGCTGCCGCGGGCCGTGTCGATGTCGTCGGCGAGCCGCAGCGCCACCGACAGGGGCGCCCCGGCGGTCTCGCGGGAGCCGTCGGCGGTGTCGATGCCGACGACGCGGGTGCGCATCCCGGCGGGGTGGACGTCGATGTCATCGCCGACGCTGATCCGCCCCGAGGTGATCTGCCCGGTCACGGCCCGGTAGTCGCGGTAGGCCTCGGCATCGAGTCCCGGGGCCAGTCCGCCCTGGGGGCGCAGCACCGACTGGACGTCGAGCCGGAAGGGCTCGAGGTCGGCGGTGTCCTCCTCGATGCTCGGCAGGGTCTCGAGCAGCTCGAGCAGGGAGGGACCGGAGTACCAGGGGGTGTTCGCCGAGGCGGTCGCGACGTTGTCCCCGGCGAGCGCGGAGACCGGGATGAGGTGCGCGGTGTCGAGGCCGATCTGGTCGGTGATCTCCTCGACCTCACGGGCCACCTCGGCGAAGGCGCCCGCATCGTAGCCGAGGAGGTCGATCTTGTTGATCGCAACGATGACGTGGCGGATGCCGAGCCGGTGGACGACGGTGAGGTGGCGACGGGTCTGCTCGGTCGCGCCGTTGCGGGCGTCGATGAGGACGACGACGGCATCAGCGGTCGTCGCGCCGGTGACCATGTTGCGGGTGTACTGGACGTGTCCCGGGCAGTCGGCGAGGATGAACGAGCGCCGGTCGGTCGCGAAGTACCGGTAGGCGACGTCGATCGTGATGCCCTGTTCGCGTTCGGCGCGCAGCCCGTCGGTGAGGAGGGCGAAGTCGAATTCGCCGCCGACGAAGCCGCGTTCGGCGCTCGTGGCCGTGACCTGCGCGAGCTGGTCGGCGAGGATCGCCTTCGCGTCGTGGAGGAGGCGGCCGACGAGCGTCGACTTCCCGTCGTCGACGGACCCGGCGGTCGCGAAGCGCAGCAGGGTCTTCGTGGTGGTGGGGGCGATGGTCGTCATCAGAAGTATCCGTCCTTCTTCCGGTCCTCCATGGCGGCGGCGGAGATCCTGTCGTCGGCGCGTGTGGCGCCGCGTTCGGTCACGGTGGTCACGGCCACCTCGGCGACGACGGCGGCGATGTCGGCGGCGTCGGATTCGACGGCGCCCGTGCAGCTCATGTCCCCGACCGTGCGGTAGCGCACGGACTTGGTCACGACGGGTTCGTCCGCGCGCGGGGCGGAGAACTCTCCCGTCGCCCACCACATGCCGTCGCGGTGGAAGACTTCGCGGTCGGCGGCGTAGTAGAGGGGCGGGAGGTCGATGCCCTCGCGGGAGATGTAGTTCCACACGTCGAGTTCGGTGAAGTTCGAGATCGGGAACACACGGACGTGTTCGCCGGGCACGTGACGGCCGTTGTAGAGGTTCCACAGCTCGGGCCGCTGGTTGCTCGGGTCCCACTGGCCGAACGCGTCGCGCAGGGAGATGATGCGCTCCTTCGCCCGGGCCTTGTCCTCGTCCCGGCGGGCCCCGCCGAACACCGCGTCGTAGCCGCCGGCGCGATCGCGTCGATGAGCGGCTGGGTCTGCAGGGTGTTGCGGGTGCCGTCGGGGCGTTCGCGCAGCCGTCCGTCGTCGATGTAGTCCTGGACCTTCGCGACGGTGAGCTCGAGGCCGAAGCGCTCGGCCGTGCGGTCGCGGTAGTCGAGGATCTCCGGGAAGTTGTGCCCGGTGTCGACGTGGAGGAGGCCGAAGGGGATCTTCGCCGGCCAGAACGCCTTCTGGGCGAGGTGGAGGACGGTCACGGAGTCCTTGCCGCCGGAGAAGAGGAGGACCGGCTTCTCGAACTCCGCGGCGACTTCGCGGATGATGTGGATGGCCTCGGATTCGAGGACGTCGAGGGTCGTCGGTGCCTGGTGGTCGATGCTCATACGTGCAGCCCGCATTCTGTCTTGGAGAAACCTGCCCAGCGTCCGGCCCGGGGGTCCTCCCCCGGGGCGACGGGACGCGTGCAGGGCTCGCACCCGATCGACGGGTAGCCCTGGGACATGAGTGGATTGACCGGCACGCCGAAGGCGCCGGCGTAGTCGAGGAGGTCGTCGAAGGACCACGCGGCGACAGGGTTGACCTTGATGAGGCCGTTCTTCTCGTCGAACGTGATGAGCGGGGTGTTCGCCCGCGTCGGCGCCTCGTCACGGCGCACCCCGGTGAACCAGAGTTCGTAGCCGGACAGGGACTTCTTCAGGGGCGCGACCTTGCGGCGGGCGCAGCACAGGCCCGGGTCGCGGGCGAAGAGCTCGGCCCCGAATTCGGCGTCCTGCTCGGCCACGGTCTGCTCGGGGAGGACGTCGACGATGCGCACATCCATCGTCCGGGCCACCTCGTCGCGGGTCTCATAGGTCTGGGCGAAGTGGTAGCCGGTGTCGAGGAAGAGGACGTCGACGCCGGGCATGTACTGGGCGACGAAGTGCGGCAGCGCGGCATCGGCCATCGAGCACGCGACGGCCGCGGCCCGGGTGTCGACGTTCCGCGAGACCCAGCGGATGACGTCGGCGGGAGCGGCTTCGGCCACCCCGCTGTCCGGGTCACCGGCGAGCTCCCGGTTCCCCGCCTCGGCGAGGGCACGGAGATCATCGAGGGTGCGCGCGCTCATACCAGCTCCTCATCGTCGACGCGGTGCGCCCATTCGGAGAAGGTCTCGGATTCGCCGCGGCCGTCGAGGAAGCGGCGCACGAGCTTCTCGACGTAGTCGCTGAGGTTCTCCGCGGTGACCTTGAGGCCGCGCACGGTGCGGCCGAGGCCGGCCTCGTCGCGGTCCTGCGAGGCCAGTCCCCCGCCGACGTGGACCTGGAAGCCGGGCTGCTGGGTGCCGTCCTCGGTGGTGACGAGCTGACCCTTGAGGCCGATGTCAGCGGTCTGGATCCGGGCGCACGAGTTCGGGCAGCCGTTGAGGTGGAGGCTGATCGGGTGGGGCAGGTCGATGCCCGCGAGACGGGCCTCGAGCTGCGCGACGGCATCGGCGGCGGTCTGCTTCGTCTCGACGATCGCGAGCTTGCAGAACTCGATGCCGGTGCAGGCCATCGTCGAGCGGCGGAAGAGGTCCTTCCGGCTCGAGAGCCCGAGGGCGTCGAGACCGGCGACGACATCGTCGATGTCGTCCTCGGCGATGTCGAGGAGGAGGATCTTCTGGTGCGGGGTCGTCCGCAGCCGGGTCGAGCCGTACTTCTCCGCGAGGTCGACGATCTGACCGAGCAGGGTGCCCGACGCCCGACCGGCGATGAGGCTCACCCCGATGTAGTACTTCCCGTCGGCCTGCCGGTGCACGCCGACGTGGTCACCGGCCGTCAGCGGCTTGTCCGGGGCGGGACCGTCGGCGAGTGCGTAGCCGAGGTACTCGGTCTCGAGGACCTCGCGGAACTTCTCCGGACCCCATTCGGCCATGAGGAACTTCAGGCGCGCCTTGTTCCGCAGCCGGCGGTACCCGTAGTCGCGGAAGATCTCCGTGACGCCCAGCCAGGTCTCGACGACCTGGTCAGGGGCGACCCAGGCGCCGAGGCGCTCGGCGAAGCGGGGCACGGTCGACAGGCACGCCGACCCAGAGGTCGTAGCCGATGCCGTGCTCGGGGTGTTCGACGGCGACGAACGAGCAGTCGTTGATCTCGTGGACGACGTCCTGGCTGGGGTGACCGGTGATCGCGGTCTTGTACTTGCGCGGCAGGTTCGCGAGGCTCGGATCCCCGATGTAGCGGCGGGAGATCTCCTCGATCGCCGGGGTCGGGTCGATGAGCTCGTCGGCGGCGATCCCGGCCACCGGCGAGCCGAGGATGACGCGCGGGACGTCCCCGCAGGCCTCGGTCGTCTGCAGACCGACCGCTTCGAGGCGGCGCCAGATCTCCGGGACGTCCTCGATGGCCACCCAGTGGAGCTGGATGTTCTGCCGGTCGGTGAGGTCGGCCGACCCGCGGGCGAAGTCGTTCGAGATGTCGGCGATCGTCCGCAGCTGCTCGGTCGTGAGCTTGCCGCCGTCGATGCGGACCCGGAGCATGAAGTACTCGTCCTCGAGCTCGTGGGGTTCGAGGGTGGCGGTGCGACCGCCGTCGATGCCGGGTTTGCGCTGGGTGTAGAGACCCCACCAGCGGAAGCGACCGTGCAGGTCATCGGGGTCGATCGAGGCGAACCCGCCCTTGGCGTAGATCTCCTCGATCCGCGCGCGGACGTTGAGGCCGTTGTCCTCGGCCTTGTCGACTTCGTTCTTGTTGAGCGGTTCGTGACCGTCGATCTTCCACTGCCCGTTGGACTTCTTCGGTCGCGCTGCGGCCTTGCCTGCGGGCTTCGCGCCGCGCTGCTCCACATCTGTGGACATAGCCAACTCCCCATGCTGGTGCGATTGCTTGGTCAGTCACGCTACAGGCTAACAGAATTGCTCAACAAATTAGGATGGCCAAAGCCTGTCATGTTTCGACATATGACGGTCCGCGACAGCGGAAGACGTTTCCGCAGGGCGGGCTTGACGCAGCCTCAGAGGACTGCCATCATGCGCTCGCGCACGATGTCGACGAGCAGCGGCGACGCTGGTGACGTGCCGTGCAGCAGGGGGTCGGCGAGGCGTCCGCCGACGCCGTCGACGAGGCGCGAGGCGAGGTCGTCGAAGTAGCCGGGGGCGAGGAGGAGGTTGGCGACGACGAGGCGCTCACCGAGGCGGCGCTTCTGCTCAACAATGTCACGGAGATTGTCGCGTTCGCCGGCGAGGAACGCCGTCTGCACGGGCCGACCGAGGCGGTCGGCGAGGAGGTGCCCGACTGCGCGGCTCGCATCGTTGGCGCGCTCGTCGCTCGAGCCGGCCGCGACGAGGACGACCTCGTCGTCGGCGGTCAGGGCCCCGATGCGCTGTGCGAGGAGTTCCGCGAGCCGCGGGTCGGGCCCGAGGGTGCCGGCGACGCGGATGTCGCGCACCGCCTCGTGGGCGGAGCCGGCACTGTCCGGGGCGGGGCCGCCTGCAGCGGTGACCGCCTCGGCGAGGTCGACATGGACGTGATATCCCGGGGAGAGGAGAAGGGGGACGAGCACGCTCGGCCGGTCGGCGGGCAGACGGCGGAGCACCTCGGCGACATCCGGGGCCTGCACGTCGACGTGCCCGAGGACGACGGTGTCAGTGATCCCGCGCTGCCGCACATCGGCGGCGACCGCCTCGGCGAGGGCGGTGATGACGGCCTGCCCTTCGGGGGACGAGGTGCCGTGGGAGATGAGACCGAGCGCAGGGGTGGGCATCGCCTCATCGTGCCAAGCCGGGACTCGCGCGGTCAACGCCGACGTCACACGGCGTCGTCGGCGCACGGCGTCGTCGGCGCACGTCGCCGGGCCGTTGTTGCGTCGGGTCGGACACCGATGTCGCAGAATGCGCACATCGTCAGGCCCGCGGACGCGGGGTTCCGCGGAGAGAATGGCATCAGTCCCACCCCGTCACCCCACCCGAGGAGTCCCGATGTCCCCCATGCTCACCGCCCCCGGGATGCGCGCCGTCGTCGCCGCGTCCATGCTCGTGCTCAGCCTCGGCCTGACCGGCTGCGGAGCCGTCGGGGATCAGGAAGCGCCTGCCGATGGCGCACCGTCCTCGGCGGAGTCGACTGGGGCGGATTCGTCCGAGGCGGGGTCGTCCGAGCCGGGGTCGACCGAGGAGGGGTCGACGGAGGCGGCACAGGCACCGTCGGCATCAGAGGATCCCTTCGCCGACTCCGCCCGCGCCCAGTCATGGGCGAGCGACGAGGGGATGGACATCGACGCCGACGGCAACGGCACGATCCCCGCCGCCTCGCTCGAAGCCGATCTCGTCGATCTCTTCAGGAACAAGTTGACCTCGAGGTCGAGGAGGCCACGTGCGACACGGACATGGAGGTCACGGCGTGGAGCGGCTTCGAGCCCTGCGATGTCGTCGTCAAGGACATGACGTACTTCGGCACGGTCGAGCTCATCGACCACAAGGATGCGATGGTGAAGTACGAGGTGCTGTTCCCGGGACTCAACAAGGACGACGTGAGCTTCTAAGCTGGGAGTGGGTCGCGCACGGAGTTTGTTCGAACAACACCGGCATTTGCGAATATAGGCTAGAGTGGCTCCATGTCACGTCAACGGGCGAGCACCGACAAGGTGCACGGACAGATCCGCGCCGACATCCTCGGCGGCGTCTTCGCGCCCGGACAGAAGCTCAAGTTCGCCGATCTCGGGCAGCGCTACGGTGCGAGCGTGAGCGCGATCAGGGAGTGTCTGACGCGGCTGACGGAGCAGAGGCTCGTCGTCGCCGAGCCCATGGTCGGCTTCCGCGTCATGCCGCTGACCGCTGAGGATCTCTGCGATCTCACCGACACCCGCATCGACCTCGAAGTCCTCGCCCTGCGCGGGGCGATCGAGCACGGCGGAGTCGACTGGGAATCCGATCTCGTCGCCGCCCACCACCGCCTCGAGCGCACACCGATGACGGCACCCGAGGCGCCGCGGACGATGTCCGATGAGTGGGAGCAGGCGCATACGGCCTTCCACGCGGCCCTGCTGGCCGGATGCCGGCGCCCCCGACTGCTCGCGATGACCGAGTCGCTGCGCGACGCCACCGCCCTCTACCGCCGCTGGGCGGTGCAGCGGGAGCCGAAGCGCGACGGCATCGACGAGCACCGCGCGATCCTCGAGGCGGCGCTAACCGGCGACGTCGACGCCGCGACCGAGGCGCTGCGCGCGCACTATGCGACGACGGCGGAGATCCTCTCCGAGGGACTCTCGTCTCCCCTCCCCCGCACCCAGGGGTGAGAGGCACCGCTGGGTCGGGGCAGGCTTCTCGGGCACAGGCATTTCCGGCACAGAAACGGGCGCGTCGCCGGAATCGCGACGCGCCCGCTCGTCAGTTCGCGGGGACGGTCTCCGTCTCGGTGACGACGACGGATTCGCCGTCAGCGGCCCGGGCCTCCGCGGCCTCTGCGGCCTCCGCCTCGGCGCGATTGCGCTGCGACCACACGATGAACGCGGCCGCCGGCACCGCGGCGAGGGCGAGTGAGGCGAGTCCGCTGGCGACGCCGTACTTCTTCGTCAGCCCGAACGCACCGTCGACGGAGTACTCACCGGGCCCGGTGAATCCGAGGACCCCGGCACCGGCGGCGTAGAGCAGCGGCAGCTCGTATCCGCCCTTCATCGCCCACAGGCCGTTCTTCGCATTCACCGAGGCGGCCACGGCGAGGGTGCCGCTGACCATCGCCGCACCGAGCGGCGTGCCGGCCCCGAGGAGGAGCATCCCGGAGCCGACGGACTCCGTGGTCGCGGCGAGCTTGACCATCGACTTGCCGGGGACGAAGCCCCACTTCTCGAACATCGGCGCGGTGCCCTCGGGTCCGCCCCCGCCGAAGAGCCCGAAGGCCTTCTGCGAGGCGTGCCCGAGGATGAGTCCGCCGACGACGCCGCGCAAGAGCAGCAGTCCTGTGTTCATGGTGTCTCCTAACGGTTGAGCTGCTGGTGGACTGGTGGTGCGGTCAGCGGGAGAGGATCGCGGCGGCGGCCTCCCGCAGGGCTGCCTCGGGATCGACGACCATGTCCGGAGCCCGCCACCCGATGTAGCGGTCGGGTCGGACGAGCACGGCGCCGCCGTCGCTGACCTCGCGCGCCTTCGCCCAGGCACCGTAGGCGTCGTCGATGTCCTCACCGCGACCGATCGACCGGGTGCGCAGCGGGATGCCGAGGTCGGCGGACACCGCCTCGGCGGCGTCCTCCCACGCCTTGCCGCCGATCCCGGTGAGCAGGGTGAACTCCCCGCCGCCGGTGAGGTCGAGGGTCGAGACCTTTCGCCCGTCCGCAACGACCCACACGTGCGGCAGGTAGGCGCCCGGCCACGTCGTCGGCTGGTAGTAGAGCTCGGCATCGCGGGTGTAGGCGGGCATCGGCTCACCGTCGGTGACGGCCGCCGTCGACACGTAGCGCTGACCGAGCTCCACACCGTGGGCGTTGAAGTGGTACTCGTTCTGCGCGAGCACATCGTCGAGGTGACTGCGGCTCGCCGCCCCGGCCGGGTGTCGCTGAAGAACTCGTCGAGCGCGGCCTGGCCTTCGGCATCGGTCTGCCCGATCCGGCAGCCGAAGGCCGAGGGCACCTGCCCGAAGGCCTGCACACTGGCCAGGGCCCGGTCGACGACCTGGCGGCCGACGGGCCGGCGTTCGGCGTCATAGGTGTCGAGCAGATCGGGTCCGGCGAGGCCGGTGACGACGTGCGCGAGCTTCCAGGCGATGTTGTACCCGTCCTGCACCGAGGTGTTGCTGCCGAGGCCGTTGGCCGGCGGGTGCCGGTGGGCGGCGTCCCCGGCGAGGAAGACCCGTCCGCGGCGGTAGGTCGATGCGACGAGGTGGTTCATCTGCCATTCGCTCACCCCTTTGATCCGCACGTCGACGCTCGGATCGCCGATGACCTTGCCGATGCGCTCCTGCAGTCCGTCCTCGCTCGTGTCGATCGTCTCCGTCTCGGGGTCGTAGACGACGATGAGCACCCATTCGGTCCACGGCCGCACGGTGACGAAGGTGCCGGCCCCGAGCCAGAAGTCGCGGCCGGGCTGGATCGTGAAGAAGAGCGCTCCGGGGCGGTGTGCGCGATACTTCTCGAGGTCGGCTTCGATCCAGATGTTGATCGCCGAGCCGAGGCCGGTCTCCCCGTCGAAGGGGAAGCCGAGCTCCTCGGCGATGAGGCTGCGACCGCCGTCGGCGGCGACGACGTACTGCGCCCGCACGAGGTAGTGCTCACCGGTCGCACGATCGAGCATCTCGGCCTCGACGTGGTCGGCGGTCTGGCTGATCGCGACGAGCTCGGTGGAGAACCGCAGGTCGCCGCCGAGGTCCTCGGCCCGCCGGCGCAGGATCGGCTCGAGGTCGTGCTGGCCGATGTTGCACATCGAGCTCGGGCTGGCATTGGCATAGTCGGCGCGACGTGCCGGTCCGCTCCCCCATGCGTCCATCCGGGCGAGCTCGCGGCCGGCGACGCTCGTGGCGAAGACGTTCGTGCCCATGCCGTCTCCGGGCAGGGAGGCGGCGAGCACCTCGTCCTCGATGCCGAGGTCGCGGAAGATCTCCATCGCCCGCTGATTGGTGATGTGGGCCCGCGGGGTGTGTGCGGTGCTCGGGAACTTGCTCACGGTGACGGCGTCGATGCCGTCCCTGGCCAGGCACGCGGCGGCGGTGAGCCCGGCGGGCCCGGCGCCGACGACGAGGACGTCGGTGGTCTCGATTCGCATGGTGGTCGTCTCCTGCCGCTCAGATCGTGTGCATCGCGGAGTCGACGACGAGGTTGGCGGCGTTGATGCCGCGGTTGTCCATGAGCGCGAAGGACGCGTCGACGATGTTGTCCGGGGTCGGCAGGCGCTTGCCGGGGGTGCGCTGGCGCGCGGCCTCATAGGCTTCGGCGCGCACGGGGTCCGCGTTGTCGACGGCGTCCGTGCCGCCGACGACCCCGGGGGTGATGACGTTGACGCGCACCGGTGCGATCTGCACGGCCAGGGAGGTGGCGAGGCCGACGACGCCGGCGTTGGCCATGGAGATCGTCGTCGATCCCGGGAACGGCCGCCACATCGACAGGCCGCTGAACATGAGGACGGATCCGTCGGCGGCGAGCTTCGGCAGGGCGTAGTGGACGCTCGTCGCATAGCCGACGTTCTTCATCAGCGAGGTGTGGGCGCTGTCGTCGGGGCGGAAGTCCCTGATGTCGTTGTTGTCGCGGTCGAGGGCGACGAGGACGAGGTGGTCGATCGGCCCGTCGACGGAGTCGAAGAAGGCCTGGAGCGATGCCCAGTCGGTGAGGTCGCAGACTCCGTGGCTCGCGTTCTCCCCGAGTTCGGCCGCGCGCTCCGCGTTGCGCTGCGGGTCCCGGCCGGTCACCGTGACCCGGTCCCCGCGGGCCACGGCGGCGCGGGCGATCTCGAGCCGAGGCCGCGGGTGCCGCCGATGACGACGATGTGCTCATTGGTGGTGCTCTCCGGCATGATGCCCTCCTGAGTCGACTGCGTTGTCGCGTGACATCAGTTCTACACGAGAACTTTCGAAGCCTCAAGATTTTTTCGAATATTCTCATGAGAGGCGGAGGCGATGGGGGTTCGGTGAGGAATCGCTGCGCGGCTCAGGCGGGAGTCGCGGCGGCTGGATTGTCAGCGGCCCCGGGAGCGTTCGCGGCGTCCCACCAGTCGAGGACGCGCAGGGCCTGGAGCGTCACCCACTTCGACGGTTCGCCCGCGGGGACGTCGACGTGGAACCAGACGTCACCGGCCAGCCGGTGTCCCTGCAGCCATGTGCCGTCGGCCTGGCGCTGATCCCGGATGCGCTCGATCGCGTCGGCCAGACGCGGATCCGGTCGCCTCCCGTCGGTGAGCGCGGCGTCGCGGAAGTAGTCCGCGGCGGCGAGGATGCTGTAGTGCCAGCGCCTAGGGTGCGCAAAACTGAACGCGTTCATCGAGAATGGCTCGCCGGTGCTCAGGCGCCGATAGAGGTCGCGTTTCAGCAGATACTCCTCCCCCGCGGCACGCGCCTGCGCGACCCGTGCGCCGTCGCCGGTGCGCTGCTGATAGTCGAGGAGGGCGACGAGGGCGTTGAGGGTCGAGTGGAAGGACGACCGGGTCGAGCCTTCGACCCATTCGCAGTTCCAGCCGCCGTCGTCGAGCTGATGGTCGAGGAACCACTGGGCGATCCCGTCGACGTCGGCGCCGAGCCACAGGCCGTTCGACAGCGTCCACGCATTGATGCACACGTCGACCTCCCCACCCCAGTACGGCAGGTCCTTGAACTCCCACCGCACGGGCGCGAGCTTCTCCGCGGTCTCGGCGAGCACCTCGGCGTCGATGCCCCATTCGCGCAGGTCCTTGAGCGCCCACGTCGTCGCCGTCCACGGCTGCTCACCCTCCCAGCTGAAGTCGGCGGGGAAGAACGGACCCCCGGCCCACTGGCCGTCGGGGTCCTGCCGCGCGAGCAGGTCGCGCCCGAACCCCTCGGTGGCGACTGCGGCCCGGGTGGCCTGCCAGGTGTCCTCGTCGGCCCCGAGGAGGTCGCGCTCGACCTGCCAGCGCAGCGCCGGATCGGAGTCGAGCAGCCAGTCCCTTATACGTGTGTCGATCATCGTCGATCTCCTGCGCAGTCGGCTCGGAGCCCACTCATGCCGCGAGTTCCGCTCACGGCCACCAGCCTAGCCCCGGTGGCCCTGGGGCGTCACGGGGTCGCACGAGCCACATCGGCGGCGAGCACCCCCGGCCACTCAGCGAGGTCGGCCGGTGTCCGGGCGATGATGAGCTCGGAGTGCGGGAGCACGGCGTGGAGCGCCTCGGCCGTGGAGAGCGGATGGGCGGGGTCATCGGCCCACGCGAGGATCGTCGTGGGTGTCTCCACCCCGGCGAGCGCCTCGGGGGTGGGCAGGTCACTGGCCGCGGCCCCGCGGAGCACCGCGGGCAGGAGACGTTCGGGAACCTGCGGAGTGGTCTCCGGTGCGTCGGCGAGCGCCGGGGGTCGGACGGCGCTCGCCCCGACGGCCAGGTACTCGGCGATGCCGCCGCCGGCGACGAGGTCGGCCGCTTCGAGGTAGACCTCGGCCTGCGCCGGACGCGTCTGCCAGGCCGTGGGCGGGACGACGAGGGTGAGACCGGAGAAGCGCCGCGGGTCGGCCACCGCGGCGTGGAGGAGGGTGGCGGCACCCATCGACGGGCCGACGCCGTGAACCGTCTCCCCGGGGAAGTGGAGGTCGAGGAGCGTGAGGAGGTCGACGGCCAGACGGGACCAGCGATAGTCGATGGCCGCGCTCCGGCCGGTCGATTCCCCGTGGCCGCGAGCGTCGTAGCGCAGCAGACGGGTGCCGCTGAGACCGACGCCGAGGTCGAGGTGGAGCACGCGGTCGCGAGCGCGCGACGACGTCAGACCATGGAGTTGGACGACAGCTCGTCCGCCCTCGTCGCTGAGCTCGGCGGCGATGTCGGCACCGTCGACGGCATGTCTCGACATCACGGACCAGACCTCCCCACCTGCGGCTCCCTGCCGTGGCTCTCACGTTAGAGTAGCGACATGCGTTTGACCAACGTGTCTCACCTCAACCTCCCGTTCGGCCGCCTCTACGGCTACGACGTCGTGACCGGGCCGCTCGGACGCAGGCGCCCGATCTCGTTCGATCAGCAGCGGCATGTGGCCGCCGGAGCCCGTCCCGGATCGTGGATGGCGCTCTCGCTGCGCCTGCCCGGCGATGTCGACCGCGATGCCCTCGCCGCCGCCTGGTGGGCGGTCATGCAGCGGCACGGCACCCTGCGCACGGCGTTCTTCACCGATGACGACAACGAGGTGGGGCTCGCCGAGGTCGAGCTCCTCTCCGGTGGCTGGCGTGAGCATGCGATCGCCCAGGGCGAGGCCGTCAACACCGCCCTGCGCAGCGTCCTCGATGAGGCGTGCACCCCGTTCGCCCGGCCCTCCCACCGCCTCTGCGTGCTCGAGACCGCGGCCGGGTCGACCGTCATCATCGGGGCCGATCACGCGCACGTCGACATGTGGTCGATGCTCGTCATCGCCCGTGATCTCCTCTCCGCGCTCTCGGCGATCGCCCTCGGCGAGGACCCCGACCTCGATCCCGCCCCGGCGTTCTACGAGCACACCCTGGCCCTGTCCGAACCGGGACCCCCGCCGGAGCGAGTGAGCTCGCGGTGGCGGGAGATCCTCGAGGCCGGTGGGGGCTTCATGCCCCGCTTCCCGCTCCCCCTCGGTGAGTCGACCGCGCACCTCGAGCGGGTCGTCGTCCGCGATGTCTTCGACGTCCACTCCTCGGCGGCGTTCTCCGCCGAGGCCCGGGCCGAGGGCGTCTCGACGCTGACCTTGGCGCTCTCGGCGATGGCGGAGATCACCCGCGAGGTCGGCGGCGGCCCGCTGCGCGCGGTCTTCCCCGTCCACAGCCGGTATGAGGAGCGCTGGAACGACGCCGTCGGCTGGTTCATCACGAACTCGGTCCTCGAGATCACCGACCCGGCCCCGCGGGCGAGCGCGGCAGCGGTGCGGGAGGCCATCGACCTCGGTTCCCATCCCCTCGCCGAGGTGCTCGCACCGTGGGGCGGCATGCCCGAGGCCCCGGGAATGTTCGCGATCTCCTGGCTCGACCTGCGCAGGCTGCCGGTGCGCATCGATTCGACGGGGCTCGACGCCCAGTACGTGGGCGCGACGATCCGCACCGACGGGGTGATGCTGTGGTTCATCCTCGACGAGAACGGCCTCCACCTGCGGTGCCGGTACCCCGATTCCGAGCAGGCCCGTGTCAGCGTCGGCGGGTGGCTCGATGCGCTCGTCGCCCGGATGCAGGACATCGCCGCGACATCCTCAGGCGACGCCCTGCGCGTGGACGGCGAGGAGTTCCGCGTCTCACGGGCCCGCCGCGGTGACGTGCCCGCGATCCTCGCCCTCCTCGAAGGCGATGCTCCCGGCGCCGAGGTGCTCGACCGCCTCCATGCCGCGATCACCCGGGATCGCGCCCACTACCTCGCCGTCGTCCGCGATGAGCGCGCCGAGGTCGCCGGGACGATGCAGCTGACGTTCGTTCCCGGGTTCTCCCACGGCGGGGCGCTGCGGCTCGAGATCGCCGGGTTCCGCGCCCGTTCGTACGAACTCGGGGAGGCGATGCTCGCGTGGGCGCATGAGCAGGGCCGCAACCGCGGGGCCGATGTCGCGCAGATGACGACGGAGGTCGATTCGGAGCTCGTCACCGCCCTCGGCTACACGCCCGAGCAGGGGCGGTTCGTCCGCCGACTGGCCGGTGACGACGATGGGTGACTCCGATCCTCGCCGAGGCGGTCCCCGGCTCCTGACCTCAGCCGACGGTTCGCGGTCGGTCAGGACACGGACGACACGCCCTGGGCGCTCCTCGCGCACCCGTCTCGAGTCGCTGGCGACGAGGCTGTCGGTCATCGCCTTCGTCATCGTCGCGCTCGGGGTGGGCGTCTCGATCCGCGGTGAGACCATTCCGCTCGGCGGGGAGGACTCCCTCGGCGCACTGACGGGATGGTGGACAGCACTGACGGCGGGACTGGGATTCGGCCTGTCGTACCTCCTCGCGGGCCGGCGGACGGAGCTGGCGTGGCGACGACGGCTGCCGCTGGTCAAACGCGCCCTCGATCTCCTCGCCCTCACCTCGGCGGTGGCGCTCGTCGCCAACATCGCGATGCACGCGATCTTCCAGGTCTTCCAGCTCGGCTTCCTCGGCCTCGAAGTCGACTGGCTCGGCGGTGCCGCACTGGCCGGGGCGGCCGCCTCTGTGATGACGTACTTCGCCGTGGTCATCGGCGATGAGGTGACGAGCGTGGTCGTCGTCGGTCTCGTCGTCACGGGGCTGTTCATGGGCACGCTGGCGTCGATGATCCAGTCCCCGGAGGCGACGTGGTGGCAGTTCCACTTCTCGCGGCTGGGCAATGACACCGGCGTCAATGGGTATCAGTTCAACGTCTCGCTGCTCATCACCGGTCTGCTGCTGACGACGCTGGCGAACTTCATCGGCCGCGACATCGACCTCGGGCTGCGGCACCGCGGCATCCGGGAGCCAGGGCGCGTGACCGTGCTGACGTGGGAGTTCGCGGCGATCGGTATCTGCATGATCGTCGTCGGGCTGGTTCCCGACGCCGTGAACTTCCCCGTGCACGTCAGCGCGGGGGCGGGGATGGTCGTGGCCTTCGTCGCGTTCTTCCTCACCCTGCTCCGGATGATTCCCGGTCTCCCCCGCGACTTCACGGCGACGTCGTTCACGGTCATCGCCGCGATCGCCGTGTCCATCGCACTGTGGGTGCCGCTGGGCTACTACAACCTCACGGGCATGGAGACGATGGCCGCAGGGGTCCTCTTCGCGTGGCTCTTCCTGCTCGCGCGGATGACGCGCGCATATGCGGAGCCGCCGGTGACGGCTTAGACTCGCTGACGGGCTCGGCAGACTCGCGCACGTGTGCGAGGCCGCCTGCCTGAACCGCCCGTCCTCACTCCTGGAGCGCACTGTGCCAGATTGGCTCGTCATCGTCCTCTCGGTCATCGCGGGACTGCTCGTGCTCTGGCTCGCCCTCATCGTCATCCTGTGGGTCCAGCAGCGGCGCCTCGGCAGGACCGTGAACTGGCGGGAGATCGTGCGTCTCGTCCCCGACGTCGTCCGCCTCATCAGGCGTCTGGCCGCCGATCCGCAGACGCCGACGGGCACGCGGTGGATGCTCGGCGGACTGCTCGCCTACCTGCTGCTGCCGATCGACGTAGTGCCCGACTTCATCCCGGTGCTCGGGTACGCCGATGATGCGATCGCCGTCGTCATCGTCCTGCGCTTCGCGATCCGCCATGCGGGCATGGAAAGCATCGAGAAGCACTGGCCCGGCACCGAGGCGGGTCTGCAGAGCCTGCTCACGCTGACGAACGCGAAACGGCAGGGGTAGGCGGACGCGCGGGTCAGCGATCGGGTGAGCGAACAGCCACGGGAACGGACGAACACGCGCGTGAACGTACGCCCCAGGTACGCTCCACGCTGGTATCCCGCCGCTCGTTCAACACTTGGCGCGTTCATCACCGCTCCGGCGACGCCGCGGCCGCTCGTTCAACACTTGACGTGAAAATCGCGCCTTCGGGGACGACATTTTCACGCGAACTGTTGATCGAGGGGCCGCCCTGTCGATTCAGGGCCGCTCGAGCGCCGGCCCGCGGGGTGTTGTGGATGTACTTGACGAGTGGTTTCAAAGCGCATCGTAACCGCATTATCGGCGGTGGCTGAGAATTGAAAACGCCCCCCACCCGGAACAATCTTCCCAGGTGAGGGGCTTATCGAGTAGCGCGGGGGAGGCTCGATCTCCCGACCTCACGATTATGAGTCGTGCGCTCTAACCAGCTGAGCTACCGCGCCTCGAATCAAGCGCCGCGGTTTTCACGCGGCACGAGAGCCCCGAAAGGGAATCGAACCCTTGACCTTCTCCTTACCATGGAGATGCTCTGCCGACTGAGCTATCGGGGCAACAGGTAAGAATTTACACGGGGTTGCGCGACCGGGGCAAATCCGTCCCCGGTGACCTCACTCACAGGCCACCCCGCCCAGGCCCCTCCCCTGCGTCGCGCCGGAGCCGCAGCACCATCGGTGCCGCCGCTCGGCCCCGCTCGGATGCCTATTTCACGGGGTCGAACCGACCCGCGAGGAACCCCTGGAGCCGGCCCGGATGATTCGTGATGATCCCGTCGACCTCGGCGTCGAGGAGCTCCCGCCACTCGTTCATCTCATCGGCCGTCCACACGAACACCCCGAGGTCGTTGTCCCGGATCTCCTTGACGATCGACTTCCGCAGCGAGAATCCCCTGAACGACGGATTGATCGCCACCGCACCGAGGCTGCGGGCCGTGGCGATGTCCTCGGGCCGGGGCACCATGCGCAGGAGGAACCGGGTGACCATCGGCAGCAGGTCACGGCATGTGGCCAGCGTGTCGGTGTTGAACGCCTGGACGACCATGCGATCGGCGGTGCCGGTCTCGACGACGAGTTCGGAGATCCTCGCCACCGCCCCCGGCGACCACTCCCCCTTGAGCTCAAGGAGGAGTTCGCCGCCTCGGTGCTGGATGTCGCGCATCACCGCCGCGAGCGTCGGGATCCGGATGCCCATGAACCCCGGTCCCATCCACGACCCCGCGTCGACGAACGAGAGCTCCTCAGCCGTGAGCTTGACGACCGGGCCCTTGCGGTTCGTCGTCCGGTCGAGGTCGGGGTCATGGAGGATGACCGGGACCCCGTCGGCACTCGTCGAGGCGTCGACCTCGATGAAGTCGACGTCGAGCGCTCGCGCAGCATCGACGGCGGCCAGACTGTTCTCGGGAACGACGGCCGAATATCCGCGGTGGGCGATGACGAGCGGGCGCGTGCCCGAGCCGGGTCGCTCGGTGATGCCCCGCTCGCGCAGGAACTGGAGAAAGCTCATGCCTCCACCCTAATTCCAAAGCAGTCATGCCACGCACGCGAATCGGAGAACATCGCCGATCTTGCATTCTGGATACTCGGTGCTCTATCCCCGCCGCCCAGGAGTAACGTACGCTTCTGAGAATCGGTGAACATCTCGGAATCCGGGATGGCGATTCTCCGATCCGACACCGCACCACCGCAGTCCGCAACCGCTCCACCACCCTGTCGCTTGACGAAAGGTTCGCCATGGAGGCCATCTTCGCCGCCACGATCCTCCTCGCCTTCATCGCCCTCGGCGAGTTGGTCTCGATCTGGTCGAAGGCCCGCATTCCCAGCCTGCTCGTCGCGATGCTCGGCGTCTTCATCTTCGCGAAGATCGGCATCGTGCCCGAATCCGTCGTCGACGACTCGATGCTCGTCCAGATCTACACGATCCTCGTCGCCCCGCTGCTCTTCCACATGGGCACTCTCATCCCCCTGCGCATCATGCTCAAGCAGTGGCGTTCGGTCATCATCGCTGTCTCCGGCATGCTCGTCGCCGTCCTCCTCATCCTCTTCATCGTCGCGCCGCTCTTCGGCTTCGAGACATTCGTCGCCGGGTCCGGCCCGCTGGCCGGCGGCATCGTCGCCACGAGCCTGACGACCGAGGGCCTGACCGCCGCGGGCGCCGCCTCGTCGATCATCGTCCTCCCGGCGCTCGTCCTCATGCTCCAGTCGCTGCCGTCGATGCCGCTGACGAACTTCCTCCTGCGCCGGTATGCGACGAAGCTGCGCGACAGCGGCGAACTCCACGAGATGGCGCTGGCCCACCACGAGGAGGAACAGGAGGCGGCGACTAAGAAGAAGCTCATCACCCTGCCCTCCTACCTCGTCGACAATCAGCTGTTCATGCTTTTCCTCATCCTCGTCGGCGGTTCCCTGGCCACCCTGCTCGCGATTCCCACGCAGATCCCGTCGTCGATCCTCGCGCTCATCCTCGGCATCCTCGCCACCGCGATCGGGCTGTCCCCGGACAGGGCGATGGAGCGCTCGAACTCGTTCGGCATCGCGATGGCCGGTGTCATCGCGATCGTCATGGCCCCGCTCGTGACCGCGTCCGTCGAGGACGTCCTCCGCGCCTTCCTGCCGACCGTGACGATCCTCGTCGTCGGCGGCGCCGGCATCGTCATCGGCGGGTTCATCGCGACGAAGCTGCTGCGCTGGCGGGCGCCGCTGGGCATGTCCGTGGCCCTGACGGCGATGTACGGCTTCCCCGCCGACTACCTGCTCACCAATGAGGTCGCCCGGTCGATCGCCCGCGACGACGATGAGAAGGAGGCCCTCCTCAACGTCATGCTCCCGCCGATGCTCGTCGGCGGATTCACCTCGGTGAGCGCTGGGTCCGTCGTCATCGCCAGCGTCCTCGTGGGTCTGCTGTGAGAGATCTCCTCGCCGAGGCGGCCGCCCTCCTTCCCGACCTCACCGCGCTGCGGCGCGACCTCCACGCCCACCCCGAGGTCGGTCTCGACCTGCCGCGGACACAGGCCGCGGTGCTCGAGGCGATCGCCGACCTCGACGTCGAGGTGACGACGGGAACGGGAACCACCTCGGTGGTCGCCGTCCTCCGAGGCACCCACCCGGACCGCAGCGCCGACGCACCCGCGGTCCTGCTGCGCGGGGACATGGACGCCCTGCCGCTCACCGAGGCGACCGCCGAGCCGTTCGCGGCGACGAACGGGGCGATGCACGCATGCGGCCACGACCTTCACACCGCCGGTCTCGTCGGAGCGCTGCGCCTGCTCGCGGCCCACCGCGACGAACTCAGAGGCGATGTCGTCGCGATGTTCCAGCCCGGCGAGGAGGGGTTCAACGGGGCCTCGGTGATGATCGACGAGGGCGTGCTCGACGCGGCCGGGTCACGGGCGATCGCCGCCTTCGGCGTGCACGTCAACACCAGTGAGCGCGGGATCGTCTCGACGAAGCCTGGAACCCTGCAGGCCGGTTCGAGCGTCCTGCAGGTCACGGTGCACGGGCGCGGCGGGCACGGTTCGCAGCCGACCCAGGCCGTCGATCCGGTGCCGGCGCTCGCGGAGATCGTCACCGGCCTGCAGACCATGGTCACCCGGCGCGTCGACCTCTTCGATCCCGTCGTGCTCACGGTCACGCAGCTGAGCGGCAGCGAGGCGGTCAACATCATCCCGGAGCAGGCATCGCTGGGGGCGACGGTGCGCACGCTCTCGCAGGCCTCGCTGGAGACCGTACGGGATCAGGCGACGCAGCTGGCCACGGGCATTGCGGCCGCCCACGGGTGCACCGCCGAGGTGGACTTCGAGGTCCAGTATCCCGTCACCGTCAACGACGACGCCGAGACCGCGTGGGCTGTCGACCGGCTGCGTGACCTCCTCGGCGCCGATCGGGTGGAGGTGGTTGCGCAGCCGATCATGGCGAGTGAGGACTTCTCCTTCGTCCTCGCCGAGGTGCCCGGAACGTACATGATGCTCGGTGCCGGGCGCACCGATGTGCCGGCAGAGCAGCAGGGCGACAACCACTCCCCGTTCGTCATCTTCGACGACACGGTGCTCACCGAGCAGGCCGCGATCCTCAGCCACCTCGCGATCACGCGGTTGGCCTAGGGCTGCTCCAGGGCTTCCGGCGCCCGGCCTAGCGCTTCCGGCGGAGGCGCCACCACCGCGGTCGTCGGCGTCCCGGCTGATCAGGGTCGATGTGCTCCTCGGCGGGCGCTGGGTCCTCAGCTGCGGCAGAGTCTGCGGCCGCAGATTCGGCTGCCGCGCGCAGGGCGGTGCGGCGCTGTCGCCAGGCGACCACCTCGGCGTCGATGTCGCGGGGCGGGGTGAAGACCGGCGGTCCGGTGCGGAGGTCGAGGACGGCTTCGCGCACCCGGGCGTTGAACCCGGTGAGATAGTCGCGGACATCCGACTCCTTGGCGAATGCATCGAGCGTGTCCTCGAGGACGGCGCTCTCCTTGCGCACCTGGAAGGCGGCGGGGGCGACGCCGCTGATGTCCTCGGCGTCGAGCTTCTGCTTGATCCACCAGTCGGGGTCCTCGGAGCTGTGGAGGCCTTTGAGCGGCTTGCCCATGCCCGGCAGGTTGTCGAAGTCGCCGCGTCTGACGGCCTTGTCGATCGCGGATTCCGCGACCGCGTCTCGGTCGGCCAGCGAATTCATCCGCCGAGGTGGTTCCTTCGCTCCCATCGCTGCCCCCTCCACTGTGGTGCTCTCCACGGTAGGGGGTGGATTCGGGCCTGACAATGCGGGGCAGCCGATGTCGGAATCAGAGCTGAACTAGGCGGGAACGCCACAGGGCCCGATGGTCACGCGTTTCCGCTGAACATCGGGCCCTGTGAGTCTGCGTGGCAGATGCAGGATTCGAACCTGCGAAGGCAATGCCGGCTGATTTACAGTCAGCTCCCTTTGGCCGCTCGGGCAATCTGCCGCAGTTGGCGCTCGAAGAGCACTCAAGAAGAATACTAGGCCCGTGTCGCGATTGCCAACTCGGTTGACGCAGGTCACACCGGCCCCTCTCGACTAGACTCGACTGCAGACCAGGCACGGGTTCCGACCGGCATCGCTATCACCTGAAGAAGGAGCTTCCATGGCCAGCGAATCATCATTCGACATCGTCAGCAAGGTCGACCGCCAGGAGGCCGACAACGCCCTCAACCAGGCGGCGAAGGAGGTCAACTCCCGCTACGACTTCCGCGGCACCGACGCCTCGATCGCGTGGAGCGGGGAAGCCGTCCTCATGAAGGCCAACAGCGACGAACGCGTCAAGGCCGTCCTCGACGTCTTCCAGTCGAAGCTCGTCAAGCGCGGCATCTCCCTGAAGTCCCTCGACTCGGGCGAGCCCTACGCATCGGGCAAGGAGTACCGCATCGACGCCTCCCTCAAGGAGGGCATCGACAAGGACGAGGCGAAGAAGATCTCGAAGATCATCCGCGACGAAGGACCCAAAGGCGTCAAGGCGCAGATCCAGGGCGACGAGCTGCGCGTGAGCTCGAAGAAGCGCGACGACCTCCAGGAGGTCATCGCCCTCCTCAAGGGCAAGGACCTCGACGTCGACCTGCAATTCACCAACTACCGGTGACCATGACGGATTCCGACCGTTGATGACCTCGCGCGACGGCGTACGACCGACATAAGTCGAACCGTGACGCCCTGCGCCATGAGCGGCGCGGTGGACATGCCGACCTTGGCACGATGTCGGCATGTCCACATCACTGACACATCCGGATCCTGTCCTCGACTGCTCATTCCGCGACGTCGACCGGCGACCGCCGATCGACCGTCGCCCACTGCAACCCCACCCCGACGCCGACACAGCGGTCCGCGAGCCCCGCGCCTCCGCCTCGGCGCCGGTCAGCCTCCCCCACACCGAACCCGACTCCGAGCGCCACCACCCCCTCGCGCTCTCCTTCGAGGTCATGCCGCCCCGCAGCGCGGCACAGGCCGCCGGCACCCCCGAACTCCTCGCCCTCCTCGATGAGCTTCACCCCGACTACCTCGCGGTGACGAGCTCGGCAAAGAGCAACTGGCTGCACGGCACCGCCGACTTCATCCGCATCATCAGCGAGACCACTCAGCTGCGTCCGCTCGCCCACCTCGCCTGCACCGCCGGCACCGCTGACGAGCTGCGCGGCTGGATCCGCCACCTCCTCGGCGCCGGAGTGCGCGGATTCCTCGCCATCCGCGGGGACTTCCCCACCGGCACCGACCGCGTCCCCGCCGGGCACCTCCCCCACGCCGACGCCCTCGTCCACCTGCTGCGGACCATCGAAGCCGAGCACACGGCCAAACTCGCCGCCGGACGCCTCGGGATCGGGGTCGCAGCCTACCCGTCCGGGCACGCACAGTCCTCCGGCCCTGACGAAGACCTCGATGTCCTCGCCGCCAAGCAGCGCCTCGGCGCGGACTTCGCCATCACCCAGCTCTTCTTCGACCCGGGCCACTTCGCCCGGCTCCGCCGCCGTGCGGACCTCGCCGGGATCACCATGCCGATCATTCCCGGCATCCTCCCGATCACCGACATCCGCCGCCTGCACACGATGAGCAGGCTCGCCGAGCTGCCGGTGCCCGACCACCTCCTCACCCGCTTCGACGGTGCCGCGAGCCCAGAGTCCCAGCGCCGCATCGGACTCGAGATGACCGCCGAGCACGTCGCGACGATCCTCGACCAGGGCGCCGCCGGACTGCACTTCTACACCTTCAACGACCGGACGACGACGATCGACCTGCTCGCAGCGCTCGACCGCCTCGGCGTCTCATTCCACCCAACCCCCGTGCCCGCCCACTGAGGCGCACCACATCCACCCCGCTCTGAAATGGAGACTCCTGAAATGACGACCCCCTTTCCCACCGCGACGATCACCGGCTACCCCCGCATCGGCCGCCGGCGCGAACTCAAGACCGCGCTCGAACGGTTCTGGGCCGGTCGCATCGACGCCGACGAATTCGCCCAGTCCGTGCGCGCCCACCGCGTTCAGACCTACCACCGTCTCGCCGAACTCGGCCTCACCGAGGACTACGCGATCCCCGCGACCTACAGCCACTACGATCACGTCCTCGACACCGCGCTCACCGTCGGCCTCATCCCGTCGGCGACGCTGGGCACAGACTTCGACCTCGGCGAATACTTCGCGCTGGCCCGCGGCACCGCCGACCGCTCGCCCCTGGAGATGACGAAGTGGTTCGACACGAACTACCACTACCTCGTCCCCGAGCTCGAGGATTCGACGCAGTTCAAGGCCCACCCGCAGCACCTCCTCACCCTCGTCTCCGAGGCGCGCGCCGCCGGGCACCGGGTCCGTCCCGTCCTCGTCGGCCCGGTCACGCTCCTCACCCTCGCGAAGACCGCACCGGGCACGACGACGGCGCCGCTGGACCGCCTCGACGAGCTCACGGCCGTCTACCTCGACGTCATCAGCGTCCTCGCCGCCGCCGGCGTCGAATGGGTGCAGATCGACGAACCCGCTCTCGTCGCCGATGCGCACGAGTCAAGCGATGACGAACTCGCCGAGGCGGCCGCCCGGGTCTACGGCACCCTGACCGCAGCGCTCACGCACACGAAACTCCTCGTCACCACCCCGTACGGTTCGCTCCAGGCGGGTCTGCCGGCACTCGCGCACTCGGGGATCGCCGCCCTCGGGGTCGACGTCTCCGCGGCCACCCGCCGCCTCGATCCCACCTGGCTCGACCGGATCGCCGCCGAGGTGCCCGCGTCGGTCCGCCTCGTCGCCGGAGTCATCGACGGTCGCAACGTCTGGGCCGACGACCTCACCGCGACCCTCGACGTCCTCACCGGGCTGGGTCGGGATGAGGTGAGCGTCTCGACGTCGACGTCCCTGCTCCACGTCCCCCACACGGTCGCCGACCAGCCGAATCTCCCCGTCGACGTCGCCGGGTGGCTCTCCTTCGCCGAGGAGAAGGTCACCGAGGTCGAAGCACTGGCCGCTGCCCTCCGCGACGGCCCGCAGGCCCGCCCCACGGCGTTCGCCCGGGCCGACCGGGCGCTGCGCACGCGCC
>NZ_JBNFOM010000031.1:0-49271 GCF_057364785.1 Brevibacterium sp. LAARM2_SD2 | reverse complement strand
GAGCTGCGGGCGGCAGCGACCGCGGCGCTGGGGATCGGCTGAGCCCCGGCCGCGGACGGATCCGCCGGCCGGGATGCGGGCCGGTCAGGGGACGATGACGAGCTTGCCGCGGGTGTGCCCGGTCGCGCTCGAGCGGAACGCGTCGGCCACCTCGGCGAGGGGGAAGATCTCTGCGACATCGACGGTGAGCTTGCCCGCGTCGACGAGCTCGGTGAGCCGGGCCGTCGTCGCTCCATCGGGACGCACCCAGATGTAGCGTCCGCCGTGCTCGGTCACGGTCGGGTCGGCGATCGAGGCGTGGGCTCCGTCGTCGGCGAGGACGGCGAGCGTGGTCTCGAGCTGTCCGCCGACGAAATCGGCGACGGCGTCGACGGGACCGCCTGCGAGCTCCGTGACCCGGTCGGCCAGGCCCTCGCCGTAGGTGACGGGTTCGGCCCCGAGACCCGTCAGGCAGTCGTGGTTGCGCTCCGAGGCGGTGCCGATGACACGGGCGCCGGCGGCCTTGGCGATCTGGACGGCCATGCTGCCGACACCGCCGGCGGCACCGTGGATGAGGACGGTCTTCCCGTCGAGGTCGCCGAGGGCGTCGAGGGTGCGCAGGGCGGTGTTGCCGGCCAGCGGCAGTCCCCCGGCCTGTTCCCAGGTCAGTCCCGCGGGCTTCTTCGTCACGGCGTGGACGGGGACGGCGACCTTCTCCGCGAAGGTGCCGCCGCCGAGGACGTCCTTGCGGGCGTAGGCGACGACCTCATCGCCGATCTCGAACTCCGGGGTGTCGAAGCCGAGGCCGATGACGGTGCCGGCGACGTCCCAGCCGGGGATGACGGGGAACTGGGTGGGCAGGAACTTCTCGAGCCCGCCGCCGACGAGCTTCCAGTCGACGGGGTTGACCCCCGCGGCCTTGACCTCGATGAGGACGGAGGCCGGCGGGACCTTCGGATCCTCGATCTCTCGGACGGTGATGTCGTCGAAGTCATCGGTGAACTGGTCATAGACCGCTGCGCGCATCGCGCCTCCTCAAAGGGGCTGTCGAGTCAGATGTGCGGGCACCGTTGTGCGCCCGTGCGACGCACAACGCCCCCGGCCCGCGCGCTATTCCGCCGGAGTCCCCGACGATGTCAGTGCCCCGGCGTAGTCTCATGACATGACTGTGCTCGCGGATCCTCCGCCACCGGACTATGTCTGCGACCGTCTCATCCTCAGGCGGTTCGACGATGCCGATGCGTCGTTCGTCCACGGCCTCCATGCGAATCCGGATCTCCTCCGCTTCATCCCGAAGGCGGCGCTGCCGCGGATCGAGGACGCCGCCGCGTGGATCACGACGGAGAATGACTCGGCGTCGCCGGGACGCGGCTGGTGGTGCGTGACTCTCCACGACGGCACCCCGGTCGGCGCTGCGGTCCTCAAGCCGATCCGCTACAGCGCCGGGGAAACGGGGGACGAGGTGGAGATCGGCTGGCGGTCCCATGCCGCGCACGCGGGCAGGGGTTATGCCGCCGAGGCGGGGGCGCTGCTGCTCGCTGCCGGTTTCGCCGGCGGACTCGAGCGGAGCATCGCCGTCGTCCGCCCGGACAATCCCGCCTCACAGGCGGTGGCCCGGCGCATCGGGATGACTCCGCTCGGTGCCACCACAAGGTACTACGACACGACGATCGAACACTTCGAGGCGACCTCCGCCGATGCACGCTCACGGCAGGTCGCTTGGAGGGGTCTCGACGATCCTGATCGCCGCGACAGCGCCGAGGTGCTCCTCGCCGACGGTCTCCACGCCGTCGGACGGCAGGTCACGGACGACTACGCGGCGGCGTGGACGGTCGACGCCCGCGACGGGTGGATCACGAGGACCGTCGCGGTCGCCGTGCAGGGCCGCGGCTGGTCGCGCGCGCTCAGCCTCACGCGGGATCCGGACACGGGTCGCTGGTCGAGTGAGACTGAGCAGTCGGGGACGCCGCCCTTCCCTTTGCCGTCGCCGGGCATCGTCGACGCCGATGCCCTCGACGGTGCGCTCGACTGCGATCTCGGACTGTGTCCGCTGACGAACACGATGCCGATCCGCCGGCTGTCCCTGCAGACCGACACGACGGCCGAGCATTCGCTGACGATGGCGTGGATCGACATGCCCTCCCTCAATGTCATCGCCAGTCCGCAGATCTACACGGGCATCGACGCCGACCGCGTCCGGTACACGAGCGGGACGCGGGATTTCACGGCTGACCTCACGATCGATGAGGACGGACTGGTCCGCACCTACCCGCAGCTGGCCGAGCGCACGGCGGTGGACCGACCGGCCTGACTCTGGGTCGAGCACACCGGAGGCCCGGACGAATCGCGTCGTCCGGGCCTCCGGTCTGTGGGCGCTGTCGGAATCTCGCCGAGCCGCTGACGTCAGCTCACTCGTAGGTCTCCCCCGACTTCGCGCGGGCGAGCAGCGACTTCGGCGGGGTGAACCGCTCACCGTAGGTCGCGGCGAGTTCCTTCGCCCGCTCGACGAAGCCGGGCAGCCCGCCCTCGTACTGGTTGACGTATTGGAGGACGCCGCCGGTCCAGGCGGGGAACCCGATGCCGTAGATCGAGCCGATGTTGGCATCGGGCACCGAGGTGAGCACGCCCTCGTCGAGGCATTTGATCGTCTCGATCGCCTCGGCGAAGAGCATCCGCTCCTGCAGGTCGGCGAACGGCTCTTCCCTCGATCCGGAGTCGAAGTGCTCGCGCACGCCGGGCCACAGGTGGGTGCGCTTGCCGGTCTCGTCGTACTCGTAGAATCCGGCGCCGTCCTTGCGTCCGGTGCGCCCCTGATCGACCATCCAGTCGATGACCGCCTCGGAGGGGTGCTCCTCCCAGTTGCCGCCGCCGGCTTCGACCGCGGCGCGGGTCTCCTGGCGGATCTTCTGCGACAGGGTGAGCGTGAGCTCGTCGAGGAGCTGGAGCGCACCGGTCGGGTACCCGGCCTGGAGGGCCGCCTGTTCGACGCTGGAGGGTTCGACGCCCTCGCCCACGGCGGCGACCGCCTCGGCGATGAAGGTCCCGATGACCCGCGAGGTGAAGAATCCGCGGGAGTCGGTGACGACGATCGGGGTCTTCCGGATCTGCTGGACGAAGTCGAAGGTCCGGGCCAGCGTCTCATCCGAGGTGTTCTCCCCGGTGATGATCTCGACGAGCGGCATCTTGTCCGCGGGTGAGAAGAAGTGGACGCCGATGAAGTCGGCCTGCCGCTCGACCCCGGTCGCGAGTTCCGTGATCGGCAGGGTCGAGGTGTTCGAGCCGAGGACGGCGTCGGGGGCGACGATGTTCTCGATCTCCCCGAAGACCTGGTGCTTGACGGGCACGGACTCGAAGACGGCTTCGATGACGAAGTCGACGCCGGCGAAGTCCTCGACCGAGGCCGACGGGTGGATGCGCGCGAGCACCGCCTCGGACTTCTCCGGGGTCGTCTTGCCCTTGGCGAGCGCCGCCTCCTCGCGCTTGACCGCGTAGGCCTTGCCCTTCTCCGCGGCGGCGAGTTCGACGTCCTTGAGGACGACGTCGATGCCGGCGCGTGCGGCGGTGTAGGCGATCGCGGCCCCCATCATCCCGGCGCCGAGGACGCCGAGCTTCTTCACCTGACGGGATTCGACGCCGTCGGGTCGGGAGCCGCCGGAGTTGATGTGGCCGAGGTCGAAGAAGAACGCCTTGATCATGTTCTTCGCCACCGCGGTGTGGGTGAGGTTGACGAAGTAGCGGGTCTCGACGGTCAGCGCGGTGTCGATGTCGACGAGCGCACCTTCGACGGCCGCGGCCATGGCCGCGCGCGGGGCCGGCATCGGGGCGCCCTTGAGCTGGCGGCGCAGGGTCGAGGGCAGCGCGGGCAGCAGCATCGCGATCGACGGTGAGGTCGGGGCGCCGCCGGGGATCTTGAAGCCCTTGACGTCCCACGGCTGCACCGCGTCGGGGTTGGCCTTGATCCAGGCCTTCGCACGGTCCTCGAGATCCGCGGCGGGGGCGAGCTCATCGATGAGACCGAGCTGCTGGGCGTCGGCGGCGGTGAACTTCGTGCCCGGCAGGATGACCTTCTGCAGGGCGTTCTGCAGGCCGATCATCCGCACGACGCGCGAGACTCCGCCGCCTCCGGGCAGCAGTCCGAGGGTGACCTCGGGCAGTCCGAAGCGCGCGGACTTCACGTCGTCGGCGGCGATCCGGTGGTGGGTGGCGAGCGCGATCTCGAGGCCGCCGCCGAGTGCCGCACCGTTCATTGCGGCGACGACGGGCTTGCCGAGCTTCTCGAGGCGACGCAGGAGCGACTTGATGTGCTCGACCTGCGCGGTCTCCGCCTCGGCGTTCTCCGGATCGGCCCGGCGCAGGCGGTCGAGGTCACCGCCGGCGAAGAACGTCTTCTTCGCCGAGGTGATGACGACGCCGGTGATGTCGTCGACGTTGGCCTCCAGCCAGTCGACGGTCTCCTCGAGGGCGGCGCCGAAGTGGTCGTTCATCGTGTTGACCGAGGAATCGGGGTCGTCGAGGACGACGGTGACGATGCCGTCGGCGTCGGTGGTGCGGGAGTAGTGAGCGTTCGTCATGTCAGACCCTTTCGATGATCGTCGCGATGCCCATGCCTGCACCGATGCACAAAGTGATGAGGCCGCGGTTCAGGTCGCGGCGTTCGAGCTCGTCGAGGACGGTGCCGAGGATCATCGCCCCGGTTGCGCCGAGCGGGTGGCCCATGGCGATCGCCCCGCCGTTGACGTTGACCTTCTCGTGCGGGATGTCGAGGTCCTTCATCCACTTGAGGACGACGGCGGCGAAGGCCTCGTTGAGTTCGAAGAGGTCGATGTCGTCGACGGTGAGTCCGGCCTTGTCGAGGACCTTCTGCGTGGCCGGGGTGGGGCCGGTGAGCATGATCGTCGGTTCGGAGCCGACGACGGCGGTGGCGACGATGCGGGCGCGCGGCTTCATCCCCATCGTCTTCCCGACCTCCTCGTCGCCGATGACGACGAGGGCGGCACCGTCGACGATGCCCGAGGAGTTCGCGGCGGTGTGGACGTGGTCGATCTCCTCGACCCAGTGGTACTTCTGCAGGGCGACGTCGTCGAAGCCGGTCTGCTCGGCGAGCTTCGCGAACGCCGGGGGCAGCTGGGACAGGGAGTCGACGGTCGAGCCGGGGCGCATGTGCTCGTCGCGGTCGAGGATCGTCACCCCGTTGAGGTCCTTGACGGGCACGACGGAGCCGTCGAAGCGTCCGTCCTCCCACGCCTCGGCGGCGCGGCGCTGGGACTCAGCGGCGTAGGCGTCGACGTCGTCGCGGGTGAAGCCCTCGGTCGTCGCGATGAGATCGGCGCCGATGCCCTGCGGCACGAAGTAGGTGTCGTAGTTCGTCGTCGGATCCTGCGACCAGGCGCCGCCGTCGGAGCCGAGAGGAATCCGCGACATCGATTCGACACCGCCGGCGAGCACGAGCGATTCGAAGCCGCTGCCGACCTTCTGCGCGGCGAGATTGACGGCTTCGAGCCCCGAGGCGCAGAACCGGTTGACCTGGACGCCGGCGACCGATTCGTCGAGCCCGGCGACGAGTGCCGCGGTGCGGGCGATGTCCGAGCCCTGTTCGCCGACCGGGGAGACGACGCCCAGGACGATGTCGTCGATCGCGGCATCGTCGAGGTCAGGGTTGCGCTCGCGCAGGGCGTCGATGAGTCCGACGACGAGGTCGATGGGTTTGGTGCCGTGCAGCGCTCCGCCGCGGTTCTTCCCGCGCGGCGTGCGCACTGCGTCGTAGATGAACGCTTCGCTCATGTGGTCCTCACAGTCTTGAGGGCGCGCAGTGCGACCGTGTGATCGCCCGCGCGGATCCCTGCAAATGGTGGTGAATCGGGGTGTCGGGCGGCATGCGCCGTCCGACGGCGCTCACGCTCGATCGAAGCTGATCGATCGTTCACTAATACTCACGGTCACCATTGAACACCGCATCGCTGTGATGGTCAACACACCGGACTCACCCCTCGCCGAGGCGGTCGCCGGGCACCCGTGGCACTGTGACGAAGGTCTCAGTGCCGGCCCGCCTCCGGACTCGTCTGACAACAGCCGCAGTGCTTATGATGAGGCGACTGCCCTGTCCGAGCAGTCGCCTCATCCCGCACTCATCCCTCAGGAGACTCATGTCCGTGATCACCCCTGCCCGCCTGCGCCCGGGCCTCGCTCTCGTTCTCGCTGCCGGTCTCCTCGCCGGGCCGATCGCCCTCGACGCGACCCCCGCCGAGGCGGCGACGAAGTCGTGCAAGGTCTCGATGTCGAACTCGAAGCCGAAGCAGTACTCGTGGACGACGGTCAAGGTCTCGAAGGTCGGGGCGAAGGCGAAGGTGACGACGACCGCGCACTACAAGACGACGAAGACGAAGAAGAACGCGACCGCCTCGAAGAAAGGCGCGGCGAACCTCGACTACTACATCTCGGGCGCCACCCCGGGCAAGAAGGTCAAGGTCACCGTCACGGCGAAGAAGGGCAAGACGTCGTGGTCGTGCTCGACGTCGTTCACCCCGAAGAAGAAGTAGCCTTCCGCCTCAGTGCTTCGGCCTGTGCCGCCCGGTCCCGTCGGTCCTCTCCGGATCGGCGGGACTCTGCGTTTCCGGGGTCGACTCTGCTGCTCGCGGGGCCCGTTCCGCGCCTGCCCTGCCCTCAACCTGCTCGCTGCGTTCGGTGATCTCGGCGTTCTCCCCCGCCTCGGCGCCGGAGGGGTCCTCCGTGACGGTCAGGCGCTCGACCTGCACGACTCGACCCTCGCCGGGCTCCTCGGTCCGGTCGGCCGCCTCGGCGCCGGAGGACGCGGACACCGCAGCCGTCGCACTGTCGTCGTCGGTGGAGAACGGGGCATCGAGGCGGATCTTCGCGATCGCCACGGCGACCCAGATCGACAGGAGCACCGGGAGGAGGATCGCGATGAGGGCCGAGGGGTCGAGGATCGAGGAGAGGTAGGAGTTGAGCTCCTGCGTGAGGTCGCGCTCGTTGACGACGCGGCCGAGTCCGTTGAGCTGGTCGAAGATCACCTGGTAGACGGTGACGTAGATGAGGAACCACTGGATGTAGTACTCGGTGATCGCGAGGATCTCCAGGCCGACGCCGGTGCGCTTGAAGATCGGCTGGACGATGAGGAACATGATGATCCCCGACGCCAGAGCCACGGAGATGACGCCGAGGAAGAGGCCAGGGCCGATGTTGATGAGTGCGACGCCGACGATGTAGAGGCCGAGCATGACGATGAGGATGACCATCCCGACGACGGTCATCGCCAGGCCCAGGCCGATGGCGCCGAGGAACCCGCCGATCCGCTTCCAGTCGCGGTTGCCCGGCGGGGTCGTGAGGATGCCCATGATGATGAACAGTCCGCACAGGACGACGAGGTGGACCAGCAGCGACATGTCATTCTCCGTTCGCCTCGACCGGAGCCGATGATGCCCAGGCCGCTTGCCCTCAAGGGTACACAGCCTCGGGGTCAATGACGCCGCCACAGGCCCGGTGACCACGGAGAACACCGCAATCCGCCCATACCTCGCGTAGAGTTGTCAATATTTTCTTGACACTCGACAGAGTGTCAACCTAGCCTTGACACATGACTTCTTTCACTTTCTACGGAATCACCGAAGACCGCCCCTCGACCCGCTGGCAGGCACTGTTCGACACCGTGTGGCCGGCCTACCGCGCCTGGTACCTCAGTGAGGGCGACTGGGCTCGACCCGATCTGGCCACCGCGGAGGCCAAGCTGCGTGAGCACATGCCCGAGCTCGTGCCGACGTGGGAGCGCCTCGTCGAACTCACCGGCAACGATGAGACGGCCGCGCGGATGCTCACTCTGTGGAACCCGCCGCGCTTCCTGCCCGGCTGCTCCCAGGTCGCCATGTCCTCTCCCGAACCGGCGCTGCTGCGCAACTACGACTACGGCCTCGAACTCTTCGAACAGGTCCACGCCTCCACCCGGTACGGCACCCGACGGGTAATCGGCACCTCCGACTGCCTGTGGGGTCTGCTCGACGGGTTGAACGAGGACGGGCTGGCCGTGTCCCTCGCCTTCGGCGGACGGCCCGGCGACGGGGACGGCTTCGCCGCGCCGCTCGTCGTCCGTTTCCTCCTCGAGGTCGCCGGTGATGTGCCCGAGGCCCTGCGCCGGCTCGAGACCGTTCCGGTGTCGATGTACTACAACCTCACGATGGTCGATGCGACCGGCAGGACCGTCACCGCGTACGTCGGGCCGGGAATGGCCCCGGAGATCATCGAGGATCCGGTCGCGACGAACCATCGGGGACGGCACCCGGACTACCCCGACCACGCTCGCCGGTTCCGCAGCGTCGAGCGTCAGGAGCTGCTCACCGAGGCACTCGAGGACGGGCGCGGAGTCGAGGAGATGGCCGAGGCGATGCTCGCACCGGGAGTCTGGAGCGGAGACTACGACAACGCATTCGGCACCCTGTACACTGCCGTCTATCGGCCCCTGAGGGGCGAGGTCGAATACCGCTGGCACTCCCGCAGTTGGACCCGCAGCCTCAACTCTCCAGAGGAGATGATCGTTGTGACACTCGACGACGACAGCACCGAACCGGTGGATCTCAGCGACTCCGGCACCGCGTCCTCCAACGCGGGGACGGCCGGCAGCGCGCACTCCGGAGGCGGCACCCGGTTCACGGCAGCCGATGCGCATGCCGATCCCGGAGTGGAGGCGGTGGCCGAGCTCATCGCCTCGGCGCGGGAGGCGATCAACGGTCTCGCCCACTCCCCCGACCCTGCGGCGTTCACCGCCCTCATCTCCCTGTCCTCCGAAGTCGGGGAGGCACTCGGCACGAGCGCCCGCCTGCTCGCCGAGCACAATTCGTGGGCCCGCGTCGCCGAACTCGCCGACGTCAGCCGCCAGGCCGCCTGGCAACGCTGGCGCTGATCGCACCCGTCAGGAGGCACCATGAACGGCACCGAGGATCTCATCACCCGCGCCGAAGCGATCGCTCGGAAGGCGCACACCGGCCAGGTCGACAAGGCGGGCCAGGACTACATCGACCATCCGCGGCGGGTCGCAGCCAACGCCGCCGCCATCGCCGAAGAGCAGGGTCTGGACTCCGCCGATGCCGAGTTCGCGATCGCGGCGGCGTGGCTCCACGATGTCGTCGAGGACACCTCGGTGAGCGCGGAGGATCTGCGTCGTGAGTTCCCCGCCGAGGTGGTCGACGCGGTCGACGCGGTGACGAAGCGCAGCGGCGAGGCCGTCGAAGACTACTTCGCCAGGGTCCGGGCCGACCGGCTGGCCGTCATCGTCAAGACCGCTGACCTCGCCGACAACACCGACCCCGCCCGGCAGGCCGCGCTCGACGATGAGACGCGCGTGCGCCTGGCCGCGAAGTACCGTCGGGCCTATGAGCTGCTCGGCGTCGACCTGCTCGGGGAGGACGCCGACTGAGCCCGTCGACGACCCGCGGCAGGCGGTGCTGTCGGGAACCGCGCTGAGGCACCCTCGCATCGGCAATGGTGGTTGCGGTGTTCTGTGTTAGTGTTTCGCAGGCTTTCGGCCGGACGGCCCCGTCCGTGAGCCCGGCGCCTGACGGGTGGTCCCTGCCGCCTCGGCGCTCTCATCCCCATCCCCCGGCTCGCCTCGAGTCGACGACGAAGAGGACACAGATCCATGACAGCCAACCAGACTCCCACCCCGGTGAGAGCCTACGGCCCCTCGGTCAGTCAGCTCCGCCACCGTGCCGAGATGCCGATGCTCGTCCTCGGCATCGTGCTCACTGCGATCGTCTCCATCGGCGCGCTCACCTACCTGCTCCTGGGCCTGCGCCTCGATGAGTGGGCCGTCGGCATCCTCATCGGCCTGTTCGCGCCGATCGTCAGCTTCATCTACATCCGCTATCTCTTCTGGTCGCAGATCTCCAACGGCGTCGAGGTCACGGATGAGCAGTTCCCGGAGCTCTACCGGGTCTACCACGATCTCGCCGTGGAGATGGGCTTCGGTGCCGGCACGGGACGGATGTCGACGATCCCGCAGATCTACGTCATCAACGGCAACGGAATGATGAACGCCTACGCATCGAAGTGCCAGCTGCAGCGCGGCTATGTCGTCGTCTACAGCGACATCGTCGATCTCGCGTACATGTACGGTGACTTCGGGGCGCTGCGCTTCATCATGGCCCACGAGCTCGGGCACATCAAGTGCGGTCACGTGAACCTGTGGCGCAACGGCATCTCCAGCCGATCCTCGCCCTGCTGCGGCTCTCGCCGACGCTGTCGCGCGCCCAGGAGTACACGGCTGATCGCACCGCGTCGTTCTACGCCCCGCAGGACGCGATGAAGCTCATCGCCCTCTTCGCCGGCAAGAACATGGCCAAGCACGTCGACGTCGACGCCTACATCCGCTCGGTCGATCGGCACAAGAACGGGTTCTGGCTGCGTCTGTCGAACTTCCTCGCCGGTCATGCCGTCGGGTTCCGCCGGATGAAGGCGCTCAGTCTCGTCAAGACCCAGGGGTGGAATGTGCAGGGCAAGATGCTCTGAGGCCGGCCGAGGCTCACGAGCCTCCCAGCCTGTATGTGATGACTGACACACGCCGGGGTGGAAGAATGAAGGCGTGCGCTCAGTCCTCGTCTCGGCGAATGCCCTCGGATCCGGTCGTCCTCTGCGTCTGCTGCTGTGGCCTCTGCTCGCCGCCGTCGCAGTCTTCATCCTTGCGCTGGCGGTTCTCGCCCCCGCGCTCGCGCAGCTCGAACGCTCCATCGCCGCGAGCAGTCAGCCCGGGCCTCCGGCGGACGAGTCCGCGGCGGTGAGCGTCGAATCGCCGCCGAGCTTCTCCGTCGCCGTCGGGGTCGATGACACGGTCTCAGAGATGCCGGCCCTGCAGAGCGCCATGGTCGACTACCTCGCGTTCTCCGACGAGTATGCCAAGCGCCTCAAGGAGGGTGCCCTGGTTGAGGAGTTCGGAACCGAGGAGCGTGTGCTCTCCCCCGCCGGGGCCCGCGCTCAGGTCGAGGACGGGACGTCCGTTCTCGCGGTGGTCCTGCCGGCGCAGCTGACACCGACGGTGCTGTCGGACATCCGCGACTACTCCGCGGGACGGCTCGCTGAGGCACCGACGTATCCGATCACGATCGTCGCCGGACCGCAGGCCCTCAACGAGGACCGCTTCATCGTCTCGAAGTACGAGGACGAGGTGGTTCGGCAGGCCAATGAGTTCGTCGCCGACCAGATCCGCACCGTCGCCGGCGAGCTCACGTGCGATCCTGCCGGCAGCAGCCTCGACTGTGCCCGGTCGACCGATGAGACCGCGCGGGCGTTCGAGCGCCCATTCACGACGACCGTCGACGAGGTGTCGGGCCCTGACCCGGTCGACTACTTCGGCCCGGACGCTGACGGTGCGGCAGCGATGCCGTCGGCTGGGGACCCGCCTGAGGCGACCGCCCAGGTCAACCCCGTCGCCGAGGATGTTGTCAGTGATGAGCCTGCGTGGGCGTCGTCCGCGTGGATGCCGTCCGTGGTCATCGCGTCGGCGCTCGCGGCACTGACCTTGGCATTGACGGCGTCGTTCGTCGTCAATCGGGCGGCGGGGCTGAGCATCGTCCTCGTCGGTCCGTGGCGCACGATGCGCACGCAGCGACCGTTCCCCCGGCAGACTCTGCTGAAGATCAAGCTGCTCATCGGAGCGGTCGGTTCGGTGGTGCTCGGTCTGGCCGCGGCCATCGCGGCAACCGGTATCGGCACGTTCGTCTTCCAGCATGCCGGTGGACATGCGGAGGTGCGCTTCGTCGCGGTCCTCGTCTTCAGCGGTGTGGTATCCGCGATGCTCGTGAGCATCGTGCTCGCGAGCAACGACCTGGCCGGCACAGTGTTCGGTGGCTTTGCTGCCCTGGCTGCGGTCATCGTCGTCGCGGCGAACTCGGGACTGCCCCGCCTCCTCACCCTTCCCGTCAGCGATCTCGACCTGGCGATTCAGCTGGAGATGCTCGTGTCATTGGGAAGCCCGACGACCCTGCTCGCCGAGATCGTGCCGACGCTGCTGGGATTCGCCGTCGCGACGGTCGTCGCTGCAGTGGCTGGCGTTGTCGGAACCCGCTTCTACGACCGTGCGCACAGCACGAAGGTCGACGTGCGGTGAGGTTCCGTCGCGTCGTACGGTCGACATGACGGTGCTCTCTGGTGTTGCCGTCGTACGCATACCCGTCTCCCCCTAGATTCTCTGGACCCTGTCGGGCTGGTGACTGTCAGAGGTCCGAGGGGCTGTCCGGCGGCGTGAAGTAGCGCCTCCGAAGGAGATGGAGGACAAGCCAGACGACGGCGCCGGCAATGACCGCGGTGACCACCAGATCGATGATGTCGGTACCACGACTGAAGAAGCCTGGAACCACGAACGCGAGAACGCAAACGCTCAGCAGTGCGGCACCCTGCGGAACGCTGCCGACGAAGCTCTTGACCTCGGGCCGGAGGCCCCTGGATCGGAAGTACCACCAGACACCTCCGGCGGCGAGCGTCGAGAGGACCATGAGGACCCCTATGCCGTTCACAATCGGCTGCTGGCGAAGCAGCGCTTTCACGATCTCCGCGAGAGACCCCCATGCGCACAGCGTGGTGACACCGAGCAGCACGGTGCAGGTCTTCGACGTCATACGGTTGCGCGCCTTTCGTTCAAACGGGCCCGTGGCGCGTCGTCCGCCGGGCCTGTTGGGAGCCGGAGTGTCCTCTCGCCGTCGTCGGCCATGTCTTCACGTCATTCACCGTAAGCAGGTGGCTTCGGCATGGTCAATTGCTGCGCCGATCCGGTGCGTCATCACCGGCCCGCACGCCGCCGACGCGTGACTCGGCATCGGCACGCTTGACATAGCTAACCGTGCGCACAGCACGAAGGTCGACGTGCGGTGAGGTCCCGTCGCGTTGCAGGGTCTGGGGGACGAATCAGGCCGGCTGACTCAGCATGTCTGCTGGTCAACCGGCCTGTTGCCGAGCCGCCTGCGGGAATCGAACCCGCGACCTATTCATTACGAGTGAATCGCTCTGCCGACTGAGCTAAGGCGGCAACCGCACCAACTCTAGCCAATCCGAGCACCGCGGGTCAAAACGGACTACGGACCACCTCGGTGCCTGGAACCACCCACCCCACACGTGCGCGTGCATGCCGCTGATCTGCGGTTTCAACCGCCCCGACGACGGTGATCCGCGACTCTCCCACGACCTCCATCTGCTGGTGAGAACGGGTGCGACACGTGTCACACTCAACCGACCCGCTAACCTTGGGTGATACCGACTGCGAAACTGAGAGGCCGATTACGTGAGAGAGTTCGATTCGACAGAGTTCATGAGCGACTTCCAAGCGCTCATCGAGTGCGAATCGTTCTCCCATGACCCCGCGGCGCTGGCCCGCAGCGCCCAGCTCATCTCCCGCATCGGCACCGGCCTCCTCGGAGCCGCGCCGCACGTCATCGAGACCGACGGCCATCCGCACCTGCTGTGGCGCTTCGGCTCCGGAGAGCGCGAGGTCGTCCTCATCGGCCACCACGACACCGTCTGGCCGACCGGCACGATCGAGTCCTTCCCCTTCTCCGTGGCCGACGGGGTCGTCCGCGGGCCCGGTGCCGATGACATGAAGGGCGGAATCCTCATCGCCCTCTACGCCATGGCCCGACTCCGCTCCGAACGCGGCAGCCTCGACGGCGTGAGCGTGCTCATCACCTCCGATGAGGAGCTCGGCTCCCCCGGGTCACGGCAGATCATCGAAGACGAAGCGCGCGGCGCGAAAGCCGCCCTCGTCTTCGAAAGCGGCGCCCCGGACGGCTCGGTGAAGATCGCCCGCAAGGGCGTGGCGATCTACTCTCTCGAGGTCGCCGGTCTCGCCGCGCACGCCGGAGTCGAACCCGAGAAGGGCATCAACGCCACCGTCGAGATCGCCAACCAGGTCGTGTCGATCGCCGCCCTCCACGCCCCGACAGTCGGGACCTCCGTCGTGCCCACCGTCATGCGCAGCGGCTCGACGACGAACACCGTCCCCGCCGAGGCGGTCGTCGGCATCGACTCCCGTGCCGCAACCGTCGCCGAACAGGAGCGCATCGACGCCGAACTGCGGGCGCTCACCCCCACCGTCGCCGGTGCCCGACTCGATCTCAAGGGCGGGATCAACCGGGGTCCGCTCGAAGAGGAGATGGCACTCGGCCTCTACGCCCGCGCGCAGCGCCTCGCCTCGCACCTCGGCCACCCGCCGCTGCGGTCGGTGGCCGTCGGCGGCGGCTCGGACGGCAACTTCACCGCCGGAGTCGGGACACCGACCCTCGACGGTCTCGGCACCGTCGGCGGCGGCTCCCACGCACGCACCGAACACGCCCTGCAGGTGTGGATCCCCCGCCGCGTCGAACTCACCGCTGCCCTCGTCGGCGAACTCCTCGACGAGGACTGACCACAGCAGACTGTTCACGGCATCCGCCGCTCCGAGTCCGGCTCCATTCGTGCAGAGGACGGGCAAGACTCAGGCGGCACCGTCGCGGTCGGTGAGCAGCCAGGGATTCGACAGCAGCACGAACGCCGATTCGACGATGAGCACCGGTGACATGTTCGTGGCCAGACGCCGCCGCGCCTCGGCGATCGCATCGATGCGCAGCAAGGTGGTGTCCGCAGTGTCCCGGTTGCCCTGTTCGGTGATGAGTTCGTCCTCGCCGGCATTGATCCACCCGTCCCGCATGCCCAGCTGGTACATGAGGATGTCGCGGTAGAGACTCATGAGCTCGAGGAAGATCCGGTCGAGTTCGTCATTGCGGGCCCGCACCGACCGCCGCTTCTGCTCCTCCTCGAGCTTGCGGATCTGCGCTCGCGCCGACGGCGGAACGGTCTTCTCCCCGGCGATGCCGAGGGTCTCCATGAGGTCGCTGCGCTCCTTCGCATTGCGCTCCTCGACCCGGGCCTTCGCCGTCTCCGCGGCTTCGTCGACGATGCGCCCGGCCAGCCGGATCGTCGCCCCCACCGAGGTGAGTTTGCCCGGAATCGCGAGGATCTTCCTCCGCTCGTCGGCCGCGAAGTCGCTCAGCGCCATGTACTTCGCCCGACCGATGTGGTTCTGGGCGACGGCCGCGGCCCAGCGCGCCCGCTCGGGATCGACATGGTCGCGGTCGATGAGCAGGCTCGCCACGGCCTCACGTGAGGGAATGCGCAGGCGCACGGGACGGCACCGCGATCGGATGGTCGTGAGGACGTCGATGGGGCTCGGGGCGCAGAGCAGCCACACGGTCGCCGGCGGGGGTTCCTCGATCGCCTTGAGGAGGACGTTCGCGGTGCGCTCGGTCATCCGGTCGGCGTCTTCGATGATGACGACGCGCCACGGGGAGTTGACCGGTGCGGTCTGGGCCTTGCCGACGAGTTCGCGCACCTCGTCGATGGCGATGACCGACTTCTGCGTCGACATGATCGTCAGCGACTCGTGGTGGCCGGACATCACCCTGGCCGTGACATCATTGGGCGCCTCACCGCCGGAGATGAGCGCGGCCGCAAACGCTCTGGCCGCGTTCGACCGACCGGAGCCGGGCGGACCGGTGAAGAGCCACGCATGCGTCATCGCCGCCGGCGAATGAAGCGCGTACTCGAGTTGGCGAACGACGTCGTCCTGTCCGACGAGTTCGTCGAAGACGCTCACCGGGACCCTCCGGGACCGTTGAAGCGGTTGCGGTTGCGCTCCCGCTGCTGGCGCACACGCTCCCGGGCCTGCCGTTCGATCTCAGCCTGTGCCTGGAGGCGTTCGCGGCTCATCTGCCGGGCGCTGCGGGCCGGAAGCACAGTCGTGGCCGCTTCGTCGGAGCCGTTCGACTCCTCAGTCGCCGAGGTCTCGATGATCGTCGTCGGCGCCTCATCGGGATCGTCCTCGTCGGTCACCGGTGCCTGCGGCCGGAACGTGCCTGCCGAGAGCACCGTGGTCTCGGCTTCCTCTCGCTCATCCGGCGTCGCTGCGCTGCTCGTGCGCTGCTCGATCTCGACGGCGTCGTCATCGCCGACGACGTGGGCGGCTTCGGTCACCGAGTGCACTCGGGTCTCTGCCTCACCGTCGGTGACGAGCGGTCCCTCATCGCCATCCTCTGCGTCGGGACCATCGCTTGCCGACTCCGGTGTCCGCGCGTCATCGTTGGTTTTGGTCTCGTCGTCTGTGCTGCCCCGGTCCTCGGTGCTGCGACCGAGGAACGGCTCGCTCCGGTCGGCAGTCGTCTCGTCGGCATCCTCACGCAGGTCGGCACCGAGGTCGACCTTGTCGGTGGGAACGCTATCGTCATCATCGGTCGGTGATCCGACCTCGCTGACGGGGACGAAACGCGCCCGCGGACCGTCGGCGGACTCACGTGACGGTCGCTCCTCCGAGGCCGTTGCCGCAGACGCATCGTCTGCCGCGTCGCCCTCGGCGGTGCGGGTCGACTGTCCGACGGTCGGCGAGTCCTCGGGCACTAACGGGGCGGCCTGCGTCGCAGGCAGCACGCGCTCGCCGGTCCCCCGGCCAGCCTCATCGCGGCTGGGCGAATCGTCGTCCGCGCCACCGGCGGGTGAGGGCGTCGTGGTCTCAGCGCTGTCCGGCCCGTCGCTCTGCGGCCTGGGTGTTGCGGCGGCCGCCGCGCCTCCGACGGCCGGCGTCGCCGACTCGGCGTCGGTCGCGGAACCGGGGACCGCCTCGGCGACGGAGCCCTTCCTCAGGGTGTGCGGCAGGCGCGCATGCACGGCTGCGAGGATCTGCCCTGCCAGCTCCTCCTGGGTCACGGACGCGTCGAGGACGACATAGCGCTCGGGGTCCTTCTGGGCGCGGTTGAGGTAGGTCTGACGGACCCGCTGATGGAACTGCTGGTTCTCCTGGTCGAGGTAGTTCGACTCCCCGCGGGCGCTCATCCGGGCGGCGGCGACCTCGGGTCGATGTCGAGGACGATCGTCAGGTGCGGGATGAGTCCTTCAGTGGCCCAGCGGCTGAGCGCGAGGATCGTCTTCGGGTCGAACTCGCGGCCGGCCGCCTGGTAGGCGACGGTCGAGTCGATGTAGCGGTCGGTGATGACGATGCTTCCTGCCTCGAGGCCGGGATCGACGAGCGAGGCCACATGGTGGGCGCGGTCGGCGGCGAAGAGGAGGGCTTCGGTGCGGGCGCTCGGCGGTTCGGCGTCGAAGAGCACCGAGCGGATCTTTCGCCCGAGTTCGGTGCCGCCGGGTTCCCGGGTCGCCTCGACGCTGTAGCCCTCGTCGGCGAGTTCACGGGAGAGTCGGGTGATCTGCGTGCTCTTGCCCGATCCGTCGCCGCCTTCGATGGCGATGAAGAACCCGGGGCCGAAGCGGTCGGCGAGGGCGCCGACGCCGTCCTTGTTCGCGTCCTCGGACTGGCTGGGCGGGCGGAAGCCGTGGACGATGTCGACCGAGAGTCCCTGCATGCCGTGCGGGTCGAAGATGCAGAGGCCGATGATGCCGGCGACGAGCGCGGCGAACCCGATGACGACGAACGCGACATCGGCCGGCGGCAGGGTGAAGATCGCGTCGGTGCTGATCGGGGCCACGGTGATGTCGGCGGCGTTGATGAGGAGGGCGATGAGGGCACCGCCGACAGCGCCGATGCGGCGGGAGAAGACGTAGACCTGGGAGCGCACGCCGATGCCGACGAGGAACGCGACGACGCCGGCGAGCACGACCTTGCCGGAGAGTTCGTCGATGGCGCCCGTGGCGATGAGGAGGACACCGGAGACCGTGAGCGCGAACGCCGAGACGCGCGGGCGGGACATGCCCGGCGCGAACGTCGGCCCCATCTCGAAGCCGATGGCCCATCCGAGGAGGGCGACGACGAGCATGAGCGCGTACCCGGCCTGACCGAACTCGTGTTCGACGGCGGTGGGTTCGGCGAGGATGAAGGTCGCACCGAGGACGCCGAAGAGGGCGATCGGGACCCACGGCTTCTCGATGCTCGCCGGGGGCCTGGCGACCCGCGCCTTCGCGACCGGGAACGACCCGGTCGTCGACGATTCCGCGTGCAGTGCGCGTTCGGGCGTGAGGTAGATCATCACGGCGCCGATGACCATGGCGATGCCGACGAGCAGGCTCATCCAGCCCAGCGCACTCGTTCCGGCCACCGCCCCGCCCATGATCTGGAAGGAGCAGGCGAGGAAGAGGAGGACGGTGGCGGGAACGCCGACCCGGCGCCACGGCTTCTCGTTCGTGAAGGGGGTGAGGCTCATGAGGAGGCCGATGACAGCACCGAGGACGAGACCGGTCACCCAGGTCAGCCACGCGCTCGGGGCGAGGCTGAGGACGATGAGGAGGGCCGCCTCGACGACGGCGGAGATGCTCAGGGCCCGTTTGCGCACGGCCGGCCCCCGACCGGCAAAGACCTTCGACGGGATGAAGAGACCCGCACAGGCGAGGACGAAGACGATGAGCAGGGACAGGCTGCCGGCCTGATTGTCGAACTCGCCGGCGCCGAGGGTGTCGGCGAGCGTCGTGAACGCGCGACCGCTGACGGTCGTGAAGAACCCGCTGGTGCCGGCTACGACGTAGCTGATCGCGGCAAGGACGATGAGGGCGCCCCACACCGCGGTTTCGGTGACCAACCGGCCAGGAGCGCCGGGAAGTCGATGTCCTGTAGTCGTCAACATGCTCACGCCACTACCCTATCTTCAGGTGCTGACATATCTCTTGGAAGCCCCGTGAGTCTCGGCTGGCCTTCCGGTGAGTCCCGCCGGTGTCGGGTGCGCGGTCGCCGCCAGTGTCCGGCGTGTGTGGGCCATCCTCTACTCTTGATCCGTGACGACAGACCGTGAACCCGCACCGGACGATGCCGGCCCCACGACCGGAGACGACTCCCGCACCCCGATGGATCGCGTCGAGACCGAGGGCCTGTCCCCGATCGACGAGCTCGCGTTCGCCCGTGTCCTCCTCGACTCGGTCAAGGCCGGGCGCCGAGGCGCGACGCTGCGGCTCTACCGTCCCGCCCCGACCGTGGCCTTCGGTGCCCGCGACCGCTTCCTCCCCGGCTTCCCGGCCGCCGTCGAAGCCGCCCGCGACCACGGGTTCACCCCCGCTCTGCGCAGCCTCGGCGGACGCGCCGCCGCCTACCATGAGGGCTCTCTCGTCATCGATCACATCGAACCGAGCGATTCCTTCATCACGAACACCTCCGCGCGCTTCAGCCGCTTCGGCGAAGATTATGTCTCAGTGCTGCGCGGCATCGGCGTCGACGCCCGCCTCGGCGAGATCCCCGGCGAATACTGCCCGGGAGAGTACAGCGTCAACGTCGCCGGACGGATCAAGGCCATCGGCACCGCGCAGCGCGTCGTCTCCGGGGCGTGGCTGTTCTCGTCCTCGGTCATCGTCACCGACCCCGATCCGATCCGCGCCGTCCTCACCGACGTCGAGGCCGCACTGGGCGTGACGTGGGATCCGCTGACCGGCGGGGCGATCAGTGAGGTGCACCCGGAGATCACGGTCGATGCCGTCGCCGAGGCGTTCGCCTCCTATTTCGCCCGCGACTTCGCGCTCACGCCCAGTTCGCCGACGGCAGACGAACTCGCCGCCCTGCCCGCACAGGCCGCCGGACACGTGCTCTGAAGACGGTGGCGGCGGTGCCCTGGGAGATGCTCTGCACGCGGGGTCCGGGTGGGCGTCCGGTGGCGGGGAGACGCAAACGGACTTCACGGCGGCCTTCCGCGGCCACCCCGGATTGTGCGCCAGGTTCAGGGTGGAATCTGCTCCGATTTGACCCTGAACCTGGCGCACAACCACCGTCGTTGCGGCGCACACTCGATGTGAGGCCGCTTTTCGGCGGTCCGCCGACCGCTGAGCATGTGAAGAGCCCCCGGGTACGTACCCGGGGGCTCTCACTTGCGTGAAGCAGCGGCCTGACTCGAGGAGTCTGCGTCTTCACTGCTGGCCGGGGATTACGCAGCCTGCTTGAGCTCGCGCCTTCACTGCCGCCACATCGCGTTCCAACCGGTCCAGTGCCGCAACGAGATCTTCGTCGCCGCGATTCGACAGTCCCTCGGCGATGAACTGTCGCGTGAGCGCTGAGACGGACACTCCTGACTCCTCCGCGAGCGCCTGGAGCTTCTCAAGAACATCAACAGGGACTCGCACGGTCAGCAGCGGTGAGGCACTTCGATTCGATTTGCGCCACTCACCTTCTGCCAACTTGTCCCGGTAATCAGCGGTATCGGCATCCAATTCGGCGCGCAGTGCTGCGCGCGCCTCGGGAGGAACACTACCTTTCGTCATGACGGCTTCCTTCGTAGAGCTTGCGATGCGATTCATTGGCGGGCCAAGCATTGCCGCCGTAGAGCAGACCTTCGTGCCTGACAACGATGACGACCAGCACCTCTGCCCGCGTGGAACTCCACCCGATGTATCGATCAGATTTGCCGGATCTGCTGGCCGGATCAGGCGTCAGCAGGAGGGCTTCCGGATCATCGATTGCCTCCTCTGCCTCTGTCTGCGTGACACCATGGCGCCGCCACATGTGTGCAGCTGCGCGCGAATCCCACTCGATCGCCGTCACACAGAAAGTGTATGACATTCGTTATACAGTGCAATAGCCCTTTACGCCGCAGAGTTTCCTACTGCCCACTGGCAGTCAGCCGGATTGTGCGCCAGGTTCAGGGTGGAATCAGCTCCGATTTCACCTTGGAGCTGGCACACAATCACCGTCGATGCGGCACACCTTCGATGTGAGGCCGCTCTTCGGCGGTCCGCCGACCGCTGAGCATGTGAAGAGCCCCCGGGAACGCACCCAGGGGCTCTCGCACGCGCAGAACGCAGAGCAGTCGCCTGACTCGAGGAGTCCTGCCTCGCCGCCGGCCTCAGGCCGCCCGGCTCAGGGGGTCTTCGGCTTGGCCGCAGTCGTCTTCGAAGCCGTGGTCTTCTTCGCCGCCGTGGTCCGTGACGTCGTCGACTTCTTCGCCGCAGTTGTCTTCGCCGCGGTGGTCTTCGCCGTCGTCGACTTCTTCGCCGCGGTCGTCTTGGCTGCAGTCGTCTTCTTCGCCGCCGTCTTCTTGGCGGGAGCCTTCTTCGCCGGTGCCTTCTTCTTCGCCGGGCCCTTCGCACGCTTCTCGGCGAGGAGTTCGGCGCCACGCGCTGGAGTGATCGACTCGACGTCGTCATCCTTGCGCAGGGTCGCGTTCGTCTCCCCGTCGGTGACGTAGGGGCCGAAGCGACCGTCCTTGACGACCATCGGCTTCTTCGTCTCCGGGTCCTCGCCGAGTTCCTTGAGCGGGGGCTTGGCCGTGCGTCCGCCGCGCTGCTTCGGCTCCGAGTAGATCTTCAGCGCCTCCTCGAGGGTGATCGTGAAGATCTGCTCCTCATCGGTCAGCGACCGCGAATCCGTGCCCTTCTTCAGGTACGGGCCGTACCGGCCGTTCTGCACCGTGATGTCCGTGCCCTCCTCGTCCTGGCCGACGATGCGGGGCAGGCTGAGCAGCTTGAGCGCGGTCTCGAGGTCGATCGTGCCGACGTCCATCGACTTGAAGAGCGAACCGGTGCGCGGCTTGGGCTTCTTCGCGCCGCGCTTGGGCTTCTCCTCGGACTCGGGCAGCACCTCGGTGACGTAGGGGCCGAACCGGCCGTTCTTCGCCACGATCGTGTGCCCGGTCTCCGGGTCGACACCGAGTTCACGGTCGCCGTCGCCCTGGTTCTCGATGAGTTCGGCAGCCTTGGCGGCGGTGAGCTCATCGGGAGCGAGATCGTCGGGAATCGACACGCGCTTCGGGTCCTCGCCCTCGACCCCCGAGGTGACCTCGAGGTACGGGCCGTAGCGTCCCACGCGCAGGGCGACGCCGTCGCTGATGCGCACCGTGTTGACTTCGCGGGCGTCGATCTCGCCGAGGTCGTCGACGATCTCCTTGAGACCCTCGCGGTCGAGGCCCTTCCCGCCGAAGTAGAACCGGGCCAGCCAGGCCTTGCGATCCTCTTCGCCCATCGCGATGCGGTCGAGTTCGGATTCGAGATCGGCGGTGAATTCGTAGTCGACGAGTTCGGTGAAGTGATCTTCGAGCAGGCGGACGACGGAGAACGCCAGCCAGCTCGGCACGAGCGCATTGCCGCGGGAGGTGACGTAGCCGCGGTCCTGGATGACCGAGATGATCGAGGCGTACGTCGAGGGGCGGCCGATGCCGAGCTCTTCGAGCTGCTTGACGAGGCTCGCCTCGGTGAAGCGCGGCGGCGGGGCGGTCGTGTGACCGTCGGCGGCGACCTTGACGACGGAGAGCTTCTGGCCCTGCTCGACCTGCGGCAGGCGGGATTCGCCGGACTTCGTGTCGTAGCGGCTCGCGTCCTGACCCTCCTCGTAGGCGGCGAGGAAGCCGCGGAAGGTGATGACGGTGCCCGAGGCGCTGAAACCTGCCTCATGGCCGTCGCCGAGGTCGGCTGCGACCTTGATCGTCGCCGTCGAGCCCTTCGCGTCGGCCATCTGACTGGCCACGGTGCGCTTCCAGATGAGGTCGTAGAGACGGAACTCGTCGCCGCTGAGCGACTTCGCCACCTGCGCAGGCGTGCGGAACGAGTCTCCGGCGGGACGGATCGCCTCGTGGGCCTCCTGCGCGGACTTCTGCTTGCTCGCGTACTGGCGCGGGGACTGCGGGACGTACTCCGGACCGTAGAGCTCGGTGACCTGGCGTCGGGCCGCGGCGATCGCCTGCCCGGACAGCGCCGAGGAGTCGGTGCGCATATAGGTGATGTAGCCGTGCTCGTAGAGCGACTGGGCGGTGCGCATCGCCTGGCGGGCGCTCATCCGCAGCTTGCGGCCGGCCTCCTGCTGCATCGTCGAGGTCGTGAACGGGGCGGCGGGCCGCCGCGAGTACGGCTTCGATTCGACGCCGGAGACGGTCAGCGCGTTCTTCGCCGGCCCCGCGAGCAGGGTTGCGAGCTCTTCGGCCTTCGCCTGGTCGACGACGACGGCGGACTTGGTCTTCAGCTCGCCCTTGTCGTTGAAGTCGCGACCGCTGGCCACCCGCGACCCGTCGAGGGTCGTGAGGTTCGCGGCGAACGGGTTCGACCCGTCGGGCAGTCCGAGATCGACGTCGAGGTCCCAGTAGTCGGCGGAGACGAACGCCATGCGCTCGCGTTCGCGTTCGACGACGAGCCGGGTCGCGACCGACTGGACGCGGCCGGCGGACAGGCCGGCGCGGACCTTGCGCCACAGCACCGGGGAGACCTCGTATCCGTAGAGGCGGTCGAGGACGCGGCGGGTCTCCTGCGCGTCGACGAGGTCGATGTCGATCTCGCGGGTGTTCTCGAGTGCCCGGGAGATCGCCTCGGGGGTGATCTCGTGGAAGACCATCCGCTTGACGGGGATCTTCGGCTTGAGCACCTCTTTGAGGTGCCACGCGATGGCTTCGCCCTCGCGGTCCTCATCGGTGGCGAGGAAGAGTTCGTCGGCGTCCTTGAGCAGGCGCTTGAGTTCCGTGACCTTCTTCTTCTTGCCCGGATCGACACGATAGTAGGGGTCGAAGCCGTTGTCGACGTCGACGGCGAACTTCCCGTACGGCCCCTTCTTCATGTCGGCGGGCAGCTCCGACGGCGTCGGGAGGTCGCGGATGTGTCCGACTGAGGCCTCGACGTCGTAGCCGTCGCCGAGGTACCCGACGATCGTGCGCGCCTTCGTCGGGGACTCGACGATGACGAGACGACGGGGCTTCTTCTCGGTTGTGGCCACGCTCACTCATTCCTTTCGGGGCACGGGGTGATCGACGAGATGGTCGATCCGAGCCAATGTAACACTGTTGTTGTCCGGGTTCTTCCCGGGGTGCGTTGGCGGTGGCCCATACTGTGGCATCCGCGTCCCGTCGTGTCAATCGCCGCCGGGAAGCAGCATGCCGGCCGCGACCAGCCCTCTGACCTGGGCGATGAGCTGGTTCCCCAGCGCCGCCTCGTCGACGCCGAGGAGCTGGGCGAGCGCCGCGGCGGTCTGGCGCAGAGTGAGACTGCCGTCGGCGACGGAGAGGAACCCGGCCAGGGCCGTGTCGACGTCGATGACGCGTCCGAAGCCGATGCCCTGTTCGACGGTGATCGACGTCGGGTCCGTCTCCCCCGGCACGAAGTGCCGATGCTCGACGAGGTCGGGTGAGCGGGTGAATGCGGTGGCCGCGATCTCCTCGTCACCGGCGGACTCCGCCCAGGCACCGAGTTCGTGGATCGTCTGGACGAACGCGCCGATTCCGTGGGGGTTCGTCGCCGGCGCCGAGGTGATGCGCACCCGCGCGCGGAACGCCGGCACAGCCCCCGCCTCGGCGAGGTCGGTCCGACCCAGGGTAGTGCCGGTGGCCTGCGGGGAAAGTGATGAGGAATCGTTATCTGCCCGGTGCATGAGGACGTAGCCGAAGACGATCTCCGTGACCTTCCGGGAGGCGAAGTCGTCCAACCACGCCGAGGTGGCTGCGTTCCACTCGGCACTCGCGCGGGGGATGCCGCCGTCGCGGATCCAGGTCTCGGCGTAGGTGACGGGGTCGAGGATCTCGCGTTCGATGACGAACACGGAGGTCTCCGCGGCCGCGGTAGAGGTGTCGCGGGAGTCCCTGGCTGGGGTGGCAGTGGCGGTGTCATGGGAGGCAGCAGTCGCAGTGGTGGTGTCGTGGGAGGCGGTGGGCTCGCGAGTCCCGTCGGCAGTGCTGCTGACCCAGGTCTCCGGACCGCTCGTCGAATCGGGCGTGACCTCCCAGTTGCCCAGGCACACGGCTCGACCGCCGGGGGCAAGGACGGAGGGGATCTCGGTGAAGAGCTCCCGGACGAGCCGGTCGGCGCGCATCCCGCCGTCCCGGTAGTCGAACGCGGGCAGCGCTGCATCGGCCTCCGCACCGCGCGGGGTGATGACGAACGGCGGATTCGACACGAGGAGGTCGACGGTGCTGTCGATGGGGTCGAGCAGCGATCCCTGACGCAGGTCGAGGTTGGTGACCCCGTTGAGCGCGGCGCCGAGTGCGGTCAGGTGCAGGGCACGGGCGGAGATGTCGGTGGCGATGACGCGGTCGGCATGCCGGGCGAGGAGGAGTGCCTGGATGCCGCAGCCGGTGCCGATGTCTGCGGCGAGCGCGACGTGGTCGCGCGGGGTGAGAGAGACAAGTGTCCGTCCCGCGCCCCCGACGCCGAGGACGAAGTCACCGTCGAGGACGTCCGGGCTGGTCAGGGTGCCGTGGTCGCTGACGAGGTAGAGGTTCTCATCCCCCGGTCGCAGACCGCGCGGGACGCCGACGGGAAGGTCGAACGGGGCGACGGCGAACGGGGCGGTGACGAATGAGGCGGAGGCGTCCCGTGTGGAGGAGTCCCGGTCTCGGTCATCGCCGGTGCCCGGACCGGAGGCGTCAGCGAGGAGGCCGAGGTCGAATGCTGTCGCACAGTCGGCTGCGCCGAGCGCCGCCTCGAGAAGGGCGGTCGGCAGAGTGTCGCGGAGGAGGAAGGTGAGCGCGAGCACGGCGAGCCGCTCGTCGAACGACAGGTCCGCCGACGCCGCCTCCGTGGCGGAAGCCTCACCCGCGCCGCTCGGCGAGTCTGAGCTGCTCGGCGAGTCCGTGCCGCCACCGGGCCCGGTGTCCGCGCCCCTCGCCCTGAGTACCTGCCGGCAGTGGCGGAGGGCGGGGGCTGCGTTGTTGCGGGCGAGCGCGTCGGAGACGGGTCCTCCCCAGAACTGCCGCAGCCGAGGCTCGGTGTACCCCGCCGCATAGAGCGCAGCACCGAGCCGTTCCGCGCCGGCACGCTGCTCGGCGCTCAGGGACGGAGTCCCGCTCCCGTCACCGCGGTTCCCCACCACAGTGGTGGCACGGCTGTCAGAGTTGTCACGACTGTCCGGGGTGTCACGAACGTCAGGGGTATCGCGAACGTCGGGGGTGCGGCTCACATCTGCTGTCTCTTCGGTCACAGGTGAATCCTAGTCACAGGCGACTGCGCCATACTGGGATCATGGCCGATTCCCCTCTCCACGACATCGTCTCCGGGTTCGGTGTCAGGGACGATCGGATCGTCCACACCCGCGATATTCCACAGCGGTTCGAACACGAGTCGGACTGGCCGGAGTGGGTCGATGAGGAGTTGCGGCACGCGACCCACGCGATCGGCGTCGACCGCCCGTGGCGGCATCAGGTCGAGGCGGCGCAGGCGGCCCGTGACGGCGAGGACGTCGTCATCGCCACCCCCACCGCCTCGGGCAAGTCGCTCGGATTCTGGCTGCCGGTGCTCGAGTCGATCCAGACGACGCGGGAGGGTCTGCGGACCTCCTCGGCGATCTACATCGCTCCGACGAAGGCACTCGCCGCCGATCAGCTGACGAAGCTCGAGCAGCTCATCGTCCGCGGTGTCCGCCCGGCGGCGTATGACGGCGACACGTCGCAGGCGGCCAAGGACTGGGCGCGCCGGCACGCGAACATCATCTTCACCAACCCGGACATGCTCCACCGCGGGATCCTTCCCCAGCACGAGCGCTTCGCCCGGCTGTTCAAGTCCCTGCGCTTCATCATCGTCGACGAGGCCCATCGGTATCGCGGCGTGTTCGGCTCCCATGTCGCGCTCATCCTCAGGCGGCTCCTGCGCATCGCCGCTCACTACGGCGCGCATCCGGTCGTCATCGGCGCCTCGGCGACGATGGCGCAGCCGGATGCGGCGTTCGCGCGGCTGACCGGGCGGCCGGCGCACCCGGTGACCGAGGACGCCTCCCCGCGTGCCGCGGGCAGCTTCGCGCTGTGGGAGCCGCCGGTGTCACCCGACGGTGATCGTCGCAGCGGACTCGCCGAGGCGGCCGACGTCCTCACCGACGCGATGTGCGCAGGCTTCCGCTCGATCGCGTTCATCGCCTCCCGCCGCGGCTCGGAGGCGCTGGCGTCAACGGTCCGCGAGCAGGTGGGAGCCGTCGATGACTCCCTGACCGGCAAGGTCGCCGCCTATCGCGGCGGATACCTCGCGGAGGAGCGCCGCGCCTTGGAGGCGGCTCTGCGGTCGGGGCGTCTGCTCGCGGTGGCATCGACGAATGCCCTCGAACTCGGCATCGACATCTCCGGACTCGACCTCGTCATCATCTCCGGCTGGCCCGGCACTCTGGCCTCGCTGTGGCAGCAGGCCGGCCGTGCGGGCCGGGCCGGACAGAAGTGGATGGCCGTCTTCATCGCCCGGGACGACCCGCTTGACACGTACGTCGTCCACCACCCGGAGGTCATCTTCGACGCTCCCGTCGATGCCGGGGTCATCAACCCCGGAAACCCGTATGTCCTCAGCGGGCATCTGTGCGCGGCCGCGGCCGAGGTGCCGCTGACACCGGCCGACCTCGCCCATTTCCCCGACAATGCCGCCGAGGTCGTCGACGACCTCGTCGAACGGAAGATGCTGCGGGCAAGGCCTGCCGGGTGGTTCTGGGCCAAGGACATGCCCGCCACCGACCTCGCCGACATCCGCGGCACCGGCGGCGGTCAGTTCCGCCTCGTCGAGGCGAGCACGGGAACGCTGCTCGGCACCGTCGACGAGGCGGGCGCGCACACCGGTGCCCACCCGGGAGCCGTCTACACGCATCAGGGCACGGACTTCCTTGTCGCCGACCTCGATCTCGACGAGAGAGTCGCGTTCATCGAGCGCGCCGAGGTCGACTACACGACGCAGCCGCGGTCGACGACGGAGATCTCCATCGTCGACACCGCCTCCCAGCGCACCCTGCCGTCGGGGGTGACCGTGGCCAGCGGCACCGTCGACGTCACCGATGAGGTCATCGCCTACCGGATGCGGGCGAAGCGCGGTGGTGCGATCATCGCCGAACACGACCTCGACCTGCCCGAGCGCACCCTGCGGACCTCGGCGGTGTGGTGGACGATCCCGCAGGCTCTCCTCGAGGAGACGGAGGTCCTCAAGGCCGATCTGCCCGGAGCCGTCCATGCCGCCGAGCACGCCTCGATCGGCCTGCTGCCGCTCTTCGCCGGGTGCGACCGCTGGGACATCGGCGGGGTCTCGACGGCGCTGCACGCCGACACCGGCATGGCCACGGTCTTCGTCTACGACGGACTGGCCGGCGGGGCCGGATTCTCCGAGCGCGGCAGCGAGGTCATCGAGGAGTGGCTCGGCGCCACCCGGGATGCGATCGCGGCCTGTGAGTGCGTCGACGGCTGCCCGTCGTGTGTGCAGTCGCCGAAGTGCGGCAACGGCAACGAACCGCTCGACAAGGCGGCCGCCCTGCGCCTGCTCCGCGGCGTCCTCGACTGAGGCCACCGGCGTCGACACCGGACGCTGTCATCGACACCTGAGGTCGCGGTCGCCCGCACCCGACGCCAGGGCCCCGCAACGACAGCCCATTCCCTACCGTCCCGCCACAGCCTCCTCCCGCACCGCCGGCAGAGGACCGGGGATGTCGACGTCGACCTCGACGAACGCACTCTGCTGCGCGCTCGAGGCCCGACAGTCCCGCAGCGTCGCACCGTTGCGCTCGGCCACCTCCTTCGCCGTCTCGCAGGGGTCGCCGGTGGTCAGACCCCGCGCGGCGTCCGCGGCGGCAAGCGCTGCGAGATCGGCGGCGGCCTGAGCCGTGCTGTGGGCGACGAACGCCTGGCTGAGGGCCCCGATCGCCGTGACGAAGGCGACGATCATCCCGCACAGCCCGATGACGATGTTCGTCATGACCCGTCTCCCCGTCCGCCCTCGGAACGCGCCGTCGCCTCGGCGCTGACCTCGTCGAGGAAGAAGATCGCGTCGGGCAGGGCGATCGTCACGGTCACGGTCGCATACCCGCCGTCGGTGCCGACGGTGACCGTCGAGGACGTACCCGCGTGCTTCTTCGCCTCGTCGACGACGGCGGCCCGCGGTTCGCCGCGAGCGATCTCACGTGCGGCCGACCGCGCGGCGTCGAAGGCTCTCAGCTGGGAGAATCCCACGGCGGCGGCTCCCGCGAGCACGACGACGAGCAACACGAGGGCCGGGAGGACGACGGCGAACTCCGCGGTCGCCGTGCCGGCGTCGTCGTGACCGCGGGACCCGGGCGCGCGCATGTCAGGCGCCGAGGCCGAGGGCTGCCTGGATGACGCCGGTGACGAGTTCCTTGATCGGCTCCGATTTGAGGATGACGACGAGAAGCGCGGCGAAGCCGCAGGCCGCGAGCGTGGTGATCGCGTACTCCGCCGTCGTCGCCCCGGTGTCGGCACCCCACCCCGCGTCTGCCCGCAGCGCACCGTCGAGGTGGTCATCCGCTCCGGAGTGGTCGGCCGGCAGGCGGTCGGTTCGCGGCGCCGATTCGAGCGACGACGCGGTGTCGGCGCTCGTCCCGGAACCGACGGAATCGCCGCCGGCCGCCGGTGCGGGTCCACTCCCCCACGCGGGATAAGTCGGCGCGGTGCCTGTGCGGAATGTGTCTGTGCCGGTGGTGTCTGTGCTCATGGTCTCCTCCTCGAGGACGGTTCCGCACACTCTGCGCGGACGGACCTCCAGACTGGTCAGCGAGCACCGCGGAGGTCGAGGCCCGAGAACACCCCTGTGGACTCCGCTCGAGCGTCCACAGGCCCAGCGCACACGAGTTCGCGACTCGTCCACAGGCGACTGCACGCAAGTCAGTACGCGAGCCACTCCCAGGTCGGACTCTGCTCGATGAAGTAGTCGACGATGCTGCTCACCCGCCGCGGCACCGGATGCCCGGTCTCGTAGACGGCGACGATCGAGTTCGGCGCCTGAGGATCATCGATGGGGATGTAGGCGATGCCGTCGTCGGAGTCCCGGCCCTCGGCCTCCGAGCCGATGTTGCCCACCGAATAGCCCAGCCCCCGGCGCACAAGTCCGCGCACCGTCTCCGGACTCGCACTCTCCCAGCGGACATCGGGCTCGACTCCGGCCCCGCGGATCATCGCCTCGACCCTGTCCCGCGACGGCGGCTGGTTGAAGAGGATGACCGGCATCTCGGCGACCTCGCGGAAGGCGATCTCCTTGCGGCCGGCCAGCGGATGGTCGGCCGCGAGGAGGATCACCTGGCGGAAGCTCGCGATCTCCTGCGCCGGCACCGTCGGCGGAAGCTGACCGCCGAAGGTGAGGACGAGATCGAGGCGACCGACGTCGAGCTCTCGCCGCAGATCCCCGGTCGCCCCTTCGGTGAATGAGATGTCCAACCCGGGATGCGCCTCGGCGAAATCACTGATCAGCTGCGGCAGCAGATACGGCCCGAGCGGGAAGATGCACCCGACCCGGACCGAACCGACGATCGTCGACTGGTCCCCCATGGCGACGTCGGGGATCTCGCGGGCCAGATCGAGCATCGCCCGGGCCCGCGACACCAGGGCCGTCCCCGCGCTCGTCGGCCGAACCCCGGCCGTGCGACTGCGCACGAGCAGACGGGTGCCCACGGCCCGCTCGAGTTCGTTGAGCGCCGTCGACACCGTCGCCTGCGTGACGCTGCACGTGCGCGCCGCAGCCGTGATCGACCCGTCGTCGAGGGCGGCGAGGAAGTATTCGAGCTGGCGCAGCGTGATGTCGCTCATTGAGATTCCCTATGTGCGTTCGACATTTAATTAATTGGATCAATTTTATGACCTCGGCCACACTGGATGAAACCCCGACACCGACGAGAGGTCACCACCATGCCATCCACCAGCTCCACTGCCACCCGCGTCATCACCCTGGGCGTGGCAGGCGGACCCCGCTGGTGGCCGGCCACCGCCTCCGAAGAGCCCTCGGGCATTGCGACCGCCGTCGTCGTCGGCGACGCCTTCTACCTCATCGACGCCGGCTCGGGCACCGGCCGCAACCTCGTCCGGGCGGGCCTGCCGATGGAGCGGATGCGGGCGATGTTCCTCACCCACCTCCACTCCGACCATGTCGCCGCCCTCCCGAGCCTGCTCCTCTTCAGCAGCTACGAAGCCAAGAGCGAGAACAGCGACCCGATCCGTATCATCGGCCCCGGTGACCGCGGCACACCCCCTCCTCTGTCGGAGCACGCCGCAGCGTCCGACGGCACGGCCGCCCGCACCCCGCTCTACCCGGAGAAGCCGACGCCGGGCACCGCAGACATGGTCGACCTGCTCTTCCGCGCCTTCGCCACCGACCTCAACGACCGCTACCTCGACGGGCTCAAACCCACCGCGAAGCAGCTCTTCACCGCCTCCGACATCGCGGTGCCCACGACCATCGGCTATCACCCCGATGACGATCCGGCCCCGGAGATCAGACCGTTCGCGATCTACGAGGACGATCGCGTCCGAGTCCTCGCCACCCTGGCACTCCACCCACCCGTGGCACCGGCGTTCGGCTTCCGCATCGAGACCGATGACGGCGTCGTTGCGATCTCCGGGGATACGACGTTCACCCCGAACATGATCGCGCTCGCCGACAATGCCGACATCCTCCTCCACGAGGCGATCGACGAAGAGTGGATCGACGCCGTCCACGGCTCGCCGACCGACCCCGTCGCCCGCGCCTCACGGGCCCACCACCTGAGGTCCCACACGACTGTCGCCGATGCACTGAGGGTGGCTGACTCCGCTTCAGCCAAGCAGCTCCTCCTCCATCACATCGTTCCCGGTAACAACCGGTCGAGCATCCAGGCGCAGCTGTCCGCGGTTCGGAACTCGCGGGCATCCATCCCACACGACCGAGACGAGTTCATCCTGCGCTGACACCGGTTCGGAGCCGCCACCTCGGCGAGCGACTCCGGATCACCATCACGACGGTGCCGACCCAGCGCACCACTGACCGGCCGCACCACCGGGCCACCGCACCCGCACCGTCGCCGCACACCGCGCTGACGCTCCACCCTGCGCCGATGCCTGCCTGCACGTTCGACGATCTGCACTCCTGGCAGAGAATTCCGCACGATCCGAGGAGAATCCCGTGACCCAGCCCTCTGCACCCCTGCCCGAAAATCCGCCCGCACACACCCCGGACCCCAAGGAAGTGCGCACCGTGCTCGCCTCCGGCTTCATGGGGACGATGCTCGAGTACTACGACTTCATGCTCTACGCGACGGCGGCCAGCCTCGTCTTCGGGCCGCTCTTCTTCTCCGGTCTCGGCCCGCAGGGGGCGCTGCTCGCGTCGTTCTCCACGCTCGCCGTCGGCTACCTCATCCGTCCGCTCGGCGGCATCATCCTCGGTCACTTCGGCGACAAGATCGGACGCAAGCCGATCCTCGTCTTCACCCTCGCCCTCATCGGCGTCGCCTCGGTGGGCATCGGCCTGCTGCCGACGACGCAGGACGGCAACTACTTCGGTGTCTTCGCCCTCGTCTTCCTCCGCGTCCTCCAGGGCATCGCCGTCGGCGGTGAGATGACCGGAGCCGCCCTCATGGCCGTCGAGCACGCCCCGGAGAAGAGCCGCGCCTTCGCCGGCGCGATCGCCGTCTCCGGCGGTCCCGCGGGCACCGTGCTCGCCGCCCTCGTCGTCGCGACGACCGCCGTCATCTCCGGCGATGACTTCCTCGTCTGGGGATGGCGCGTGCCGTTCCTCCTCAGCGCTGTCCTCGTCGTCGCCGCGTTCATCATCCGCCTCAAGGTCACCGAGTCGCCGCTGTTCGAGCAGCTCGAGGAGGAGAAGAAGGAGAAGCGCCTGCCGATCCTCGACGTCTTCAGCAAGCACCTGAAGACGATCCTCATCGGTGTCGGCGTCTACACCTCGATGGTCTTCACCCAGCAGATCGTCACCGTCTACGGTCTCGCCCTGGCCACCCAGAACGGCGTCGACGTCTCCGACTCCCTCTACCTCAAGGCCGGCGGAGCGCTCGGCCTCATGCTCACCACGGTCCTCTTCGCCCGCCTCAGCGACCGGATCGGCACGACGAAGGTGCTGATGATGGGCGCCATCGCCGGCGGCGTCCTCGCGATCCCCATCCTCCTCATGCTCAGCAACGGCACCGTGTGGGGCTTCGTGCTCGCGATCGTGCTCGGCAACGTCATCATCCAGGGCGCTCTCTACGGACCGTTCGCGGCCTTCATCGCCCGGCGCCTGCCGACGGCCGTGCGCTTCACGGGCACCGCGCTGGTCTACAACATCGCCTCGACCCTCGGCGGGCTCGCCCCGACCGTCGCAGCGGCCCTGGCCGTCGCCTTCGCCGGCAGCGTCCTGCCGCTGGGCTTCCTGTGGATCGTCGTCGCGCTCATCACGGTCCTCTCGCTCATCGTCGCCCCGAAGTCCGGCCCGGCAATGGTGCACACCTCGCGACCGGTGACGATGGACCGCCACGGCATCAAGCGCTGAGGTCGGCATCAGAGGCCGGCGGCTCACGCTTCAGGTGCCCTGCCGCCGAACCTCGTCAGCTGCCGGTCCGAGGGGGCGTCCCGATCCCGGGACGCCCCCTCGGACCGGCAGCTGCGCCCAGAAACATTCTTGCGAGTCAGCCGGACCAGTCGTCGCGCAGGATCGCCATGATGACCTCGTCGTGGCGGCGGCCGTTGAAGAACACCGCCTCGCGCAGGCGGCCCTCTTCGACGAATCCGGCGTTCGCGTATGCGGCGATCCCGCGAGTGTTGAAGGCCCAGGTGCGCAGCTCGACACGGTTTAGTCCCAGCTGCAGGAAGCCGTAACGCAGGGTCAGACGGACGGCGTCGGTGCCATAGCCGCGCCCGTGGAATTCAGGTCCGAGGATGATCGCCAGGGTGGCGGATTGGTTGATGGCGTTGCGCCCGAATAGCGTGACGTGACCGATGAACTCACCACTCTCGATGAGCTCGATGCTGAAGCCCACGGAGCTGCTGTCGGTATTCGCACTCCACTGCAGGAACTGCTCAGACACCGCACCTTCGGGTCGCGGCAGAACGGTGGCATTCTGAAGCACGACGATTGCGGGATCGAACCACCACTGTTCAAGGTACGGCAGGTCCTCCTCGCGCAGGGGACGCAGCCGAACGGACTGCCCGGCGAAGAGGCTCTGCGCGTACTGTGCGGCCTCGTCGACATCGTCAAGGCAGTGGAACGGTGGAACTGAAGGCATGGGGCGACCTTATCAAGAGCTTCCGAGGGGTCCGATCCAGCTGCGAGCCGCGTCCCCCACCGCGTGGATCACCGGCGCATGGATCACTGGCGCAGGAGTCCACGATGAACCGCTGAGCGAAACTGTCTGCCCCGGCACCGAGTCAGAAGAACACCGAGGTGAGATCGGTCAGCAGGGAGATGACGACGGGCACGACGGAGAGGAGGAGGAACGCCGGCAGGATGCACACGCCGAGCGGCACGACGAGGCGCACCCCGAGTGCGGCGGCCGCTTCCTGCCGCCTGCGCCGTGAGGAGTCCCGCAGCTCCCCGGCGACGGCTTCGATGAGCGGGGCCGGTCCGACCCCGGTGTGCTCGGAGAAGACGAAGACGTCGAGGACCGGTCGCAGCCGGTCGTCCTCGGACAGGTCGTCACCGCCGATCGTCTTCGCCCGTGCGATCCGCAGCAGCCCCGACCGGTCGCCCGTCGCCTCGGCGGTGAGGGTGAGCGCCACAGGGATCGGCAGTCCGGCGGTGAGGCAGATCGCGACGAGGTCGAGGTCGAATGCGAGCTGTTCGTCGGCGACCGCGGTCCGCTCATTCGCCGAGGCGGTGCCCCCGTCCCCGCTCCTCGCCGAGGCAGCCCCACCGGCCGTCTGACCGGCCGTCAGACCGGTCGTCCCAGGACCGGGACCGGACCGGCGGCCCGCCCGGACACCACCGCTGAGCAGCATCTCCAGCCGTCCCGCGGGGCGGGCGGTCCACAGCAGCACGGCCGCGGCGACGAGGAGTCCGACGAGGATCGCAGCCATCGTCCCTCAGCGCTCCGCCCGGGTCATCATCCGCATCATCCACCACCGGCCGAGCGCGTAGAGGACGATGCCGCCGCCGATGCTCAGCTGCCCCGGCAGACCGGTGAGGAGCGCGAGCGGGCGGACGCCGATGAGCAGGCCGAGGCCCATGCCGATGAGGGGAAGCCAGCTGAGGACCCGCACGGTGGCACGGGGTCCGGCCATCGCGATCCGCCGCTCCCGGCTCGCATCGAGGGCATCCCGCTGAGCAGCGGCGTAGCGGAGGATCATGTCGGCCGCGGGCGCCCCCGACCGCTCAGAGACCGTCCACACCGCAGCCATCCCGGTGAGCACCTCGGCGGCCGCGGCGGGCAGACCCTGACCGCGGGCGGCGATCGCCCGCCCGGGATCGTCACCGAGCGCGATCGCCCGGGAGATCGGACGAAGGCGATCGTCCTGCCCGGCCAGCGTCGCCATCACCGCCTGCGGGGTCATCCCCACCTTGAGCAGATGCGCGCAGCTCTCCACCGCCCCGATCGCCCACAGCTGGTCGGCCTCGGCCTCCTCCCGTCCGCGCCGCGCCAGTGATCGCGGTCCCGGCGGGCCGCCTCGGCGAGGGTCTGCCGCCAGGAGCTGGGCCAAGCGCGCCCGCGGATCGGGTGGGGCCGCGAGCACGATCCCGGCGGCGATGAGCACGGCGACGGTGAGGACGATCATGCCGACCGCGTCTCGAGGACGGCTTCGAAGCGGGCGAGCGCACGCCGGTTGAACTCCCCGGCCGACCGCGGGGAGGGTCGACCCCACACCGGTTCCATCGTCATCGTCTCCCCCTCCGGCCCGGTCGGGATCGCCAGCTCGGTGAGCCCGCGGTCGGAGCCGACCCGGCGGAGGTGGACGACGAGGTCGATCGCGGTCGCGAACTGCGCATGGACGGCCTGCGGACTCATCCCCGCGAGCGCCCCGAGCGCGGCCAGGCGACTGGGGACCGCCTCGGCGGTGTTCGCGTGGATCGTCGCGCACCCGCCTTCGTGCCCGGTGTTGAGCGCGGTGAGCATGTCCCTGACCTCCGGACCGCGGCACTCCCCGACGACGAGGCGGTCCGGACGCATCCGCAGGGCGTTGCGGACGAGATCGGTGAGCGTGACCTCGCCCCCGCCCTCGACATTGGCCTGCCGGGCCGAGAGCTGGACGACATGACCGTGGCCGATGATGAGCTCGCGGGAGTCCTCGACGACGACGATCCGGTGGGCGGGGTCGACGAGTCCGAGGAGCGCGCCGAGGAGGACGGTCTTGCCGGTGCCCGTGCCCCCGGAGATGAGGATGTTCGCCCGCGAGCGCACCGCCTCGGCGAGGAGGTCGTGCACGGCGGCCGGGATGAAGCCGTCGCCGAGGAGGTCAGCGACGGTGAACCCGGACCGTCGAGGCACCCGGAAGGAGATCGTCGTGTGGTCCCCGGAGATCGGGGGGACGATCGCGTTCATCCGCACCCCGTCGGGCAAGCGGACATCGACGAACGGACTCGAATCGTCGAGGCGACGCCCGCCGAGCGCGGCCAGGCGCACCGCGAGCGAGCGCACGTCGTCCTCGGAGCCGAGGGAGAGGTCGAGGCTGGTCGGCCCGGATCCGGTGTCGGCGAAGATCTCACGCGGGCCGTTGACGAAGACGTCGGTGGTGCCGGGCACCTCGAGCACGGCCTGGAGCGGACCGGCACCGGACAGCTGCGCGGACAGGCGGGTGACGAGATCGAGGAGGGCCGCCGAACCGAGCACCCGGCCGGTGCGCTGGACCGCCTCGGCGACGGCGGCGGTCGTCACCGGTCCGGGATTGTCGAGCAGGGTCTTGCGGACCTCGGCGACGAGGGAGGCGTCGAGCCATTCGCTCATCCGACCCACTCCCCGAGGAGCCGATCGACGAGGCGGCCCAGGCGCGCCCCGCCGGGGATGCCCTCACCGCGGTCGACGGCGGCGGAGAGTCCGCGATCGTCGCGGATGCTGCCGGCCAGACCGAGTCCGATCGAGTCGGCGAGGAGGTCGGAGTCGAGGCCGCCGGCTCCGGTCTCCCGGACGACGAGGCGCACATCCGGGTGCGAGTGGGAGAGCCGTTTGGCCACCTGTGAGGCGGCGACCGCGGAGCGGACCCGAGCGGGGGCGACGAGGAGGACGTGGTGGCAGCGCCGCGTCCACTGCGGCGGTGCGTGGCGAGGCAGGTCGACGATGACGAGATCGAAGGCCTGACCGGCGGCAGCGAGGACGTCGTCGAACACCTCCGGGGCGAGATCGAGGGTGTCATCGCGTCCCCAGGAGAGGATCGCGAGTCCGTCGTGGACGGGCAGGGCGTGGCGCAGCGCCGAGGGGCGCAGCTGGCCGCGGGAGGCGCTGAGGTCCGCCCAGCGAGGGCCGGGCACCTGTTCGGCGCCGAGGACGAGGTCGAGTCCGCCGCCGAGCGGGTCGGCGTCGACGAGGACCGTCGAGACCTCCTTCGCGGCGCGTCTGGCCAGGGCGCTGGCGAGCACCGAGGCGCCCGCTCCCCCGCAGCCGGCGACGATGCCGACGGTCACCCCGGGAGTGACCGGGGGCTCGACGGCGGCGATGATCCGCTGGCTCAGCCATTCCGCGGCCGAGGGCAGCATCGCGAGCTGTTCGACGCCGAGGGTCGCGGCTCGCCGCCAGGCCGATGCGGGTTCGTCTCCGTCGAGGACGACGAGGATGCGGTCGGCGCGGTCGGTCATGGGGACCTCGCGGACGTCCTCGCCGAGGAGGATGAGCGCCGCGCCCTGCCAGCCGCCGGAGTCCGGTGGCAGCACCGTGAGCTCGATGCCGATGCTCTCGGCAACGCGGGCGCACTCCTCGGTGATGGCGCCGAGGTTGGTGATGAGGGCGATCTGCATGCGCACAGCCTGCCCCCGGCGGTCCCCTCCCCGCCAGGGTCGGGAGTGGGCCTGTGGACAGAGCGGAGAAGGGGCGGCTCCTGTGCATCTGAGTCACAGGAGCCGCCCCTTCGGCGACGATGCGCGCATCACCACTGGTGACGGCGCTGAGCGTGGACGGCCCGGGCGGGATCGACCCGCGCTGTGCGCTGGGCCCGTCCACAGGCCCAGCACACGAGTCAGCCGCGCTGGATGCCCTCGATGTTGCGCAGCAGGCCCTCCTTGCCGTCGGAATCGCGGACCGTGAACGTCGTTCCGCGATCCTCGAGCGCGAGGAACCATTCGCCGGGGTAGATCGTGAAGACCGGCAGGCCGGTCTTCTCGTCGACGGCCTCCCGCGGCTCGGGCACGGCGAACCAGAAGGCCTGGATGACCCCCCGCTCACCCTCGTCCGCACCGCTGCGGTCGCTCGAGGCAGCCGCATCGGTCGACGCCGAGTCGGCAGACGAGCACCCGTGCCGGCCGCAGGCGCACCGGTGCGGGCGTCCCTGTCGGAGTCCTCCCGGTAGTTCGCCATCGGCACGTACTGCGTCGGCTCGTCCGAGTCGGGCGGAGTCGTCCGCTCGCTGCTTCCGCTGCCAGCAGCACCGTCGCGCTCGCTCGGGGCGGCGGAGCGGGTGGTGTCCGTGCGGGCAGTGTCCGCCCCGGCTTCCGTGCGGGCAGAGTCGGTGCCCGCGGTTTCCGTGCGATCAGCGTCCGTGCCCGCGGTTGCGGTGCGGTCGCCACCGGATGCGGCAACGTCCCGGACGGCGGCCGCGTCGAATCGCGCAGTCGCGTCATCATCCCGGGTGACATCGGCGTCCGTGCCGGCCGACGGGCCAGCTGTCGCCGAGTCTCCACCTGCGGAGCCGCCCGCGGCCGCGGTCGTCGCGCCGGCAGCTCCCGTCGCGGAGCTCGAGGAGTCCGACGACCGGCGGTCGTCGGCGACATCGGTGCCGGTCGGATCGGCGCCGGGCGCCTCATCGATGTGTCCGTCAGCGGTGACGACGGTCGCCTCCGTCGTGCGGATGTTCGTCTCATCGCCGTCCGGGGTCGCCGTCTCGTCGACGACGGTCGTCTCGGTGCTCTCCTCGGTCACACCGCCGGGGCCGCCGACGAAGATCCCCATCGGACCGGGACCCGGCTCGTCCTCGCCGGTCGCTGTCGAGGAGGCCACGGTGTTGCCGTCGGCGAACCGGGCCGCTGCGGTGGTCTCGGAATCAGCGGGCGTTCGGTCCCCTGCGGATTCGTAGCTCGTGGCCGTCGCCGACCTCTCCGCATCCGTCTGCCCGGTGCCGCGTGCCGCCTCGGTGGCCGTCGAGGCCGACCCTGACGTGGCCGATTCTCCTGTCGCCGAGGCGGTCGTGGCCGAGTCCGCGTCAGGTGCGGCGTGGCGTCCGCGGCGACGTTCGGACACCGAGGTGATCCGCTCCGAGCCGGCGTCCGCCGAATCGTCGTTCCTCACGGCCTTGCTGATCGCGACGGTGTCATCGGGTCCGCGCTCGGCGGACCGATCCGAGGTGTCGCCGCCCGCGACAGCACCGTCAGAGACAGCACTGTCGGCACCACCACGGTCGGCGGTGCCGGCTTCCGAGGCAGCCCGGTCGGCAGGCACACCGTCTGCTCCGGCGCTGTCACTCGTCGAGACGTCGCCGGATCGCGTCGAGGCGGCCCCGGCAGCGACTGCCGCACCGGCAGCCCCGGCGGCTACTGACGCACCTGCGGCGACACCGGCATTGTCGGAGCCACGGTGGTCATCCTGGCCGGAATCACGGCGGTCACCCTGGCCGGCGTCGGTTGCGCGACCGTCGGTTCCGGCGGCCCCGGCACCGGTCGGATCATCGCCGACGAGCGGTTCGTCCGAGACCACGGTCTCCGATTCCCACGACTCCTCCTCGCGCTGCGCACCGAACCCGAAGGTCTGGGTCGGCTCGCTCTGCGAATGCTGAGGATCGCGCGGATGCTGAGCGCCGAGGTAGGTCTGTCCCGACCCGGTGCTCTGCACCGACTGCTCCTCGGATCCGGCAGCCGGCGGGGCGAAGGACGAATCCGACCGCCCCGCGGAACCGCTGTAGTCCGACGACGGGTAGGAGTGACGCCCTGCGTGTCCCTGTTCGCCGCCGGTGGGCTGGGCGGAATACCCCGGCTGGTCGGAGGCGCCGGTGGCACCGTATCCCTGTCCGTGTGCCGTGGGATCCGCGGTGAACTGCTGCTGGCCCTGGGGGTCGAATGAGCCCGACCCGGACTGGCTGTCGAACTGACCCGACTGGCCACCAACCTGCTCCTGGCCCTGTCCACCGAACTGGCCCTGCGCACCGAACTGACCCTGCGGTCCCGGCTGGCCCTGTGCGCCCCAGCCGTCCTGGCCGGGTGCGCTGCCGAATGCGGCAGCCTGAGCGCCGGGCACATTGGCCTGGGGAGCCGGGTGCTGTGCCCGCTTGCCCACCGGTCGCGCCTTGGGGTGCGCCTGGACGCTCTCGCGCGCGTCGAATTCCTTGCCGAAGAACGGCAGCATCGTGAAGACCCCGGCGAAGAACGCCACGAGAGCGGCGAAGAACGCGAGGTAGGCACCGACATGCCAGTACGGCACCGAGGTGACGAGATCGACGAACGCGTACGTGAACGCGACGGCGGCGAGCACGGAGATGAACTGGTCGATACCGAGCGATCCGACCCGCAGGCCGCCGTTGCCGAGCTTGTTGACGAGCACCGCCGCGACGATGAGGAGGATCGCGAGCACATTGAAGACGAGAGTGCCCATCGCATCGATGTTCCACGACCACAGCGGCAGCGGGATGAACTCGAACCTCTTGAACGGGACGAAGAGAACGATGAGAGCGAGCAGTCCCGCGAAGAGCAGGAAGAGATCACGCAGCGTCAGCGGGCCGATGAGGCCGGGACCCGAGCGCCGTGGTCGCTGCTGCCCGGGCGCTCCCGGCCCGAACTGGGCGGGACCCGACCCGTACTGCGATGGTCCGGAGCCGTACTGCGACGGTCCGGAGCCGTACTGTCCCGGACCCGCACCGTACTGCGACGGTCCTGAACCGTACTGAGCCGGACCTGACCCGTACTGGGAGGGGCCCGAGCCATAAGGCCCTGGCTGAGCACCGGGCTGGCCGCCGGCGGGCGGCCCGTACGCTGATGGACCGGAACCGTACTGGGCAGATCCGTACTGACCCGATCCGGCCTGGGCAGCTCCGGGCTGTCCGGAACCGTACTGTCCCGGCTGACCGCCCTGCCCGGGACCGTACTGTCCGGGGCCGGAACCGTACTGTCCGGCGCCGGCGGGCTGACCGCCGAACTGCTGACCGCCGTAGGCTCCCGCCTGTCCCGCAGGCGGCTGATTGTTCGGCCCTGCATTCGGCGCGTTCTGGTCATGCCACGGCGGCACTCCCTGGCCGTTGGGGTATTGCGGCGAACTCATCGCGGGCTCCAGTCGATCGGGGAACAAGGTCATGTCTGCAGCGTCCATCACCGCAGGCCTAGGGCCATCCTTGCAGACCTCGGCCCTCATGTGCAGTCATTCGACACCGACAGTCCCCTTGTCCGACGCCGGCGACCGTGCGAACCCGGCAAGTCTTAGCACAGCAGGGTGCCGATGACTACCCCCGACTGACGCTGTTCAGCGCCTGAACGGCGGTGACCGCACCGCCTGGCCCGGGTATACAGTGCAGAGAGAATCTTCGTTCCATCAAAGAAGCCGGAGGGAATCATGACCGACAGCACCGAGGCGACCGAAACCTTCGCCCCGCCCGAGGAGTTCGCGGCCGCAGCCAACGTCAAGGCAGACGCCTATGAGCGCGGTTCCGACGACTTCGAAGCGTTCTGGGCGGAGCAGTCGCGTGACCTCGTCGATTGGCAGCAGGACTTCACCGAGGTGCTCGACTGGTCGAATCCGCCCTTCGCGAAGTGGTTCGCCGACGGCAAGCTCAACGTCGCCTACAACGCGCTCGACCGTCATGTGCTCGCCGGCAACGGCGACCGGGTCGCCATCAAGTTCGAAGGCGAACCCGGCGATTCCCGTGAATACACCTATGCCGAGCTCCTCGCCGAGGTGTCGAAGGCGGCGAACACGCTCACCGAGCTCGGCGTCAAAGCCGGCGATCGCGTGGCGATCTACCTGCCGATGATTCCCGAAGCGGTCATCGCGATGCTCGCGTCGGCCCGCCTCGGCGCTGCTCATTCCGTCGTCTTCGGCGGGTTCTCCGCCGATGCGCTGCGCTCGCGGATCATCGACGCCGAGGCGCGGGTCGTCATCACCGCCGACGGCAGCTACCGTCGCGGGAAGGAGACGAGCCTCAAACCCGCCGTCGACGAGGCCCTGTCGACGGGAGACACCCCGGTCGAATCCGTCCTCGTCGTCCGCCGCACCGGCCAGGACGTCGACTTCACCGAGGGCCGCGACATGTGGTGGCACGACACCGTGGAGAAGGCGAGCCCCGAGCACGAGGCGGAGTTCTTCGACGCGGAGAACCCTCTGTTCATCCTCTACACCTCCGGCACGACGGGCAAGCCCAAGGGCATCCTCCACACCTCGGGCGGATACCTCACGCAGGTCCTCTACACGATGAAGGCCGTCTTCGATGCGAAGCCGGAGACCGACGTCTTCTGGTGCACCGCCGATGTCGGATGGATCACCGGACACTCCTACGTCGCCTACGGCCCGCTGGCCATGGGCATGACCCAGGTGATCTACGAAGGCACCCCCGACACTCCCGATCAGGGTCGCTGGTGGGAGATCGTCGAGAAGAACAAGGTGACGACCCTCTATGCGGCACCGACGGCGATCCGCACGTTCATGAAGTGGGGTGAGGACATCCCCGCGAAGTACGACCTGTCCAGCCTGCGCCTGCTCGGCAGCGTCGGCGAACCGATCAACCCCGAGGCCTGGCGCTGGTACAACCGGGTCATCGGCGGCGGTCGCTGCCCGATCGTCGACACGTGGTGGCAGACGGAGACCGGCGCCCACATGATCGCGCCGCTGCCCGGCGTGCTCGCGACCAAACCGGGGTCGGCTCAGCGTCCGATCCCCGGCATCGCCGTCGACGTCGTCGACGACACCGGTGAGAACCCGGCCGGACCCGAAGGCGGCCTCCTCGTCATCCGCCAGCCGTGGCCGTCGATGCTGCGCGGGATCTGGAAGGACCCCGAGCGCTTCAAGGAGACCTACTGGTCGCGGTTCCCCGACACGTACTTCGCCGGTGACGGGGCGCGCCGCGACGAAGACGGGGACATCTGGTTCCTCGGCCGGGTCGATGACGTCATGAACGTCTCCGGCCATCGGCTCTCGACCGCTGAGATCGAGTCCGCGCTCGTCGCCCATCCCTCCGTCGCCGAGGCGGCGGTCGTCGGTGCGGCCGACGACACGACCGGGCAGGCCGTCATCGCGTTCGTCATCACCGTCGGCGGAGTCGAGGACAGCCCGGAGACCGCCGAGGAGCTGCGCCAGTTCGTCGGCAAGGAGATCGGACCGATCGCCAAGCCCAAGCAGGTGCACATCGTCTCCGAGCTGCCGAAGACCCGGTCGGGCAAGATCATGCGGCGCCTGCTCAAGGATGTCGCCGAGAACCGCGAGGTCGGGGACGCCACGACCCTCGCCGATTCCTCGGTGATGAAGCTCATCGAGGAATCGGTGGCGAAGTCCTGATCCGACGGTGGGATCGGCGCGGGCCGAATTCAGTCCGCAACGTCTTTGGCGAGCACGAACGTTGAGACTACTCTTAAGGAAGATTGTCACACCGTTCTGTCGATAGGAGCACTCATGGCCGAGAGGTCGATCAGCGAACTGATCAAGGACATCGGCGACGATTCCAAGGCGATCGCCGAGGAGGAGCTCGCCCTGGCGAAGGCCGAGGCCACCGCCGGTGCGAAGAATCTGGGCATCGGTTCGGCACTCGCGCTCGTCGCCCTGTTCTTCCTGTTCCTGTCATCGTTCATGGTGATCTTCGCCGGCGCCTCGGCGTTCCGTGAGGGACTCGGATGGCCGTGGTGGGGAAGCTTCCTCATGATCTTCGGCATCCTCGCGGTGCTCGCAATCATCCTTGTGCTCATCGCGGTGCCGATCCTCAAGAAGGGCAACCCGGTGCCCGGCGGGGCGATCGCCTCGGCGCAGGCACTCGTCGCCGCCGTCAAGCGGGCCCTGAAGAACCCCTCCGGCCCCCGCTACTGAGCCGGTGCCCCGCGACCGGGGCACCGACAGCAAGCAGGCGAATGGCGCCGAGACTCCCCCGGGAGCTCGGCGCCATTCGCGTCCCACCCGGGTTCGCCTCGCGTCGCGTCCGGCAGGCACTGCCTGCGCGACTCGCCGGCAGCGCCGAGATCGTGTCGGCCAGAAGTACTCGCGCGGTCGACAAGTTGTGGGGCATTTCGACTTTTCGCCATCATTCACTGTCAGCGCGAAACCTCTGACCGGCAGAACGACGTTTCGCCAGCAGAACGACATTTGCCCACCCACCGTCCCCGCGGGACGTTTCGGTGGAGCCCACCCACCGAGGCGGCTCCGGGCCTGCGAAGCCCTCCCCCGAGACCGCGTCCTCAGAAGTCAATGTCGATGTGGGCGTCGCGGTCCCAGTCGACGGCCCAGCCGAGCTCGTCGAGGGCGAAGTCGAGGATGCCGGCGGTGAAGCCCCACACCTTGAAGACGCCGACGTCGAAGGCGGGGGTCGTCAGCGCGAGGTCGGGACGGGAGAAGCTGCCGCGGTTGGCCGGGGCGACGAGGTCTGCGATGGCGACGCGGTAGACGGAATAGGACTCGGCCTCGTCCATGACGGCGACGACGCCGGGCACCGCCCAGTAGCCGATGACGGGGGTGACCTGGAACTTGCTCACCGGGATGTAGAGCGGCTCGAGCTGGCCGAGGACGTCGACGCTGGCGGGGACGATGCCCGCCTCCTCTTCGGCTTCGCGCAGGGCTGCGGCGATGAGCGAGTCGTCCTCGGGATCGCGTCCGCCCCCGGGGAAGGCGACCTGACCGGGGTGGTGTCGCAGCGTGCTCGCGCGCTGGAGGAGCACGAGGTCGACGTCGGCGACGCCTTTGTCCTCCAGAGCCGGCAGCACGTCGCGTCCGGCGGCGGTGCGAGGCTTCCCGCCGCGACCGAAGAGCATGAGGACGGCGGCGTCGCGGACGACGGCATCGCCGCGGGCCTTCGCCCGGCGCAGCCACAGCGGCGATCCCTTAGAGGCGGCGAGGCGGGTGAGCTGGTCGCGCAGCTCGGCGTCGGCAGGGCTGTCACTGCCTGCCGCCTCGGCGCCGGTCGACCCCGATCCCGTACGGTCGGCATCGTGGAGCCCGTGGAGGAAATCGCTCATGCCAAGGGCGCCATCTCGTACCGGAACATCTCACGGGCCTTCTCGGGGTCGAGTTCGCCGATGCCGAACGACGGGCACAGGGTCATGAGCGGGCACGCTCCGCACGCGGGCCTGCGGGAGTGGCAGATGCGACGGCCGTGGAAGATCACCCGGTGCGAGAGCAGGGTGAGGTCCTTGGTCTCGAAGAGTCCGGCGATGTCCTCTTCGGCTTTGACCGGGTCCGTCTCCGTCGTCCACCCGAACCGGCGGGCGAGGCGGCCCATATGGGTGTCGACGGTGATGCCCGGGGTGTCGAAGGCGTTGCCGAGGACGACGTTCGCCGTCTTCCGTCCGACGCCGGCGAGCTCGACGAGCTCCTCCATCGTCCGCGGCACCTCACCGTCGTACTTCTCGACGAGATCGCCGGCGAGCTTGACGATGTTGCGGGCCTTCGCCCGGTAGAACCCGGTCGAATGGATGAGCTCCTCGACCTCGCCGAGGTTGGCCACCGCGAGCGCGTGCGCGTCGGGGAAGGCGGCGAAGAGCCCGGGGGTGACCGAATTGACGCGGATGTCCGTCGTCTGCGCGGAGAGCACGGTGGCGATGAGGAGCTGGAACGGGGTCGCGAAGTCGAGTTCGACCTGGGCGTTGGGGTACACCTCGGCGAGGATCCGGTTCATCTTCCGGGCACGTCGCTTCTTCCCCAGCGGGGTCTCCTTCGCGAACTTCCGCGCGCTCTTCTCTGCCACCGTCAACACGACTCACCATCCTAATCCGCGGGAATCGAAACCGCAGTTGTCCCGCTCACACATGAAGGGGACCCAAGCGAGGCAGTCTCCAGGAAACGACAACACACCCTCATATTCCTCATTCATCCGCCCACACGCGCGCATTTGGTGGTATAGGTACCCTTGACCAGGTAGATTTATGTGTGGAGACCATCACAAGGAGGACATTGTGGATACAGAAGTTGTGCGGGGCGCAACACTATTTGCCGGACTCGATGACGAATCGACGAGCGCGCTGATGAAGTTCATGAACCCGCGGAGCCTCCGCCGGGGCACCGTGCTCTTCCACGAAGGCGATGCCGGAGACGAGCTCTACATCGTGTCCACCGGAAAGCTCAAGATCGGCCGCGAGTCCTCCGACGGCCGCGAGAACCTGCTCTCCGTCGTCGGACCGGGTGAGATCATCGGCGAGCTCAGCCTCTTCGATCCGGGTCCGCGCTCCTCCACCGTCACCGCGGTCTCCCAGTCCGAGCTGCTCAGCCTCAAGCACGAGGACCTCACGACGTGGCTCAAGGATCGCCCGCAGGCGGGACTCAACCTGCTCAAGGCGCTGGCCCAGCGCCTGCGCCGGACGAACGAGACCGTCGGCGACCTCGTGTTCTCCGATGTTCCCGGTCGTGTCGCCAAGGCGCTGCTCGACCTCGCCGCGCGCTTCTCGAAGCCGGCTCCCGACGGAGTGCTCGTCGCGCACGACCTCACCCAGGAGGAGCTCGCCCAGCTCGTCGGCGCCTCCCGCGAGACCGTGAACAAGGCTCTCGCCGACTTCGCCGCCCGTGGCTTCATCCGCCTCGAGGCGCGCTCGGTCGTCATCCTCGACATGGAGCGCATGCGCAACCGCGCCCGCTGATCACACCCCGCAGGCCTCTAACCGGCCTCCAGAGTGAGACGAACGCCCCGACAGCTGTCGGGGCGTTCGTCGTCCGTCCGATAAGTCCGGGTCCCTCCCTGAGCGTCATCGTCGCCCGCCGGTGGTCAGACACCCGAGGCGGTCGTCCGCGCAGCTGCTACGCGTCCTCGGCAGAGAGCTCACCGAGGTAGCTGAGCTGGGCGCGCACGATCTGCTCGGCGGCCCCGCGGACGCGGGGATCGACGTCGTGGTAGACGATGTCAGTGACCTCGGCCGCCGTCGTCGCACCCTGGGCGAGGGCGGCGCGGACTTGGCCGATGCGCTCCTGCCGGTGGGTGCGGTAGTGGTCGATCACCTCGGCGGGGTTGTCGATCGTCGGACCGTGCGCCGGTTCGATCCGGGTGTACGCACCGGCATCGAGAAGCGCACGGAGGCGATCGAGGCTGTCGAGATAGTCGCCGAGGGAGCCTTCCGGGTACGTGACGATCGTCGTCCCCTCCCCGAGGATCGTGTCGCCGCTGAAGAGGACGCCGTCGTGGAGAAGGCTGATGCTGTCACTCGTGTGCCCCGGGGTCGCGACGACTTCGAGGACATCGGCAGGATCGCTGCCGAACGCGATCCGCTGTCCATCGCGCACCGGCGGGGTGTGGTGGGCGAATCGGTCGAGCACCGCGAAGACGGGCGCCTCGGGCGCCCATTCGTCGACGGATCCGAGCATCTCGGAATGATCGGCGTGCTGGTGGGTGAGGACGATCGCGGTCAGTCTCCGGTCCCCCACCTCGGCGAGGATGGCCTCCCGGTGCTCCGCCAGCTCCGGTCCCGGATCGAAGACCACCGCCGAGGTATCATCGACCGAGGCGATGACGTAAGTATTCGTCCCGGTCAGGGTCATCGGTGAGGGATTGTTCGCGCGGATCCTCATGTGTCCTCGTTCTCCTCGTCGACCACGGCGTCGTCGTCTTCACCGCCCAGGCTCATGAGGCTCGGGCTCTCGTCCTTCTCGTCGTCGCCGACGGCCACCTCGTTGTCGCGCAGCGTTCCCTTGCGGTGGAAGTCGCGGCGGGGTTGGATGATCAGCCGCCATTCGCCGTCCTCGTCGATGATCTCCGGGCGCAGCGGGTGGATGTCGCGCACCTGCGCCATGGCGGCGCCGACGCTGTGGACGGGCACGAGGCTCTCGACGATGAGGCGGGTGCTCGCGCTGATTCGGTTCGGATCGTCGGCGGCATCGGCGAGGATCTCCTCGGGCCGCTGCCACCGCCCCGAGCTCTCGTTCGAGGTGAGGAAGTCGACCTCCTGGCCGAACGGCACCGCGGCGAGGAAGTACGTCGTGTCGAAGCGGTGGAGCTGCGTGGCGGTGTTGATCCACCGCATCCACGGTTTGAGCAGATCCGGGCGCAGCTTGAGATCGCGCTCCCGCAGCACCTGCGTCCAGCCGATCTCGTTCGACAGGAGCTTGTACCGGACGGACTGCCAGTCCGTCTGCGGCGAGGCGACGAGGTCATGGTCGACGTTCTCCGCGAGCATGACGCCGGTCGCCGCGAACGCGACCCGTGCGGCCGCCGAGAACTGCTGCAGAGCCCGCGACTTGTTCTCCAGCGCCAGCGTCCGCGCACAGCGCGTCGACTTCCACCCGGTCACCGGAACATTGCGCAGGTCGGTGGGTCGCAGCTCCCCCACGGGGTAGGCGAGCCGGTTGCGGTCCTCGACCCCGCGCACGTCGAGCTGGCGGGTCACGAACGTCTCGAGCCCCTCCCGGGTGTCCCGGACGAGGATGATCGCCGAGGCGGGACGGGGAGGCTCGGGAACGGGCCGCCGCCCCTCGGTGCGCCAGAGATCGAGCAGCCAGGTCAGCTCCGAGGAGACGGGCAGATTGCGTCCGCTAAGCGGCATCGTCCTCGACCTCGACGACGACCTCGACCTCGACAGGGGTGCCGAGGGGCAGGGTGTTGACGCCGACGGCGCTGCGCGCGTGCTGGCCCTTCTCGCCGAAGATCTCACCGTAGAGCTCGGAGACGCCGTTGATGACGGCCGGCTGCTGGGTGAAGTCGTCGGTCGAGTTGACGAAGCCGGTGACCTTGACGACGCGGACGATCCTGTCGAGATCCCCGATCACCGAGGCGATGGCCGCCAGGGCGTTGAGCCCGGCGATCCTGGCCAGCTGGTAGCCGGTGTCGACGTCGACCTCGGCGCCGAGGTGGCCCGTCGTCGGCAGGGAGCCGTCGACGACCGGCAGCTGACCCGAGGTGTAGACGTAGTTGCCAGTGCGCAGCGCGGGAACGTAGACGCCGGCAGGGGCGGCGACCGTGGGCAGCTCAAGGTCGAGTTCGGCGATGCGGTCGAGCACTTTCGACATGGGTGGTCTCCTTCGACGATGTGCGGTGGGTCAGGCCTTGGGGCGCTTGAGGTAGGCGACGAGTCCGTTGTTGTCCGGTCCGGGCACGACCTGCACGAGCTCGTAGCCGTCCTCACCCCACTGGTCGAGGATCTGCTTCGTCGCGTGGACGATGAGCGGAACGGTGGCGTATTCCCACTTGGTCATGGCTCTCCTTGCCTGGTTGTCGTCGCCGGCGCCCGGGCGGGATCGGCGTCGCCGGTGCCCGGAGGACCCGCGACGACGCCGCTCCCCACACTAGCGGAGATGCGCTGGGCGTGGGGCATCGCCGACACATGCGAAGCGGGGCGAGACGACATGGTCTGTCGTCTCGCCCCGCTGGGTCTGGCTCAGTTGCCGCCGACGGCCGGGAGCTTCGTCCCCGCCGCCGTCGCCTCCGCCGCCGGTCGTCTCCACCGCCGCCGCCTCCGCCGCCGCCGGTGCCGCCTCCGCCACGCCGCCGTTCTGGGAGCCGCCGCCACCG
>NZ_JBNFOM010000030.1:0-52067 GCF_057364785.1 Brevibacterium sp. LAARM2_SD2 | reverse complement strand
CGACCGTGGTCCGCTCGTCGACGGTCTCGACGATGAGCGGGCGGGACTCGCTCGAGGCGTACGACCCCTGCCAGCGTGGCGGATCGAGAACCCGGTGGGCTGATCGAGGACGGCGGCCGCCTCGGCGAGCAGGACCTCCGTCGTCGATTCGGGCAGGAACGGGTCGACGTTCTCCCCGTAGACGTGGGAGTCGCCGATGATGATCGTCCCGTCGGGCCGGGGGCCGAACATGACGTTCGCGCCGACCGCGAGGAGTTCGGGAGCGCTGCGGGCGACCTCGTCGCGGACCGCCTCGGCGGCGGGCATCGTGGAAAACGCGTCGTAGCGCAGCAGCGAGGTGCGGGAGAGGATCGCGGCGTCGGTGCGGATGTGCTCCGGGGTCGCGGCCAGGGTCATCGACAGCGCGCATTCGACGAGGCCCGCCTCGGCGGCGAGGTCGGGGAAGAGCGCAGGCAGCTGGTGGCCCGTGCAGACGATGACATGGTCGGCGGTGAACGTGCCCCGGTTGGTCTCGACGACGCCCTCGCCCACCCGACCGACCCGGACTCCGGTGCGGAGCTCGATCGCCGAGGCGGCCGCCAGGGTCTGCGCGATCCGCGGAGCCGCGGTGCGCGGGTCGACCCGGAGGTCGGCGGTGAGATGGGCGCCGCCGACGGCGCCGCGCAGGCGAGCGTGCGGGTCACCGGTGACGGCGGTCGCGAGTCGTTCGGGGGTGAGGAGGTCGATGGCGCCGGGCGCTTGGACAGTCGGGCCTGTTCGAGCACGGCCATCTGCGCGTGGGAGGTGGCGACGACGTACGCCCCGGTCTCCGCGGCCCAGAAGCCCGACTCCGCGGCCGCTGCGATCCACTGGTCGCGGCCGGCGGCGGCGAGCTCGGCGAACTCGTCGGTCTGTCCGGTGATGCAGGCATGTCCGAAGTTGCGCACCGAGGCACGCGCGGGGTGGTGTCGACGTCGAGGATCGTCACCGAATGCCCTCGCCGGGCAGCGGCCCGGGCGTGGGCGAGACCGACGATGCCGGCCCCGACGACGATGATGTGAGAATGGTTCATGCCTCGAGACTGCCGTGTCGGGAACGTCTGGGACAAGCCGATTCGAGGCATGTATATATAAGTTGTCGAGCCGTTCATATACGATCCCGCAGAGTCAGAATCTGTTCACCCGGCGTTCAAACGTGAGGCCGGTCGGGACGTGGGGAGTGGGTTAGGGTCGAACCTATGATGACAAGTTCTCGTTCACCTATGGAGCCGCGCACCGCGCTGCATCGGGTCATCGGCGACGAACTCCGCGCGCGGATCACCGACGGCCGCCTGCCGATCGGAGCCGCGGTCCCGAGCGAAGCCGAGCTGTGCCGTGAGTTCTCCGTCTCCCGCGGTCCGGTGCGCCAGGCGCTGTCGGCGCTGCGGGCCGAGGGGATCATCGCCGGCGGGCAGGGAGCGGTCGCGCATGTCGTCGGCTCGATCCCGACGCAGTCGATGACGAGCTTCCTCTCGTTCTCGGAGTGGGCGCATTCGACGAACCGGACCCCGGGCCAGCGCACGGTCGAACTCGCCAAGCGTGCGGCGAATCAGGACGTCGCGCTCAACCTCGGCGTCCCGGTCGGAGAGCTCGTCGTCGAGATCATCCGCCTCCGCCTCCTCGACGAGGTGCCCGTCATGGTCGAGCGCACGGCGTTCACCCTCGACGCGGGACGCCACCTCTTCGACTTCGACACCGACAGCGGGTCGATCTTCGCCCACCTCAAGGCCAACGACGTCGAGCTCGTCGCCGCCCGGCACACCTTCGACGCGATCGGCGCAGGTGAGGTCGACGCCGAACTTCTCGACGTCCCCGTAGGCTCGCCGCTGCTGCGCGAACGGCGCATCACCTCGACCGGCTCGGGCGTGCCCGTCGAGTACTCCGACGACCACTATCTGCCCGACCAGGTCACCTTCACGATCAACAACACCGCAGGGGCGGCGAACTCCGTCGTCCGCCTCATTCCCGACACCTGACACCGCACTCAGCTCATTCCCGACACCTGACACCGCATTCAAGGAGCACACCCATGACCACCATCGAACTCGCCGTCTTCGACATGGCCGGCACCACCCTGAACGAACACGGCGACGTCTACCGCGCACTGCGCCAGAGCGTCGAGGAGAACGGCGTCGAGGTCACCGACGAGAACCTCCAGACGTGGATGGGTGCCGACAAAGTCGAAGCGATCCGCAGCCTGCTCCGCCTCGGCGGGCACGCCGGCGACGAGGCGACGGTGGCGGCCTCGTTCGACCGCTTCCGCGCGCTGCTCCGCGACTTCTACGCAGCGACCCCGCCTGAGCCGCTGCCCGGGATCCCCGAGGCGCTCGCCGAACTCCGCAGCAACGGCGTCAAGGTGGCGCTGACGACGGGATTCTCGACCGATGTCGCCGGACCTCTGCTCGAGGGACTCGGCTGGGCGACGGGGGAGGGCGGCAACCTCGACGCGGTCGTCTGCTCCGACGAGGTCGCCGCCGGACGCCCCTACCCGTACATGATCCAGCGGGCGATGGAGCGCACCGGCACGAAGGACGTGGCCACGGTGCTCGTCGCCGGTGACACCGTCGTCGACGTCGAGGCCGGAGCCGCCGCCGGTGCCGGTGTCGTCCTCGGTGTCGAGACCGGCAAGCTCACCGCCGCGGACTTCGCGGCGCAGGACGGGGCTCAGTCCCTGCCCTCGGTAGCCGAGATCCCGCAGTACCTCGGCCTCCGCGACTGAGTTGTGGGCGGCAGCGCGGGGCCGCAACCCTGCGCACCGCAGCCCGCCCGGGCTCACCGCGTGGGGCCGTCCGCGCCGCAACTCGGCCGGGCTTCGCGCGTGGGGCCGTCTGTGCCGCACACCGCCTCCCGGTGCCTTCAGCTCGTTCAACAGTTGGCGCGAAAAAAGTGGCCTTTGGGGACCGCTTTTTCGCGCCAGCTGTTGAACGAGGCAGTGCGGGCTCGGCAAAGCGTTGATATTCACGCGAAGTGTTGAGCGACAGCCCGCAATCTCTCCCGCTTCCGGCCCTGAGAATTGCGCGACCTGTGCACTCAAGTGACAAGTTATCCACAGATTGATCCAGAGGTATTGTCACAGTGCTGTCTTTTGATCACTCTTGATGCATGTTCATATGCATGAGCGCTGCGGAGCTGAGGACGGCGGGCCTGAGCGAGTACGACATTCTCAGAGCCGAGAAGTGCTGCCTGCGGCGCGTCCGCCGCGGGATCTACGTCGTCACCAAGTCCTGTGCGGTGAATGCTCATCGGTTCGTCTCGAACGTCGCTGCGGATGACGCCACCGACCTCCCTCGGGAGAAGGAAGGGCAGCTCAAACGCAACGAAGATCTGCGCATCATGGTCCGGTCGTACGTCGGCAAGCTTCTGCCGCACGCGGTGTTCTCCCACCGCAGTGCGCTCATCATCCACGGACTCGCCGTCCCCTACATCGAGCATGAGCGTGATGTGTTCGCCGAGTCAGTCCATCAACGGTGTGGTCTGCGCAGGCCGTCGATGCAGGTGAGGCGCCGCTCGCTCGACGAGCGAGACATCGTCAGTGTCGATGGGATTCCGGTCACCTCAGTTCTCCGCACTCTATTCGACCTCGCGCGGGACTATCCGCTTGCCCTCGCTGTCGCTGCGATCGACGACGCTCTGCATCGATCGGTCATCACCGAGGCGCAGCTCCAGACCTACGTCGCCGACCATCCCGTGCGCACCCGGCAGCGACGGATCGACACAGTGATGGAGAACGTCGACGGGCGTCGCGAATCGGTGGGCGAGTCGATCAGCGCTGTCCGCTTCGTCGAGTTCTCCGTGCCGGGGCTCGAACCGCAGGTCGTCATCGTCGACGAGAACGGCTGCTTCGTCGCGCGCACCGACTTCGCGAACAAGCGGGCCAAGGTGATCGCCGAGTTCGATGGTGCTGTGAAATACCACCTCAAAGGTGTGGACCCGAAGAAGGCATTCGAGCAGGAGCGGCGCAGAGAGTACGCCCTCCGCAATCTCGGATACGAGGTATTTCGACTGACGTGGCAGGACCTCTTCGCCGCGACCCAGTTTCTCCGAATCAAAGCGGCGATCGAACGACGGACGCCACCGCGGCCTGCTCGCTCAATCACAGGCTGAGTGCCGGTGGAGCCGCCGATTGCTCCCTCGGCGCGGCTCATTCAACAGGTAACGCGAAAATGTGGTCTCCAAAGGCCACATTTTCGCGCTAACTGTTGAGCGTGGGAGTTCGGGCTCGGCGAAGCGTTGATATTCACGCGAAGTGTTGAGCGACAGCGTGCCTCGCAGCCTGCCCGGGCTCCCCGCAGCGGCTTATACACTCAACCGCAGGCTGAGTGACGCCTGTGCTCTGCTCATTCAACAGATAACGCGAAAATGTGGTCTCCAAAGGCCACATTTTCGCGCTAACTGTTGAGCGAGGGAGTTCGGATTCGGGAAAGCGTTGATATTCACGCTAACTGTTGAGCGACACCCGCACCGCGACCCGCCCGGGCTCCCCGCCCGGGCCTCAGCTTGCGGAGAACTGCGTCGCGTAGAGCTCCGCGTAGCGGCCGCCGCGGGAGAGCAGCTCGGAGTGCGAGCCGGATTCGACGATGCGACCGTCTTCGACGACGAGGATCGTGTCGGCCTGCCGGATCGTCGAGAGCCGGTGGGCGATGACGAGCGCGGTGCGCCCCGACATCGCCTGCGTCAGCGCCTGCTGCACGGCCGCCTCGTTGGTCGAATCGAGCGCCGAGGTGGCCTCGTCGAGGACGACGATCTCCGGGGCCGCGAGCAGCATCCGCGCGATCGTCAGGCGCTGGCGCTCGCCGCCGGAGAGCCGGTAGCCGCGCTCGCCGACGACCGTGTCGAGGCCGTCGGGCAGGCTCGCGATGACGGTGTGCAGCTGCGCCCGGTCGAGAGCGTCGGCGAGTTCCGCCTCGGTGGCATCGGGCTTCGCGAGCAGCAGGTTCGAGCGGATCGACTCGTGGAAGACGTGACCGTCCTGGGTGACGACCCCGACGGTGCGGCGCAGCGTCTCGGCGGAGAGCTCGCGGACATCGACGCCGCCGATCGTGATCGCTCCCTTCGTCACGTCGTAGAGGCGCGGCAGGAGAGAGGCGATCGTCGACTTGCCGGCTCCCGAGGACCCGACGAGGGCGACGGTGTGCCCGGCCGGGATCGTGAAGTCGAGGTCGTGGAGGACCTCCTGCCCGCCGCGGGAGTCGAGGACGGAGACGTCCTCGAGGCTCGCGAGGCTGACCTGCTGTGCGCTCGGGTACGCGAAGCTGACATCGTCGAATCGGATGTCGAGCCCGGTCGCCGGCAGCTCCTTGGGCTGGGTCGGCTGCTTGATGAAGGGCACGAGGTCGAGGATCTCGAAGACCCGCTGGAAGCTGACGACCGCGCTCATGATGTCGAGTCGGGCGTTCGCGAGCATCGTCAGCGGCGTGTAGAGCCGGGTGAGCAGGAGCGCGAGGGTGACGACCTGACCGGCGTTGAGATTGCCGAGGACGGCCTGGGCGCCGCCGATGCCGTAGACGAGAGCGAGGGCGAGGGCGGAGACGAGGGTGAGCGAGGAGACGAACGTCGACTGGAGCATCGCGACCTTGACGCCGATGTCGCGGACCTGACCGGCACGATCGGCGAACTCGCGGTTCTCCGTGGCCGGATTTCCGAAGAGCTTGATGAGCGTGGCACCCCCGGCGGAGAACCGCTCGGTCATCCGCGTCGACATGTCCGCGCTGTTCTCCGCGGCCTGGAACTGCAGGGACGCGAGCTTCCCGCTGAGCAGCCTGGTGGGAATGATGAAGAGCGGGAGCAGGAGGATCGACAGGGCGGTGACCTGCCAGGAGATCGTCACCATCACGCCGACGGTGAGGATGAGCGAGACGATGTTCGACACGATCCCCGACAGGGTGTTCGAGAACGCCCGTTGCGCACCGATGACATCGGTGTTGAGGCGGGAGACGAGTGCGCCGGTGCGGGTGCGGTTGAAGAACGCGATCGGCATCGACTGCACGTGCTCGTAGACGGCCGTGCGCAGGTCGAAGATGAGGCCCTCGCCGATCTGCGAGGACAGGTAGCGGTTGGAGATGCTGATCGCGGCATCGGCGATCGCCAGGGCACCGATGGCCACGGCGATCCACACGACCGTGGCGACGGGGCCGCCCCCGGTGATCGCATTGACGACGTCACCGGCGAGGACGGGGTTGAGCACGCCGATGATCGCCGATCCGACGGAGAGGGTGAGGAAGACGGCGAGCTTCTTCTTGTGCCGTTTGGCGAAGCCGACGATCCGCCGGTAGGTGCCCGGCTGGATCTTCGTGTCCGGGGTGCGCTTGTTCTTCACCGAGGTGTACATCAGTCGGTGGGCTGACTGCATGCTCATCGTGGCCTCATTTCCTCTTCTCGCCCCTCGGCGTCGCGTGCTCGTGATCGCGCAGCGGCCCGGGCGAAGGCGCATCGCCTCCTCGGAGATCTCGAACTGTGCACCCTGTGCAACTATTTGCGCGGCGATTCTATTTCCGAGATCCGCAGGAGATGCCGCACCGAGGCGGTCAGAGCTTGCGCAGCTGCACCTTGCGGATCGTGTGGTCGGCGGACTTGTGGAGGACGAGGTCGGCGCGGCCGCGGCTGGGCAGGACGTTCTCCCGCAGGTTGGGGAAGTTGATCGAGTCCCAGATCTCCGTCGCCAGCGTCACCGCCTCGTCGTCGCTGAGCTTCGAGTACCGGTGGAAGTAGGAGTCGGGGTCCTGGAACGCGCCGTGCTTGAGCTTGAGGAAGCGGGAGACGTACCACTCGCGGATGTCGCGGGAACGGGCATCGACGTAGACGGTGAAGTCGAAGTAGTCGCTCGTCGACAGGCCCACGGTGCCGTCGGGGCGGGGTCGGGCCGGCTGGAGGACGTTGAGGCCCTCGACGATGAGGACATCGGGGGAGCGGACGACCACCTCGGCGCCGGGAACGATGTCGTACGTGTGGTGGGAGTACACGGGCGCGCGGACCTCGGGGGCACCGGACTTCACGGCCGAGAGGAACCGGAGGAGCCTGCGACGATCGTACGACTCGGGGAAGCCCTTGCGTCCGCCCAGGTGACGGCGTTCGAGTTCGGCATTGGGGTAGAGGAAGCCGTCGGTGGTGATGAGCTCGACGCGCGGGGTGTCGGGCCACCGGGCGAGGAGCTCGCGGAGCACGCGCGCCGTCGTCGACTTGCCGACCGCGACCGACCCGGCGACGCCGATGACGAACGGGGTGCGCTTGGCGTCCTGCGGTTCGAGCCCGAGCTCGTGGAGGGGGGAGAAGAACTCCCGCGTCATCTGGTGCTTGCCCTGCCGGGCGGAGACGTAGAGGTTGAGCAGGCGGGAGAGCGGCAGGTAGACCTGAGCCACCTCGTCGAGGTCGATGCGATCGCCGAGGCCTCGCAGCCGCTCGATGTCGCGCTGGGTCAGCGGCAGCGGCGTCGACTGCGCGAGCTTCCCCCACACCTCCCGGTCGAACTCCCAGAACGGCGAGCTCGGCTGGTCCTCGATCTTCTTCGCGGTGTTGAGTCCGGCGAGGCGGCGCGCACGGTCCAGCTGGGGGTCGACATGAGGCATGGGGACAATTGTGTCATGCGTCATGTGAGGTGCCGTGCGCACCCGGTCACCGGCAGCGTCCTCGCCGAGGTGGGGCAGCGGTCGTCACGGCCGTGCGGTGGGTCGGTCGCCTCGGCGCAGTGCCTCCGTTCACGCCCGCGTCGTGCCCCTGGTCACGCCCGCGCAGTGGGGCCGGTCACGGCCGCGCAGTGGGGCCGGTCACCTCGGCGGGAGAGCGGGGGACCCGGTGAGCGGTGGGCTTGACGCGGCCCAGTAAAATTCTGCTCATGTGTGGAATCGTAGGTTATGTCTCCAGTGCGCCGGTCGCCGATGTCGACCATACTGCGCTCGACGTTGTGCTCGCCGGTCTCAAACGGCTCGAATACCGAGGATATGACTCCGCTGGAGTCGCCCTCGTCACCCCCGATGGCGAACTCGCCACGGCGAAGAAGGCAGGCAAGCTCTCCAACCTGACCGATGACCTCGAAGCGAACGAGCTGCCGCTCGCGCAGACGGGCATCGGCCACACCCGGTGGGCGACCCACGGCGGACCGACCGACGTCAATGCCCACCCCCATGTCGCCGACGGAGGGCGCCTCGCGCTCATCCACAACGGCATCATCGAGAACTTCGCGCAGCTCAAGGCTCCGCTCGTCGCCGAGGGCTTCGAGTTCACCTCGGAGACCGACACCGAGGTGGCCGCCGCGCAGCTCGCGAAGAACTACCGCGCCACCGGTGACCTCACCGCCGCGATGCGCGAGACCGCGCAGCAGCTCGAGGGCGCGTTCACCCTGCTCGCCGTCCACGCCGACCTGCCCGGCACCGTCGTCGCCGCGCGCCGCAACTCGCCGCTGGTCATCGGCCTCGGCGAAGGGGAGAACTTCCTCGGCTCCGACGTCGCCGCATTCATCGACTACACGCGCACAGCCGTGGAGATCGGCCAGGACGAGGTCGTGACGATCACGCCCGACTCGGTCGTCATCACCGACTCGCCGGCAAGGTCGTGCCCGGTGAGCAGTTCGAGGTCGACTGGGACACCGCCTCGGCGGAGAAGGGCGGATTCTCCTCCTTCATGGACAAGGAGATCCACGATCAGCCGCAGGCCGTCGGCGACACCCTGCTCGGGCGCTTCGACACCGACGGCAAGCTCTCGCTCGACGAGATGAACATCGACGAGGCCGTGCTCAAGACGATCGACAAGATCGTCGTCGTCGCGTGCGGCACCGCCGCCTACGCCGGTCAGGTCGCGAAGTACGCGATCGAGCACTGGTGCCGGATCCCCGTCGAGGTCGAACTCGCCCACGAGTTCCGTTACCGGGACCCCGTCGTCAACGAGAAGACGCTCATCGTCGCGATCTCCCAGTCGGGCGAGACGATGGACACGATCATGGCCGTCCGCCACGCCCGCCAGCAGGGTGCCAAGGTCATCGCGATCTGCAACACCTTCGGCTCGACGATCCCGCGCGAATCCGACGCCGTGCTCTACACGCACGCCGGTCCGGAGATCGCCGTGGCCTCGACGAAGGCGTTCCTCTCGCAGGTCGTCGCCTGCTACCTGCTCGGCCTCTACCTCGCGCAGCTGCGCGGGAACAAGTTCCGCGACGAGATCTCGCTCATCCTCAAGGAGCTGCAGACGATCCCGGAGAAGATCCAGCGGATCCTCGACGAGGGCAAGGACCAGGTCCTCGAGCTCGCGCGGCGCAACGAGGATGTCGGCTCGGTGCTCTTCCTCGGCCGCCACGTCGGCTACCCGGTCGCGATGGAGGGTGCGCTCAAGCTCAAGGAGCTCGCCTACATCCACGCCGAGGGCTTCGCCGCCGGTGAGCTCAAGCACGGCCCGATCGCGCTCATCGACGACGGCCAGCTCGTCATCATCGTCGTGCCGTCGAAGCGCGGCCGCGACTCGCTCCACGCGAAGGTGATCTCGAACATCCAGGAGGTCCGCGCCCGCGGTGCGAACACCGTGGTCATCGCCGAGGAGGGTGACGAGGAGGTGCGCGAGTTCGCATCCGAGGTCATCTACGTCCCGGAGACGACGACGCTCATGGCGCCGCTGCTGACCACCGTGCCGCTGCAGATCTTCGCGATGGAGCTCGCGACGGCGAAGGGACTCGACGTCGACCAGCCCCGCAACCTCGCGAAGTCCGTCACCGTCGAATGACGCACCCTCGAGCCCGGGCCGCGCATGATGCGGCCCGGGCTCGAGTCTCACACTGACCGGGCGCACGCTGACCAGTCGCATGGCACGCATCCGAGTCGCACTGGAGAACGTCGGACCGGAGAACTGTCACTCTGGAGAACAGGGGAGGCCATGGCCATTCTGGGAATCGGCACCGACATCGCCGATGTGCCGCGCTTCGCCGAGCACATCGAACGCGTGCCGGAACTCCTCGACCGCCTCCTCACCCCTGCCGAACAGCTCAAGCGCAACGGGAAGCGCCGCACGGACGCGTCCCTGGCGGCGCGGTTCTCCGCGAAGGAGGCGCTGAAGAAGGCGATCGGGTTCCCCGGCTGGCTGCCATGGCAGTCCGCCGAGGTGGTCCCCGCCCGATCCGGTGCCCCCTCGTTCCGTCTGCGCGGGCTCGTTCTCGAGCACTTCCGCCTCATCGGCGGCACGAACCTCCACCTGTCGATCACCCACGACGCGAACGTGACGATGACCTTCGTCATCGCCGAGGGTGAGGGGCCCTCACTCAGCCCCGGCGTCGAGTGGGACGCGAACCACTTCGGGTAGACGCCGGCCGGTGCGACCGAATCGAGGTCGCAAAGTGTCGATTTCGGACTCGCACATCGACACTCTGCGTCCGGAAAATCGTCTCGGAGCTCGCCGTGGGCAGGAATAGACTCATCCCATGACCTCCGCCGCCGACCCCCGCGACCCCGAATCCCCTGCGTCCGCCACCGAGGCCGACTCCGCCGACCCCTCCTCCGCTGAATCCGCCGCGTCCACCACCTCGGCGGCTCCCTCCGACACCCCCGCGACCGCCACCGCGGAGCCCCTCCCGGACACCACCTCGGCGGCGCACCCCGGCACCACTGCGGCAGGCCTCCCCACCCCCGCTGACGCCGCGGCCATCGCCGGGGACCTCGTCGCCCTGCGCCGGGCCCTCCACGCGAATCCGGAGGTCGGCCTCGACCTGCCCGCGACGCAGGCCCTCGTCAGGGACGCCATCGCCGATCTCGACGTCGAGCTCACCGCGGGCCACGCGCTGTCCTCCCTCGTCGCCGTCCTCCGCGGCGGCAAGCGCACCGCGGACTCGACCGGCGTCGTGCCCGCGGTCCTCCTCCGCGGTGACATGGATGCCCTCCCCATCACCGAGGCGACCGGCTTCGACTTCGCCGCGACGAACGGGAACATGCACGCGTGCGGCCATGACCTCCACACCGCCGGACTCGTCGGGGCGCTGCGCCTCCTCCACGACAAGCGCGCCGAGCTGCCCGGCGACGTCGTCATCATGTTCCAGCCCGGCGAGGAGGGCTACGACGGTGCCGGGTGGATGCTCGACGAAGGCGTCCTCGACGCGGCCGGACCGCGGGTCAAAGCCGCCTACGGCATCCACGTCTCCGCTGATCAGGACCTCGGCGTCGGCTCCTCCCGGCGAGGGTCGTACATGGCCGCGTTCGCGAAGATGACGATCACCGTCCGCGGGCTGGGCACGCACGCGTCCCGCCCGGCCAGCGGTCGCGACCCCATCGAGGTCGGGGCGATGCTCGTCGGCCAGCTCCAGGAGTACGTCACCCGCCGCTTCGACATCTTCGACCCCATCGTCGTCACCGTCGGCCAGTTCAACGGCGGCACCGCCCCCAACGTCATCCCCGACTTCGCCACCCTCGTCGTCAGCGTGCGCACGTTCTCCGACGAGGTGACGACCCGCGCCGAGGCGGAGCTGCCCCATCTCGTCACCACGCTCGTCGCCGCGCACGGGCTCGAAGCCGAGGTCGACTACGAGCGGATCCTCCCGCCGACGATCAACGACGACGCCGAGGCGGACTTCTTCCTCGCGACCTTCGCCGACCTCTTCGGCGCCGACCGCACCGTCACCAGGGCGAACCCGCTGCCGGGGTCCGAGGACTTCTCCCGTGTGCTCGCCGAGGTGCCCGGCGCCTACGGGCACTTCGGCGTCGCCCTGCCCACCCTGCCCGTCGCCGAGCGCGAAGCCAACCACTCACCGCGGGCCCGGCACAGCGACGAGGGCCTGGCTGACCAGGCGCTCTTCCTCGCCCACCTCGCCGGGCGGAAGCTCAAGCAGCTGGCGGGGGAGTGAGTTGATCCGTGTCGACCGAATCTGGTTTCCGGGAATCTGCCAGACACGCCCGTCAGGATCTGCGAGGATTTTCCGCAGAGCGGGCGGGCGTTTGACGCGTCGCAAAGATTGTTCGCAATTCCTGACCGCCGATCACTGAGCGGTCCGCGATCTCCAGTGTCAGTGCATTCACCTCGTCTGCGTGGGCAGCGAGGATTTCCGTTGCCTGGTCGCTGGCCACTCGAAGATAGTTCTCCACAGTGCCCTCGGCCGTGAAGCCCTGCGGGGTTCGTCCCCGTGCCACGAGTTTGAGAGCGATCTTCTCCGCTTGCTCGAAATCGCCACCGTCGCCGTGGGCGGACAACGCTGAGTGTCTCTGTGCTGCGATTCCGGATACCGCTATGCGAAGGTCCTGCCAGAGTTCATCGACTGGGTCGATGGGAGGAAAGGCCGGGTAGAACGAGGTTTCGCCTTCGAACTCACCATCTTCATCCCAGATCGCGGCCATTCGGGGACAGCGACCCAAGGCCATTCCGACTGCGACATGTGAGGCTTCATGTCGCGCGACTTCGTGCTCGCTCTCAGCGTTAAACCACTCGCCCCAGCGCTGTGCGGCGAGGCGGATCAACGTCTCCGGGCTGTCCTCAGGGTCTGCTTGGTCAATGATCCATAACGCGAAGTCATCGTCCCCGTCATATTTGTCGGTGAGCTGCCTCCATACCTTCTTGCGCGCAGCGGGGACGAGATCGCTATGGGCGTAGGGCGAAGTGGAATGCGGCTCATCATCGTCAAGGTCACCATCGGCGAACTCAGGACGACAGAGCAACCCGGCAATGAACCCTGAGAGCGCGACGACAGCGACCGCTCCGAGAATCACAACGAGGACAGCAGCAGCACCGGTCTCGTCCGGGTTGTTCTCGTCGAAGAGGCTGAGCACGCCCATGCTGGCGGCAATCCACAGGAGGAGGGGGATAGTGGTGACGAGCAGGACGAAAGACCAAGGAAAGGAGTGGGGAGTGAGAGATCGGGGCATTCCGCAATTATCCCTGAGCTGTCCCAGTCTGAATCCGATTCCGAGGGTGATCACCTTCTCAAATTCAGCGTTGCACGGGCTTAGACTCGTGTCGTCGGGCGTGCGTTGTCGGTGACTTTGCCGTCTGCAGTCAGAAGGAGCATTCGATGAGCACGTTCGCGTATCCGAGTCAGGTGATCAGGGACGCCGAGGCGCCTCTCCTCGAGGCAGGCGTCCCGCTCATGGCTCGGGCCGCCGGTGCCCTCGCACGGTATGCCGCGCAGACCCTGCGCTCCGCGCGCGGACAGATCGCCGGAGCGCGGGTGTGCGTGCTCGCCGGACCCGGCAACAACGCCGGCGACGCGCTCTTCGCCGCCGCCGCACTGGCCCGCCGCGGTGCCCTCGTCGATGTCATCACCCTCTTAGACCGCACCCATGCCGAGGGACTGACCGCCGCACAGCGCGCGGGAGCCGCTGTCCTCGCCGCCGGTGAGCCCGCCCATGCCGAAGCGCTCACCGCACTCGATCGCGCCGACCTCGTCCTCGACGGCATCCTCGGCACGGGCGGCCGCCGCGGGCTGCCGGGCCCCGTCACCGCGCTCATCCGCAACTGGCGGGCCGGCGACCCGACCGGCGCTGTCATCGCCGTCGACGTCCCCTCCGACCTCGACACCTCTGCCGACTCCGCACCCGACGCCCGCATCCACGCCGATGCCACGCTGACGTTCGGCGGACTCAAGGCCGGCCTCGTCGACCCCCGGGCCGCCGCCTTCACCGGGGCCGTCGACGTCGTCGACATCGGGCTCGATCTCGACCCCGCCGAGGCGGTCGCCGAGGTCCTCGACATCGGCGACCTCATCGCCGAGTTCCCCCGCCCCGTCGCCGCCGATCACAAGTACTCCCGCGGGTCCTCGGCGTCGTCGCGGGGTCCGCGATGTACCCGGGCGCGGGCGTGCTCACCTCGGGTGCGGCGGTGAACACCGCGGCCGGGATGGTCCGCTACCTCGGCGACGGGGAGGTCGGGGACCGGATCCTCGACCGGCACGCCGAGGTGGTCCTCGCCGCCGGTCGCATCGACGCCCTCGTCGTCGGATCAGGGGATCCCGAGCAGGGGTTCGTCGAGGCCGCACTCGGCGCGATCGCCGAGACTACGGTGCCGCTCGTCCTCGACGCCGGAGCCCTCGACCTCGTCGGACACGACGAGCCCGATGCGAACCGACCGGTCGTTCTCACCCCGCACGCGGGTGAGCTCTCCCGCCTGCTCAGCCGCCTCCTCGGCGAGATCATCACCTCCCGCCGGGTCGCGGCGGACCCCCTCCACTGGGCGCGGAAGGCCGCCGCGGTGACCGGGCACGTCGTCCTCCTCAAGGGCGCGCAGACGGTCATCGCCTGTCCCGACGGCTTCGCGGTGCTCCCGTCGCCGGGGCCGGCGAGCCTCGCGACGGCCGGGTCCGGCGACGTCCTCACCGGCATCATCGGCACCCTGCTCGCCGCGGCCCAGGCACGGCGGCGGACCCGTGGCGAGGACGGACCGCTGCCTGCGCGCGCCGCCGCGCACACGGCCGGCCTCGGCGTGCTGCTCCACAATGCGGCCGGGGAGCTGTCGATCAACGCCGAACAGCTCGTCACCGCGACCGGCACGGTGACGACCGCCCTCGTCCACGGGGACGGTATCCTTGTCCAGTGACTTCTCGCGAATCCCAGGGCTCTGTCGTCAGAGCTGAGATCGATGCGGCCGCCCTGCGCGCCAATGCCGCCGTCCTCGCTGCGGGAATCGCGCCGGCCAGACTCAAATGCGTCGTCAAGGCCAACGCCTACGGGCACGGCGTCGACATCGTCGCGACGGCCCTCCACGCCGCCGGACACCGCGAGTTCTGCGTCGCCACCCTCGACGAGGCGCTGCATCTGCGCGGTCTCCTCGGTCCCGACGCGGACATCATGGCCTGGCTCTACGGTCCCGAATCCGACCTCGACGGACCCCTGCACGCCGACATCGCCCTCGGTGTGTCCACACTCGGGGCCCTCGACCGGATCCTCGAGGCGACCGAGCGGACGGGCACGACCGCGCGGATCCACCTCAAGATCGACAGCGGGCTCGGGCGCAACGGTCTGACGCCCGACGATGTCGCCGCCGTGCTCGCGAAGCTCAGGGCTTGTGCCGCCGCGGACCGTCCCCGCCTCGTCGTCGCCGGGGTCATGAGCCACTTCGCCGTCGCCGACGAACCCGACCGCCCCGAAACCGCGCAGCAGCAGCAGGTCTTCGACACCGTGCGCGACGACCTCGTCGCCGTCCTCGAGGCCGCCGGCGGTCGCCTCGGCGAAGTCGACGAACTCGACATCCACATCGCGAACTCCCCGGCCGCACTCACCCTGCGGCCCGTGCCCGGCACCGCGGCCCGGGTCGGGCTCGCCCTCTACGGGCTCTCCCCGCTCGAGGACCGGTCGGCGCGGGATCTCGGCCTCACCCCGGTCATGCGCCTCGTCTCGGAGGTCGTCAACCTCAAGGACATCCCCGCAGGTCACGGGGCCTCCTACGGGCTGACGTACACCGCGGAGACCGACACGCGATTCGCCCTCGTGCCCGGAGGGTACGGCGATGGGCTGCCGCGGTCGGCGTCGAACCGCGCAGCGGTGACGATCCGCGGGCGGCGCTTCCCCGTCATCGGGCGCATCGCCATGGATCAGTTCATCGTCGACGTCGGCGACGCCGAGGTGGCTGTCGGCGATGAGGTCGTCATCTTCGGTCCCGACGGCCCGAGCGCCGACGAGTGGGGGGCGTGGGCGGACACGATCAACTACGAGATCGTCACGCGCATCAGCGCCCGCGTCGACCGCCTCGGCGTCGACGTCACCCGTGCCGATGTCGACGTCGACGGCAGCGGAGTCGACGTCGACGGCAGCGGAGTCGACATCGTCACCGGCGGGCGTGAGGGGGCGCCATGAGGATCCGCGTCACCTCCCTGGAGCGGATGCGCACCCTCGCCGAGGCGGTCGCCGAGCAGCTGCGCGCCGGTGACCTGCTCATCCTCACCGGCGATCTCGGGGCGGGGAAGACGACGTTCACGCAGTCCCTCGGCGCCGGCCTCGGGGTCGCGGGGCGGATCACCTCGCCGACGTTCGTCATCGCGCGGGAGCACCCGTCGACCCACGGCGGGCCTGCGCTCGTCCACGTCGATGCCTACCGCCTCGGTGCCGCCGAGGAGCTCTCCGACCTCGACCTCGACTCGGAGCTCGAGGAGTCGGTGACCGTCGTCGAGTGGGGCGAGGGACTGGCCGAGCAGCTGAGCGCCGACTACCTCGATCTCACGATCACCCATCCCGGCACCGCCGAGGCGGGCGACCCTGATTCGTTGGACGCCGGGGCGGGCAGCACTGACTCAAGCGACGCCGAGGCGACCGGCGACTTCGACCTCGACGATCCCGCCGATGACGACTACCTCGTCGACGAGAACCGCACCGTCGACATCGTCGGCCACGGGCCCGGGTGGGAGAGCCGCCTCGGCGGTCTCGCCACGGCGATCCGCACCGCCGGATTCGACGTCGCCGATGGTCCCGGGGACGATGGGTCGTAAGGAGGACCACGCATGATCATTCTCGGCATCGACACCTCTCAGGCCGCCTCGGTGGCGCTCATCGACACCGAATCGGGGGAGGTGCTCGCGGCGGAACAGGCCGATGACCAGCGCCGACACGTCGAGTTCATCGGACCGGCGCTCGAGCGCGTGCTCGCCCACCCCGCGGCGCCCGACCTCGTCGTCACCGGCACCGGCCCGGGGCCGTTCACCGGTCTGCGGGTCGGCATCGCCGCGGGCATCGCGGTCGGTCTCGCGCGCGGGATCCCCGTCCACGGCCTCCATTCGCAGGCGGCGATCGCCGAGGAGTTCCGCCGCCTGAACACGCCTCCTGATGCTCCGGGCACGCCGGCGGTGACTCGGGACTCGTCCTCATCGCCGGGGACGCGCGCCGCAAGGAGGTCTACGCGAGCGTGTACTCGCCCGCCGCCGATCTCGTCGCCGGCCCGCTCGTCGCGAAACCCGCCGACCTCGCCGTGGAGCTGACCGCCCACGGCGTTGATGACGCGGCGATCGGCGAGCGTCTCGGGCGCGGCTTCGCCCTCTACTCCGACCTCCTCGGCGCCTCGACCCGACCCGACATCGTCGACCCCAGGGCCGAGTTCCTCGCCTTCGCCGCCGCCCGTGAGCTCGCGGCGGGGCGAGAGCTCGGCGAACCGGTCCCCGAGTACCTCCGCGAACCCGATGCCGCGGCGACGCCCGTGCGCCAGAGCACGCTCAAGTAGCCGCGCCCGTGCAGATCGCCGACCTCCCGTGGTGGGACCTCGCCGAGGTGGCCGAGGCCGATGCGCGCATCTTCGGCCCCACCGCCTGGACCGTCCAGTACTACTGGGCGGTGCGGGCCCAACCGGGCACGGCGATGTTCGCCGCGCGTCTCCCGGAGGTCGGGGAGGACGAGGCGGTGACCGGTGGGCCTCCCGATCATGCGTCTTCTGGGGTGCTCGCGGGCTGGGTGGTCATGTCGGCGATCGGTGCGGAAGCCGATGTCATGACGATCGCGACCACCGAGGCGGCCCGCGGACACGGGGTCGGCCGCAGTCTCCTCACCGCCGGGCTCGACTGGGCTGCCCGCCAGGGTGCCGAGATCGTCCACCTCGAGGTCGCCGACGGCAATGACGCGGCGCTCGGCCTCTATCGGTCGCTCGGCTTCGAGGAATGGGGAAGGCGCCCCGACTACTATCCGGGCGCCGACGCGATCCTCATGCGCCGCAGCCTGCGCTAGCGACGTCGCCTCGAGCGAATGAGCCCGCGGCCTGACGCGGGTCTTACGCGACCGGGGCGGACCGGTCACTGAGCTCGGAGAGCAGCGCCCCGTTGAGGTCGAAAGCCCGCAGCGTCTCGGCGATGACGGCCTCCTCGTCGCCGCCGGTCGCCGCGACCTCGTCGAGACGACCGCGATAGGCGTCCTTGTACGGCTTCCCCTTGCCGAGCGCGGTGAAGTCCCACATCGTCAGCGCCTCCTCGGGAAGCCCGTAATGCCTGCCCATGAGGGTGCCTATCGCCTGCCCGCCGGAGAGATCGCCGAGGTAGCGGGTGTAATGGTGCGCGATCATCTGCTCGGGGGTGCCGAGGGCGGCGAGATGATCGGCATAGGCCTGCGCACTCGTCGTCACCGCGATCCCGGAGACGTCGATGCCGTCGACGCGATCGAGGGCGGCGAGGTCGGCGCTGATCCGCGCGGAGCGCTCTAGCCGGGGGTCGTGGAACGGGGCGAACACGGGAGAGGCGGCGAAGTCACGGGCCCGTGCCTCGAGGGCTGCGTAGATGACCTCGTACTGCCTGAGCAGTGTCGCGTACGCAGCCGCATCGAGCCGGCCCTCCATGAGCTCGACCATGAAGTCCGTGTGCTCGACCTCGTCGTGGATCGTCGCCGTGCTGCCCTTGAGACGAGCGGAGAACGGGTCGGTCATGGCTGCTCCTCTGATGTCGCCGGGTGGACAGAGTCTATCGCGGCAGGCTCCGTGACCGCTGGGTTCGCACCCCCTCCATCCTCAACCCGACCTGAGGACGGAGAACCGCCTCGGCGAGTAGGGTGGAGACATGACACGAGTGCAACTGGCAGACACGAATCTCATGGTTCACCCCCTGCAGCTGGGCGGCAATCCGTTCGGGTGGGGCGCTGATCGGGACGAGAGCTTCGCCGTCCTCGATGCCTACGCCGAGGCGGGGGGTAATTTCATCGACACCGCCGATGCCTACTCGGTCTGGGTCGAGGGCAACTCGGGTGGGGAGTCGGAGACGATCATCGGCGAATGGATGGCCGCCCGCGGCAACCGCGACGAGATGGTCATCGCGACGAAGGTCGGGATGCTCCCGAAGCAGAAGGGGCTCGACCCGGTCAACATCCGCGAGGCCCTCGATGCCTCACTGCGTCGGCTCGGCACCGACCGCGTCGACCTCTACTACGCGCACATCGATGATGAGAAGGTCGACCAGGTCGCCGTCGCGGAGACGTTCGACGCGCTCGTCCGCTCGGGCAAGGTCAGCTACCTCGGTGCCTCGAACTTCTCCCTCGACCGGCTGAAGTCGGCGATGAAGATCAGCGAGAAGTACTCGCTCGCGCACTACCGGGTCGTTCAGGACAAGTTCAACCTCGTCTCCCGGGGCGCCGTCGATGCCGACAAGCAGGAGTACCTCCGCAGCCGCGGCATCGCCGAACTGCCCTACCACTCGCTGGCCTCGGGCTTCCTCACCGGCAAGCACACCGGCGGTGACGCCACCGGCAGCGTCCGCGGCGAACGGGTCGGAGACCTCCTCGAGGACCAGAACGCCCTCCGCGCCCTCGAAGTCCTCCACGACGTCGCCGCCTCCCACGATGCGTCGATGACCGCGACGGCGATCGCCTGGCAGCTCAGCCATGACTTCATTCCCTCGACGATCGCCTCGGCGCGGGTGCCCGAGCAGCTCACCGAGCTCCTCGCCGGCACCGAGCTCACCCTCACCGATGCCGAGATCGCGCAGCTTGACGACGCGTGGGCCGACGCATGATCGCGCCCGATCCGCGCCTTGTGACCTGGGAGAACGGCACCGACCTCGTCATCGAGCTGCCGCTGACGGTGACGCCTGCGGCGGCGTGGGCACGCCTGACCGACGGGGAGCGCGCCGGTGACTGGTTCGCTCCCTTCACCGTCGACGGCGACTCCGTGTCCTTCGACCTCGGCGTCTCCGAACTCGGGCAGACCGAACTCGTCGGGGAGATCCTCAGCTGCGAGGACGAGGAGCACGTCCTCGTCGAGTTCGTCGAATTCGGCGTCCTCGGCATCCAGCTGCTGCCCGTCGCGGTCGATGCCGCCGCGTCTGCCGACCCGTCGCTGGGTCCGGAGGCGGCGACCGTGGCTGCCGCGGATGAGACCGACGGCACCGTCCTCGTGTTCACCCAGTCGGCCACCGACGCCGAGGCGGCCCGCCAGAAGGCCGCCGACTTCGGTCCGATGTGGGACACGCACCTGCGGATGTTCGCCCGCAGCCTCGGCGTCGAGGCGCCCGAGGTCGACGACGACGATCTGCTGCGCACCTACGCCGACCTCGAACTCGAGGTCGATGACGCCGCTGAGGACGACCTCGGCGATCCGGATCTCGACGATCTCGGGACCGCTGAACCGGAGGACGCCCGCGTCGGCGAGCCGCACCGCGGTACGGAGAGCCGATGAGCGACCCCCTCGTCCTCGGCATCGAATCCTCGTGCGACGAGACCGGGGTGGGCATCGTGCGCGGGCGCACGCTGCTGACGAACACGGTGTCGTCGTCGATGGACGACCACGTCCGGTTCGGCGGTGTCGTCCCCGAGGTCGCCTCCCGCGCCCACGTCCAGGCGATCGGTCCCGCGATCGTCGCCGCGTGCGATGAGGCCGGGGTCGCCCTCGGCGATCTCGACGCGATCGCGGTGACCGCAGGACCCGGACTGTCCGGGGCGCTCATGGTCGGCGTGGGCGCCGCGAAGGGTCTGGCCACGGCGCTCGGGCTGCCGCTCTACGGCGTCAACCATCTCGCCGCCCACGTCGCCGTCGACCTCGTCGCCGACGACATCGACGGTCTGCGGACGCCGACGATCGCCCTGCTCGTCTCGGGCGGGCACACGGAGATCCTCCGCATCGGCGACATCGTCGACGACATCGAGCTCCTCGGGGCGACGATCGACGATGCCGCCGGTGAGGCGTTCGACAAGACCGCTCGGCTGCTCGGGCTCAGCTACCCCGGGGGCCCGAACATCTCGAAGGCCGCGCTCGGTCTCCTCGACGGCACGGGTGTGCCCGGTGACCGCACGGCAGTGCGGTTCCCGCGCGGGCTCGCGAAGAAGGACGATCTGCGCGATCCCGAGCGTCGGTTCAACTTCTCCTTCTCCGGGCTCAAGACTGCTGCCCTGCGTGAGGTGACGAAGGCTGAGGCACTCGGCAGCGACCTGAGGGTGGCCGACATCGCCGCCGGGTTCGAAGACGCCGTCGTCGACGTCCTCGTGACGAAGACCCTACTCGCCGCCTCTGACACGGGTATCGACCACGTCGTCCTCGGGGGAGGGGTGGCGGCGAATGCGCACCTGCGCGAGGTGCTGACCGCCCGCTGCGCCGAGGCGGGCGTGACCCTGCGGGTGCCGCCGCTCAGCCTCTGCACCGACAACGGCGCGATGGTCGCCGCACTCGGTGCGGAGCTCGTCGCCCGCGGTGCCGCCCCGAGCGATCTCGGCCTGGCCGCGGTCTCGTCGTTGGATGTCGATGATGTCCTCGTCTGACGAGACCCGACGGTCCGACGAGGCCTCGGAGGCTGACACGACCCGAGCGACACCGCCGGGGAAAGCCGCAGGCGAGGCCTCCTCGCCCGCCCGGTCCGAGCGCCTGCCCGACTCCCTGCCGCCTCGGCGCTCGGGTGACGGGTGGACCGTCGGCTCCGACGGAGAGAAGCACTGGGGTCTCAACGGCGCGGCCGGACTCATGCTCATCGACCCCGATCGCGGAGTGCTCATGCAGCACCGGGCGCTGTGGTCGGTGGCCGGCGGCACGTGGGGGTTCCCCGGCGGGGCCCGCGACATGGGGGAGTCGGCGATCGATGCCGCGATCCGCGAATCCCATGAGGAGGCGGGCGTGCCCGATCCCGACGGCAACGACTTCACGATCGTCGACTGCCATGTCCTCAACCTCGGCACATGGTCGTACACGACGGTCATCGCGAAGACCCTGCGGCACCTCGAGCCGGTGATCAACGATCCTGAGAGCATCGAGCTGCGCTGGGTGCCGCTCGACGAACTCCGCGACCTCGACCTCCACCCGGGGGTGGAGGCGAGCCTGCCGGAACTCGAGGAGCTCCTCGCCCCGCACCTCTAGGCAGCCCGCACCTCTAGGCAGCCCCGGCCCGCGAGCCGGACCCGCGCCTCACACGTACGAGGTGCGCAGATCCCGGATGAGCGAGCGGGTCACCTCGGTGAGCGATCCGGTCGTGTGGAACACGTCCTGCAGGCGCTGGTAGGGCACCCCGCGCGCCATGAGATCGCTGATCGAGGCGAGCTCGCGCGCGCATCCGAGCCTCTCGGCCACCGGCGCCAGACGGACGAGCTCGTCGGCGATGCACTCGGTGACGAGCCGCTCATCGGCTTGCGCGTTCTCGATGATGATCGCGTCCATCCCGTACCGCGCCGCCCGCCACTTGTTCTCGTCGTGGAACCAGTCGGGCATCGTCGGCAGGGTCTCACCGGCGTCGAGGCGGGCGGAGAAGTCGTCGATGAGGCACTGGATGAACGCGGTCACCGCGGTGATCTCCTCGAGCGTCGGCAGCCCGTCGCACACCCGCACCTCGACGGTGCCCCAGTTCGGCGCCGGCCGGATGTCCCAGCGGATCTCGTTGAGATGGTCGATGATGCCGGTCGTGAGCATGTCGTCGACGTACTTCTCATACGCCGCCCACGAATCGAACTGGAACGGCAGACCGGCCGTCGGCAGCTGCTGGAACATCATCGCCCGATTCGATGCATACCCGGTGTCCGTCCCGCCCCAGAACGGGGAGGAGGCGCTGAGCGCCTGCAGGTGGGGGACGTAGGCGAGGAGCGCGTTGATGATCGGCAGGACCTTGTCGCGCGAATCGACGCCGACGTGGACGTGGACGCCGAAGATCAGCATGTTCCGACCCCACCACTGCGTGCGGTCGACGAGTTCGAGGTATCGGTCCTTCGCCCGCACCTCCTGAGTCTGCCACTGGGCGAACGGGTGGGTGCCCGCCGACATCAGCTCGATGCCGCGATCCTCCGTCAGCGTCCGCAGCGCGCCCATCGACGTCGCGAGGTCCTCGGCGACACCGGAGACCGTCGTCTGCACATCGGTGACGAGCTCGATCGTGTTCGTCAGCATCTCGCCGACGATCCGCTTCTCGAATGCGGGTGCGCGGTCGGCGACATCGGCCAGCAGGCTCTCCGCTGCGGGGGTGAGATCGAGACTCTCCCCGTCGAGGAGAGCCAGTTCCCATTCGACACCGAGGGTGGAACGGGGTGAACGTGCGAAATCGACCATGGATCGATCATAGTGGCGCGCGTCCCCGACTCGAGACGCCGTCTTGCCCACACGGGCATGAGATCGGTCTCCCACCCGGGCGCCGAGCGCGCGGACCTGGTTCAGGTGCGCCCACTAGCATGGGAGCATGCCAACACGTCTCACCCTCACGGCACTGACCGCGGCACTCACCCTTGTTCTCGCCGGCTGTTCCGGCGGCAGCGCGGGGGAGTCGGATCCGACGACTGATCCCTCGAGCGCCGAGGCGGGGGCGAGCTCGGCCGCCCCCGCGAGTGCGCCCACGAGCGCGCCCCCGGCACAGCCTGAGGACTTCGCCGACGAGGCCGCCGAGATCGTCGACTCCTTCTCCGACGAGCAGCTCGCCGGGTCCCTCATCATCGGCACCTGGGCCGGTGCCGGCTCCCAGGGTGCGGTCGACATGGTCAGGCAGAACAGCCTCGGCGGGGTCATCGTCATGGCCGACAATCTCACGGAGACCCCCACGGCCGACGAGGTGAGCGCCCTGACCAAGGACATCGCCGGTGCGCGGACACAGGGCCAGCCGGTGTCGATCGGCGTCGATCAGGAAGGCGGCCCGGTCTCGCGCCTGAGCACCGCGGCGCTGCCGTTCCCGCCGCTCATGGCGCTCGCCGCCACCGGCGATGGGCAGCTGACGACGACGGCGACGACGGTGCAGGCGCGCAATCTCACCGACCTCGGCTTCACGATCGACTTCGCCCCCGACTCCGATGTCACGGTCGGACCCGAGGACGTCGCGATCAACGTGCGCTCGGCCGGCGGCGATCCGAAGGCCGTCGCCGAGGTGGTCGCCCAGGCCGTCGACGGCTACGAAGCGGGCGGGGTCGCGAGCTCCGCGAAGCACTTCCCCGGCCACGGACGCCTCACCGTCGACTCGCACGAGAGCCTGCCGGTGTCGGAGAAGTCGATCGACGAGCTCGAGAGCACGGACCTGCTGCCCTTCAAGTCCGCGGTCGAGGCTGGGGTGCCGCTCGTGATGATGGGCCACATCGGTCTGCCGGACGCGAAGACGACCCCGGCGAGCCTCAACCCGGACGCCTACGCGGCGATGCGGGACAAGCTCGGCTTCGACGGGGTCGCGATCACCGATGCGCTCAACATGGAGGCCGTGCCCCAGAACGAGAACGGCGGGGAGACCGTGACCGCGCTCAAGGCCGGCGCCGACCTCGCGCTCATGCCCCCGGACGCCGCAGCCGCACAGAAGGCGATCGTCGCGGCGCTGGGGGATGGGACGCTGGCGAAGGACGACCTCGTCGAGAAGTCCCGCCGGGTCGTTGCGATGCAGCTGGCCACCGCGGAGACGCAGAAGGGCATCGCCGGGTCAGACGCTGGCAATGGCGCCGAGGATCCCGAGGCCGTGCTCACCGAGGTCGCCGAGAAGTCGTTGACCGTGCTCAAGGGCGACTGCGAGTTCGCGGGCACCGAGTCGATCTCGATCGTCGGCGGCAGCGAGAAGGAGAAGGCCGCTCTGGGCAAGGCGGCCGAGTCCGCGGGGTTGACCGTCGGCTCCGGTGGGACGACGGTGAGTCTGAGTCCGAAGACCTCCGCCGAGGTGGCCGTCGGCACCGCTGCCCCGTGGACCATGCGCAGCACCACGGCGAAGACCGCGGTGACCGCCTACGATTCCAATCCCTACGCGCTCGAGGCGGTCGCGAAGTGGCTCAAGGGCGACCTCACCGCCACGGGATCGCTGCCGGTCGAGTACGACGGCAGCGACGCGGCGCCGTCGTGCAGCGGGTGAGTCAGTCGAGCTGCTTGCCGTATGCGGCGGCGATGTCGTCGAGGACGGTGTTCAGCGCGAGGTAGCCCTGCCCGCGCATCCACGCCTCGAAGTCGACGGTGTGGACGTTGCCGGCCTCGACGGCGGGGATGGCCTGCCAGATCGGTGAGGCCGCGACCTCATCGACGACGCCCTCCTCGGTGCTGTAGACGAAGATGTGGTCGCCGAGGCTGCCCGGCAGCAGCTCGAGGCTCGTCTCGACATAGCCGCCCTCGCCGACGCTCGCGCCCTCGGCCGGCGGAGCGAACGTCAGCCCGGCGTCGGTCATCGCAACCCCGGCGTTCGTCTCCTCCATCATCACGCGCACCTCGTCGGGCCGCAGGCGCACCTGCGAGACCGGCTTGGCCGCTTCGGGATCGTCGGCGAGCTGCGCCTTGAGGTCGGCAGCGCGGGACTCGTAGGCCCGGGCGGCCTCATCCATCTCCGCGGTGCGGTCGAGAGCGGCCCCGACCTGGGCGGCAAGGCCCTTGGGGTCCTGCTCGCCGACGACGACGGGCACCGTCGGTGCGATGTCGGAGTACTCGTCGAACATCGTGTCATCGAGGCCGGCACCGCCCGAGGCGTTCATGAGGATGAGGTCGGGTTCGAGCGCGGCCACGGACTCGAGGTCGATCTCCTCGTCGGAGTCCCCGATGCGCGTGACCGAGTCGTCGTCGAGGCCGACGTAGTCGGGCAGACCCGCGAACGACATCGGCGAGCCGACGGGCGTGACTCCGGCTGCGACGCTCGAGTCGAGGAGCGCCGTCGACGTGACGACGACCCGTTCATAGTCGGTCGGGGCCTCGAAGGTGCCGAGCTCGGTCTCCACGGAGTAGGTGTTCGCCGAGGCGGCCCCCGCTGTCTCCGCGTCGGTGCCGCACCCGCTGAGGACACTGACCGTGAGCACGGCGGCCGACAGCGCGAGGCTGCCGCGCACGGCTGAGAGCCGGCCCGATCGCGTCGGGCAACGGCGGGCGCTGTCGAGGCGGGAGCCGGTGGACAGGGAGCCGGATGGCAGGGTCTCGGGCACGGAGCAGTCCTCTTTCGTCCTCAGGGAATCGGCGTGCAAGATTAGCCTAGCCTCAGCTGCGGGACGGATGGCCCTGCGCATCGATGAATGAGACGAGCCGCACACCCTGCCCCTCACCGCACCGCGGAATCACCGCATCCGGGGGTCCTCGGTGGGGTCGGCGTACTGCTGCGGGCAGCCGTCGGTCTGCGCTTCCGGCCGGAGCTCGTAGTGCCACGCCTCGTTGCCGTAGATCTGGCACAGCCCGAAGTCGGCGCCGTGCTGGGAGAGCCAGCTCGAGGCGTCCATCGGGCCGATGTCGACGGCGTCTCCGGACACGTGCGGTGAGGTCTCGGGGGTGGCGACCCACCGTGCGGCTTCGGCCTTCGACCCGTAGGTGGAGACGGCGTCGTCGAGCAGACCGGCCTGGTAGGCCGCCGATCGCCACCCGCTGTTGACGGTGAACGTCACGCCGTCGAGGCGCGCGGACTCGGCGGCCGCGGTCACCGCTGTGCGCAGATCGGCGTCGAGCCCGGAGATGCCCGGCAGTTCGGTGTCGGTGATGCGGGCGTCGTCGGGCAGGGCGCCGTTGTCGGTGTCGCGAACGTTCGCGTCGATCGACGCCCCGACTCCCGACTCGCCGGTCGGGGACTCCGCCTGCACTGCGCAGCCGGCGAGGGCGGCGATGAGCAGGACGGCGAGTCCGACGGCCACGGCGAGGACGCCGAGGCGGTCGGTGGTTGTCGGGACGGATGCTGCGGTTCTCGTGGTCATGCCTTCAGTCAACGCCGTCGCCTGTTGCCGGAGCGTATGCGGAAATCGATATGTCCGCGATACATCCGGGCCGATACGCTGATCCCTATGCGCGTACTGATCGTCGAGGACGAACCCGAGATGGCCGAGGCCGTCCGCAGCGGACTCCGCCTGGAGGCCATCGCCGCCGACATCGCCGGCGACGGTGACCAGGCGCTCGAGATGCTCGCGGTCAACGACTACGACATCGCCGTGCTCGACCGTGACATCCCCGGACCCTCCGGCGACGAGGTGGCCCGCCAGATCGTCGCCGCCGGCACCGGCATGCCGATCCTCATGCTCACCGCCGCCGACCGCCTCGACGACAAGACGACGGGGTTCGCCCTCGGCGCCGACGACTACCTGACGAAGCCCTTCGAGCTCGCCGAGCTCGTGCTGCGTCTGCGCTCCCTCGACCGGCGCCGTCCCAGCACCGCGCACCGGTGCTCGAGGTCGCGGGTCTTCGCCTCGACCCGTTCCGCCGGGAGATCTACCGAGACGGCCGGTATGTCGCACTCACCCGCAAGCAGTTCGCGGTGCTCGAGGTGCTCATGCGCGCCGACGGGGGAGTCGTCAGCGCCGAGGAGCTGCTCGAGAAGGCCTGGGACGAGAACGCCGACCCCTTCACCAATGCCGTGCGGATCACGGTCTCGGCTCTGCGCAAGCGCCTCGGCGAGCCCTGGCTCATCGCGACGGTGCCCGGTGTCGGCTATCGCATCGCGGACCCGAGCGCCGAGGCGGCCGACCGTGGCTGAGCCGCGGCCCCGCGGACTGAGCGTCCGGTGGCAGCTGACGCTCAGCTACGCCGGGTTCCTCATCGTCGCCGGCATCCTCCTGCTCGCCGTCGTCTGGATCTTCCTCCTGCGCTATGTCCCCAACGTGCCGATCAGCGCCCCCGACGGCTTCGTCCCCAATCGCTCCGATCTGCAGCGGGCGTTCTTCCCCGCCGCGGCGGCGACCTTGGGGTTCCTCCTCGTCGTCGGGCTGGCCGGGGGATGGTTCCTCGCCGGCCGCATGCTCACCCCGCTGGAGAGGATCACCCGGGCGGCCCGGGCGGTGTCCGCCGGCGAGTTCTCCCACCGCATCCGGATGAGCGGGCGCCAGGACGAGATCCGGGAGCTCGCCGACGTCTTCGATGCGATGCTCACCCGGGTCGAGGCCCATGTCGCCGAGCAGCAGCGCTTCGCCGCGAACGCCTCCCATGAGCTGCGGACCCCGCTGGCCATCACGCAGGCGGTCCTCGATGTCGCACAGCGCGAGCCCGACCGCGAGCACAGCGCGGATCTCGCTCAGCTGCGCGCGGTCAACGACCGTGCGATCGCGCTCACCGAGGCGCTCCTCCTGCTCAGCCGCGCCGGCAATGAGATCCGCGACGTCGAGCCGGTCGACCTCTCCCTCCTCGCCGAGGATGCCGTGGAGACCCTGCTGCCGTTCGCCGAATCGCGGGGGATCGACGTCGAATTCGACACTCAGCCGGCCACAGCGCTGGGGTCGCCGGTGCTGCTGTCCCAGGTGGTGACGAACCTCGTCCACAACGCCATCGTCCACAACCTCCCGGCCGGCGGCTCGCTGCGCGTGCGCACCGGCCGGCAGCCGGCACCGGGCGGCATCGGCCCGTGGGCGTGGGTGAGCGTCGAGAACACCGGAGCGGTCATCAGCCCCGAAGCGGTTGCGACCCTCACCGAACCGTTCCAGCGCGGCGGCAGGCGCACCCGCGACAGCAGCCACGCAGGGGTCGGCCTCGGCCTCGCGATCGTCGCGCGCATCATCGCCACTCATCACGGCAGTCTCACCCTCACCCCGCTGGCCGGCGGGGGACTCCGCGTCGACGTCGGTCTGCCCGCAGCCCACCAGCCGGTTCAGGGGCGGAGCATAGCGGACCGCGGCACGGATGCTCAGCTGCCTGTGGCGATCCCGCGACCCGGGTCGGACGACCAGCCGGACCAGCTCGCCGAATAGAGGCTCGAGCCGACCCCGAGGGTCGCGAGCACCATCGCGTTGTGGCACGCGGTGACCCCGGACCCGCAGTAGACGGCGACCGACTCCTCGAGGGCGCCGAGGTCGCCGAAGCGCTCGCGGAGGTCGACCTCGGAGAGGATGTAGCCGTCGGCGGTGTTCTCCGTCGCCGGGGCGTTCCGCGCTCCGGGAATGTGGCCGGCGACCGCGTCGAGGGGTTCGGTCTCCCCGCGGAAGCGCTCGGGGGCGCGGGCGTCGAGGAGCACCCCGTCCCAGGACTCGGCGGTGTCGGCGTCGATGACGGGCATCGACCCGGGAGTGATGACGACGGTGGAGGGGTCGACGGCAGCGGCCTCACCGAATTCGAGGTCGCCGCCGGCGGAGACCCAAGCGTCGATCCCACCGTCGAGGACACGGGCGTGCAGTCCCGCCCAGCGCAGCAGCCACCAGGCTCTCGCCGCGCCGAGTCCGGAGTTGTCGTCATAGACGACGACCTCGGTCTCCGGGGTGATGCCCCAGGTCCGGACCGTGGTCTGGAACTGTTCGGGACTCGGCAGGGGATGGCGCCCGGCGCGCGGATCGGTCTGACCGTGATCGGCGAGGTCGGTGTCGAGGTCGACGTAGAGCGCGTGCGGCAGGTGACCGCGTGCGAAGTCGTCCCGGCCATCGGGTTTGAGCTGGGTCCAGCGGACGTCGAGCAGCCTCGGCGGGGTCCGGCCCATCGCCTGGGTGAGGAGCTCTTGCGCGGTGATGAGGACATCGGTTCGGGTCATCGGATCTCCTTGGCTCGGGTCGATCTCCTGCGATCGCCTCCGCTGCTGACTCTACGTCCCCTCAGGACTCCGTGGCAGTCCCGGGTGCCGTGAACGGCTGGGTGAGGAGGACGACGTGCTTGTCGCCGAGGCGGGTGAAGACGAGGGTGGCGCGCTCGCCCTTCGGCAGCTTGAGCTGGCGTCGCACCTGGTCGGGGACGATGTCGGCGCCGCGCTTCTTGATGACGACGGAGCCGATGCCGCGGGCGATGAGCTCCTTGCGCAGGCTCGGGATCTTCGCCGGGAGGACATCGACGATCTCGTACGCGGTGACCCCGGCCGCGGCCGGCCCGGTCGGGGCGACATCGGTTGTGAGGTAGGCGATCGACGGGTTGAGCCGGCGCGCCTGCAGGGGACCGGTGAGCGCCGTGACGAGCCCCGCGCGGACGATCGCGCCGTCGGGTTCGAGGAGATACGCGCCGAGGCGGCCGATGCCGTCCTCGTCGGTCGCCGGCACATCGTCCTCGTGGACGAGGAGGGTGCGCTCGCCCATGACGAGTGCGCTGCGTCCGGGGCGCTGCCGGGCCGCTCCGAAGTAGAGGCACACCTCGACGACGTCGCCGTCGTGGGAGACCCACTGGGCCTCGGCTGACGCGGGAATGAGGTCATGGTCGAGGGCGGGGCCCAGCTTGACCCCGGCCGCATGGGCCTTCGCCGCGCGGTCGACGACCCAGGTCAGCGACGGGGAGAACTCGTCGGGGTCGGCGATGCGCGCGGTCGCCCCGCGGGCGTTCGCGCGACCGACGCGGCGGCGAGCCGGATCGAACCATAGGGCGTCGGCGCCGTCGATCTCGGCGTCCTCGGCCAGCCCGTGAGCGACCTCGGCACCGGGCAGGTGCCGGAGGTTGAAGGCGGCGACTCGCGGCGGTGACCTCGTCGGCGTCGACGGCGCGGACCTCGGCGCCGAGGCCGGCGAACGCGAACGCATCGACGCCGATCCCGCAGCCGAGGTCGGCGATGCGGACGGGGGCGTCGGAGCCGTCGGCTCGTCCGGCGGCGAGCAACCGCTGCGCGTGGTGGGCGGCGACGGGCAGGCGGGTGGCCTGGGCGAGGCCGTCACGGGTGAAGAGCATCTCCGCGGCGTAGGGGCCGAGCTTGCCGACGGCCTCCGTGCGCAGCTGCGCCTGCGTGAGCAGGGCCGCGGTCACCTCGGCGGAGAACCCCTCCTTGCGCAGCGCCGCTGAACGGGCGAGGTCGCCTGTGGGCAGATCATCGATCCGGTCGAGACGGTCGAGGACGGAGACGTCGAGGAGTTCGGCCAGAGTCGTGCGATCCATGGGGGCCAGCCTAACGTTTCCGGGTCACCCGCAGGTCACGGGGGATCACGGGCGCCGTCACGGTGAGGTCTGCCGAGACCGTGAGGTAGGTTGTTGGGTGTGACGTTACTGACCGCACGCGACATCCGCGACATCGCCGCTGACATCGGTCTGCGCCCGACGAAGCAGAAGGGGCAGAACTTCGTCATCGACCCCAACACCGTGCGCTCGATCGTCGCGACAGCCGACCTCGCCGGGGCGCAGAACGTCGTCGAGATCGGTCCCGGACTCGGGTCGCTCACCCTCGGCCTGCTCGAGGCCGGTCATGCCGTCACCGCCGTCGAGATCGACGAGGTGCTCGCCGCCCGCCTGCCCGCAACGATCGCGGAGTTCGCGCCGGAGGCCGTCGACCGGTTCGATCTCGTCGGCGCCGACGCACTCAAGGTCACCGAGCTGCCGCAGGCCCCGGACGCGCTCGTGGCGAACCTGCCCTACAACGTCGCCGTGCCCGTCCTCCTCCGTTTCCTCGAGATCTTCCCGAGCCTGAGGACCGTCCTCGTCATGGTCCAGCTCGAGGTCGCCGAGCGCCTCGCCGCGGGGCCCGGCTCGCGGACGTACGGCGTGCCGAGCGTCAAGGCCCAGTGGTACGGCGAGGTCGGACTGGCCGGGCGGATCGGCAAGAACGTCTTCTGGCCGGCCCCGAACATCGACTCGGGACTTGTCCGCATCGACGTCACCCGCAGCGAGAGGGACCCCGCCGAGCGCACACGCCTCTTCTCCCTCGTCGACGCCGCGTTCGCGCAGCGCCGCAAGACCCTGCGCGCGGCCCTCGCGACGTGGGCCGGCAGCCCGGCACGCGCCGAGGAGGTCCTCCGCGCCGCCGACATCGACCCGCGCACCCGGGGGGGAGGCGCTCGGCGTCGCCGACTTCGCACGCCTCGCCGCCGCCGAGGCCCGACTCGCCGCCGATGACAGTCGTCCGGCAGCGGAACCGAGCCCGGACGCCGACCCGGAGGGCGGTCGCTCCGCATGACCGAGCAGCTGTCCCCGCGCCCCGGCGCCCCGACCCCGGTGAGAGTGCGCGCACCGGGGAAGATCAACGTCCACCTCGGCGTCGGCGGAGTCGGCGAGGACGGCTACCACGAGCTCGCGACGGTCTTCCAGGCCCTCGACCTCACCGAGACGCTCACCCTCATCCCCGGCGGGACGGGGGCGATCATCGTCCAGGGGCGCTACGCCGATGACACCGTGCCGCGCGGGGAGGCGAACCTCGCCCGCCGTGCCGTCGACCTCCTCATCAGCACCTTCGAGGCCGAACGGAACGTCGATGCGCTGCGCGGGCTCGACATCGTCATCGACAAGCAGGTGCCCGTCTCCGGGGGGATGGGCGGGGGCTCCGCCGATGCCGCAGCGGCACTGACCGGTGCCGCGCACCTCATCGGGGGAGTCGAGACCGAAGTGCTCGCCGACCTCGCCGTCGACATCGGCGCCGACGTCCCGTTCCTCCTGCGCGGGGGCACGGCGATCGGCCACGGCCGCGGGGAGAAGCTCAGCCCCGTCCTCACCCGCGGGACCTTCCACTGGGTGATGGCCACCTCGGCGGGGCAGCTCTCGACGCCTGCGGTCTACGGCCGCTTTGACGAACTCACCCCCGACCCGGCTCCGGCCGAGGTCCCGCCGGAGGTGCTCAAGGCGCTCGCCGCCGGTGACGTCGACGCGCTCGCGGCCGCCGCCGGCAACGACCTCACCGAGGCGGCCGTGTCCTTCCGGCCGGAACTCGCCGAGGTGCTCGAGGCCGGACGCGAGGCCGGCGCGGTCCTGCCCCTGCTCAGCGGCTCGGGACCGACGATCGGGTTCCTCGCCCGCGACGCCCACCACGCCCTCGACCTCGCCGTTCTCCTCCAGGCCACGCGGGGAGTCAAGGAAGCGCTGCGGACGACGGGTCCCGCGGCGGGCGCCCACGTGGTGCCGAGCGGCTGATGGCCGCCGATGCGAACCCGCCGCCGCGGGAGAACCTCCACGGTCAGGTCGTCGAGGCGATCGGACGCGACATCGTCTCCGAGGCGCTGCCCCCGGGCGTCGTCGTCAAGGCCGAGGAGCTGCGCGCCCGCTACGACGTCTCGCTCTCGGTCATCCGGGAGGCCGTGCGCGTCCTCGAGTCCCTCGGGATGGTTCGACCGGTGCGCCGGCTCGGTCTCGTCATCCTCGCGATGTCGGAGTGGACGATCCTCGATCCGCTCGTCGTCCGCTGGCGGATGGCGGTCCGTCCCGCTCGTCAGCTGCGGTCCCTGACCGAGCTGCGGGTGGCGATCGAGCCCGAGGCCGCGGGTCTCGCGGCGACCTATGCCGACGCCGAGGCGGCTGAGGAGATCATGCGCCTGGCCGCGCGGATGAGGGCGGCCGGGCGGACCGGTGACGTGAGCGCCTTCCTCGATGCCGATGCCGCGTTCCACCGCGCTGTCCTGCGCGCCGGCGGCAACGAGCTCTTCGCGTCGTTCGACACCGTCGTCGCCGAGATCCTCGCCGGTCGCACCGCGGAGGGGCTGCAGCCGCAGTTCCCCCATCCCGATGCGCTCCAGTGGCACTTCGACGTCGCCGATGCGATCGGCGGTGAGGAGCCGGATCGGGCCCGGCAGGCGATGGCGAAGATCGTCGCGAAGGCCTACGACGAGATGTCCTCGGTCTGGGACGGCGAGCCCCGGCGGACGTGAGAGGCCCGCGTCTCACAAGGCGCTGAGGCCCGCGCGCCTCTCAGAACGCGGGAAGTCCCGCGCGCCTCAGAACGCGCTGACGACGGCGTAGAGGATGAGGCTGAAGGCGAAGCCGACGACGCCGAGGAGCGCCTGCCCGACCGTCCACGTCTTCAGCGTCGTCTTCGTGTCCATGCCGAAGAACCGTGAGACGAGCCAGAAGCCCGAGTCGTTGACGTGGCTGGCGAAGACGGAGCCCGCGGCGAGGGCGAGGACGATCGCGACGACCTGGAGGCTCGAGAAGTCCGGATTGCCGACGACGATCGGCTGGACGAGCGCGGCGGCCGTCGTCAGCGCCACGGTCGCCGATCCCTGGGCGACGCGGACGATGGCGGCGATGAGGAAGCCGGCGACGATGACCGGCAAGCCGAGCGCGGCGAGGGAGTCGGCGATCGAGTCGCCGATGCCGCTGGCCCGCAGCACCCCGCCGAACATGCCGCCGGCCCCGGTGATGAGGACGATCGAGCACACCGGTCCGAGTGCGGAGTCGACGATCGAGTCGACGAGCGAGCGGCTCTTGTTCTTCCGCCACCCGAGCAGCCACATCGCCGCGAGCACGGTGATGAGCAGCGCGATCGGCGTCTCGCCGAGCATCCGCAGGCTCGTCACCAGGGTGGATTCGCCGTCGACCCAGCCTGCCTCGGCGGCGAAGCCGAGTCCGGTGTTGAAGAAGATAAGGATGAGGGGGAGGACGAGGAGGGTGATGACGGTGGTCAGGCTCGGTGTCGACTTGAAGCTCGCATACTCGTCGTCGCCGCCGGCGGAGAGGATCGTCGGCACGGGAACGTCGAAGCGCCGGCCGATGAAGAGACCGAAGAGGTACCCGCACAGGTACCACGCGGGGATCGCGATGAGGATGCCGCAGATGAGGACGAGACCGACATTGGCGCCGAGGAGGCCGGAGGCGGCGACGGGACCCGGGTGCGGGGGCACGAAGATGTGCATCGCGGAGAACGCCATCGCCGCGGGCATCGCGTAGAGGAGCAGCGACCCGCCGAGGCGGCGCGCGACGGTGAAGATGATCGGGAGCATGACGACGAGGCCGGCGTCGAAGAAGATCGGGAACCCGAAGAGCAGGGACGTCACCCCGAGCGCGAGCGGGGCGCGCTTCTCACCGAAGGCCTTGATGAGACGGTCGGTGAGCACCTCTGCGCCGCCGGAGAGCTCGAGGAGGCGCCCGAGCATCGCGCCGAGGCCGACGAGGAGGGCGACGCTGGCCAGGGTCGAGCCGAACCCGTCGTAGAGCACGGTGACGAGGTCACCGGGGGTGATGCCGGCCGCGAGTGCCGTCAGCACGCTGACGACGACGAGGGCGACGAACGCGTGGAGCCGGAGCTTGATGATGAGCAGCAGCAGGAGGGCGATCGCCGCGGCGGCAAGGCCGAGCAGCGCGGGCGCCGGCAGCGTCCACGCGAGTTCGATGTCGGTCATTGATCCTCTTCCTCGAGGCGGGTGCGGCGGTGGAGGGCGATGCGGGAGAGTTCGGCGGGCAGGAGATCGAGGATCGTCTGCCGCACCTCGGGCAGGCTCTGCTCGATCGAGACGACCATGTGCGCCTCGTCGGGCTCGAGGGCCTCGAGGGTGGACAGCTGCGAGTCGAGCAGCGTCGGCGACATGAACTCGTGGGCGCGCCGGGCCAGGTGGTCGGCGATGACGGCGCGGGGACCGTCGAGGTGGATGAAGAATGTCGCCGGGGCATCGATGCGCAGGCGGTCACGGTAGCGGCGCTTGAGCGCCGAGCAGGCGATGAGCGGGGCGGGGAGGCGGCTGAGCTCGGTGGCGATCGCGGCGAGCCACGGCATCCGGTCGGTGTCGGTGAGCGGAATGCCGGCGGCCATCTTCGCCTTGTTCGCCGGGGTGTGCAGGTCATCGCCGTCGATGAACGTCACCCCGAGAGCCTCGGCGACCTGCTGGCCGACGACGGTCTTGCCCGTCCCCGACACTCCCATGATGACGAGTGGTGGAAGGGTCTGTCCCAGGTCCATAAGAATCTCTCGAAAACATATGATGATATTGATATGCTCTGCAGAATAAATCAGAGTTATTGAACCGTATTTCTTCTGCGGAAGACTGTCAACAACGTGACCCTGCAACGAAGAGGACTGCTGATGAACGCCGATGTCGCTGTGATCGGGACCGGAGTGATGGGGTCGAACCTCGCTCGCAACCTCGCCGGGCAGGAGGGTCTGCGCGTCGCGCTCTACGACCTCGACGTCGACCGCGCGCGGGCGGTGGCCGCGAACCACCCGGAGGCCGAGTTCCTCGTCGCGACCTCTCCCGCCGAGCTCGCCGGGATGCTGCAGGCGCCCCGCGTCGCGATCCTCATGGTCAATGCCGGGGCGGCGACGGACGCCGCGATCGGCAGCATCGCCGAGGTGTTCGCCCCCGGCGACATCATCGTCGACGGCGGCAACTCCCACTTCACCGACACGATCGCCCGCGGGCGGCGGTTGGCCGAGACGGGCATCGAGTTCGTCGGCGTCGGGATCTCCGGCGGTGAGGTCGGCGCGCTCGAGGGGCCCTCGCTCATGGTCGGCGGCTCCGACGCCGCCTGGGAGCGCCTGCGTCCCCTCCTCACGCCGATCGCCGCCCGTGCCGAGGTGCCGGGGTCGGTCGAGCCGGTCCCGTGCGTGGCCCACATCGGCACGGACGGCGCCGGTCATTTCGTCAAGATGGTCCACAACGGCATCGAGTACGCCGACATGCAGCTCATCGCCGAGGCGTGCACGATCCTCCGCGACGGGCTCGGGCTCACCCCCGCCGAGATCTCCGCGGTGCTCACCGAGTGGAACGCGGGCGAACTCGAGTCCTACCTCATCGAGGTCACCGCCGAGGTCTTCGCCCACACCGATGCCGCGACGGGGCGTCCCTTCGTCGACATCGTCGCCGATGCCGCCGGTGCCAAGGGGACCGGGGCGTGGACGGCGCAGTCGGGTCTCGACCTCGGGGTTCCCGTGCCGACGATCGCCGAGGCGGTCTTCGCGCGGTCGCTGTCCCAGGCGGCGGATCTGCGCGCCCAGGGGGAGGCCCTCGGCGGACCGGCCCCGGCGGACACGGCATCGGCGGACACGGCCCCTGCCGACCGCCTCGGCGAGGCGATCGAGACGGTCCGCCGGGCGCTGTACATGGGCAAGATCCTCGCGTACGTCCAGGGCTTCGACGAGATCGCCGCGGCGCCGCGAGCACGGCTGGGACATCAGCCTCGGCGAGCTCGCGTCGATCTGGCGGGCCGGGTGCATCATCCGCGCGCGACTGCTCAACCGGATCGTCGCCGCCTACGACGCGCAGCCGGATCTCAGCAGCCTGCTCGCCGCCGATGATGTCCGGCAGTCGCTTGAGGCCGACCAGGCCGCTCTGCGCTCGACCGTCGGCGACGCGGTCGCGGCGGGGATCGCGGTCCCGGCGCTCGCCTCGGCGCTGGCCTACGTCGACGGCCTCCGCACGCCCCGGTCCTCGGCGGCGATCATCCAGGCCCAGCGGGACTTCTTCGGCTCGCACACGTACGGGCGGGTCGACCGTCCCGGGGTCTTCCACACGCTGTGGTCGGGCGACCGCAGCGAAGTCGAGGTCTGAGCCGCCGGTGGCCCCGGCGCGGGGAACGTGGCACTGTGGGATCTATGACTCAGCCACATGATGCGCCGCAGCCCCACGATCCGACCCTGCCCCACGACGACGTCGATCCCGGCGGTCTGCTCGAGTACTCGGTCGTCTTCACCGACCGTTCGCTCAACCACATGTCGGCGCGCTTCGTCTCCGTCATGCAGGACGTCAACCGCATCCTGCGGACCGCCTTCGACGCGCAGAGTGCGGCCATCGTCCCCGGTGGCGGGTCCTATGCGATGGAATCGGTGGCCCGGCAGATCGCGACGGGAAAGAAGTGCCTGATCATCCGCAACGGGCTCTTCTCGTTCCGGTGGTCGCAGATCCTCGACGCCGGAGCGATCGCGAGCGAGACCGTCGTCCTCCCGGCTCAGCCGGACTCCGACGATGTCCGGGCCGCGTGGTCGCCTGCCCCCATCGCCGAGGTGGTCGCCGCCATCGAGCGCGAACGCCCGGCCGTCGTGTTCGCTCCCCACGTCGAGACGGCCTCGGGGATGCTCCTGCCCGACGAGTACATCCGGGCCGTCGCCGATGCCGTCCACTCCGTCGGGGGAGTCTTCGTCCTCGACTGCATCGCCTCGGGTGCGGTGTGGGTGTCGATGGCCGAGCTCGGCGTCGACGTCCTCATCAGCGCCCCGCAGAAGGGGTGGAGCGGGTCGCCGTGCGCGGGCTACGTCATGCTCGGGGAGGCCGGTCGGGCCGCGGTCGAGGCCGGCACCTCGACGAGCTTCGCGATGGACCTGAAGAAGTGGCTGTTCATCGCCGACGAGTACGAGGCCGGGCGCGCACCGTACCACGCGACGATGCCGACGGATGCGCTCGCCCACAACGCCGCTCTCATGCGCGAGACCGAGGAGCGCGGCTTCGACAAGCTCGAGACGGCGCAGTTCGAACTCGGCGAGCGGGTGCGAGCGGTCTTCGCCGCCCGCGGTCTGCCCTCGGTGGCGGCCCCGGGTTCCAGGCGCCGAGCGTGGTCGTCGTCCACACGACCAACCCTCAGCTGGCCAACGGCGCGGCGTTCAAGGAGGTCGGACTCCAGGTCGCGGCGGGTGTGCCGCTGCACGCCGGGGAGCCGGAGGGCTTCACGACGTTCCGCATCGGGCTCTTCGGGCTCGACAAGCTCGGTGACATCGACGGCACCGTCGCCCGCCTCGAAGCCGCCCTCGACCGGATCGACGTCACCGGAAAGTAAAGCGGCGGCCGGCGGCATCGGCCGCCGACCGCTTCACACGCTGCTGCACCCGAGGCGCTGGTCCGCCCGAGGCGCTCCTACGCCCGGTCGCCGAGGGCGACGACGTTGTCGGCGAGGCGCTCGTTCGTGCCGTACATGAAGTGGTTGCTCATGTTCTCCGAGAACCGGCTCGCCTCCGTCGTCAGGCCGACCGCCTCGGCGACCTCGCGGATGTGCATCGGGGTCGCCCCGCAGCACACGCCGAGGTAGTTGACGCCGAGCTCGTGCGCTTCCTTCGCGAAGGCACCGATCTCGTAGCGGTTGGTCTGCAGCGGATCGAGCGCGGTGGGGAAGGTCCGGCCGTGCGGGGACGGCACCGCGGCGTGGGGGTCGGAGAGGTTGAAGAAGGTCGGCTCCTCCTCGGTCGTCCGGTAGGGGATCGGCAGGGCGCCGACGTGACACGAGACGGCCGCGCGGATCTCTTTGAGCCACGGCAGCATCGTCGCCGGTCCGCGGAAGCAGTTGAGGCCGACGACGTCGACGCCGAGCTGCTCGAGGCGCTGGGCGGTCTCGACGATCCCGGCCCCGTCGGCCATCTCCTGGAACGCCATCGGCGCGAGGGTGAGGACGACGGGCAGGCCGCTGGCCTTCGCGATCTCGGCGGCGGCGATGGCCTCACCGGCGAAGTAGAAGGTCTCACCGATGATGAGGTCGGCGCCTTCCTCGACGGCCCAGCCGACCATCTCGGAGAACATCGCGCGGACCTCGTCCTGCTTCGCGGGGTCGGCGGGATCCCAGATGTTCGAGTTCGAGATGTTGCCGGCCATGAAGTTGCCGGGCTTGGCGTCGGCGACGGAGCGCGCGATCTGCAGGGCCGAGCGGTTGAGAGGCTCGAGGAGGTCCTCCTTGCCGATGACCCGCATCTTCTCGCGGTGTCCGTTGTACGTGAAGGCCTCGACGATGTCGGAGCCGGCCCGCTGGAAGTCGACGTGGAGGCTGCGCAGCGCCTCGGGGAACTCGAGCGCGACCTCGGGCACGAATTCTCCCGCGGAGAGGTAACCGCGCTTCTCGAGTTCGAAGAGGAAGCCTTCCGCGCAGATCACGGGACCGGCGTCGAGGCGCTCGGTGAGGGCGTTGGACTGTGACATGAGTTCTCCCGGTAGAGCTGAGATCGTCGGGCCCGATGACCGAGCTCCGTCGCATTGAGGACTCAGCCAGCTCATCACAGGCAGCGTCGCTGTCCGCCGTCGACCGTCACAGAAGGTCAGATTCGCGCCGCATTCCGTCACAGAAGGTCATGTCGCCGAGGCGGCCCGCCCTCCCCAGGCGCCTAGACTTCCGTCCCGAGTTCGTCAGTTCCCGCCGCGGGCGGTCAGCCAGTCGGCGAGCAGCGCGGCGCCGAGGAAGGCGATGAGCCACACCCCGCCGAGGATGAGAGCGATGACGGGGAAGAACACCACCGCGTAGTTGATCTCGAGCCACAGCCCCGACAGTGCGAGGAGTGCGCAGAGGAGGACGCCGATGCCGGCGATGAGGCGGAGGACGAAACCGGGCGTCGACCCGGTGCGCCGGCCCCGGGCGGCCTGGACGAGGACGAGCACGCCGGCGAGGAGCAGGAGCAGCGGGGGGAGAACGATGAGGACGACTCCGGCGGCCATCGTCTACCTCCCGGTGTCCCTGCTCGCGCACATCACGCACAGCGCCGCGTACGGGCGAGCGTCGAGTCGCGCCGGGGCGATCGGCTGTGAGCAGGCGGCGCAGATCCCGAACGTCCCGTCATCGAGCCGGGTCATCGCCGCGGCGATCGCGTCGAGGCGGTCACCGGCCTGCTGCCGCAGCGCGTCGGCCTGGCTGCGTTCGAACGCGATCGTCGAGCCCTCGGGGTCGTGCTCGTCGTCGCTGTTGTCGCCCTGCCGGGCAGCGGAGAGACCGTCGATCGAGGCGCTCAGCGACGCGAGGAGCGCACGGGTCTCCGCCTCCTCGTCGGCCAGCCGCTGACGCCAGTCCACTACGCCTCCAGCGCCTCGGTGGCCTCGAGCCAGCGCTCCTCAAGCGCTGCCGTCTTATCCTCGAGTTCCCGGACCTGCGCGGTGAGCGCGGCGAGTCCCTCGAAGTCGGCCTGATCGTGGACGGCCATCTCCTCGTGGAGGGCGGCCACCTGCGTGCTCAGCTTGTCCATGCGCCGCTCGATCGCCGAGACCTCCTTCGTCGCGGCCCGCCGTTCGGCGCCGCTGAGCTTCGGTGCCGACGACTCCTCCGCCGAGGCGGTCCCGGCGGGATCTGCACTGTTCGACCTCGTTGCCGGGCTCGACCCCGCGGCCTCCTCCGCGCGCAGGCGCAGGTACTCGTCGACCCCGCCGGGCACGTGCCGCAGACGGTGGCCGAGGATCGCGTACTGCTGATCGGTGACCCGCTCGAGCAGGTAGCGGTCGTGGGAGACGACGATGAGGGTGCCCGGCCACGAGTCGAGGAGGTCCTCCATCGCGGCGAGCATGTCGGAGTCGACGTCGTTGGTCGGCTCACCCAGAAATTCGATGGCAGATCCCAAGGGAGCACCTGTCTGCCATGGAAACTCAATCACTCGCTCTGCCGGTCGCCTCGGAAGTCAGAGCACTCATCTACACACGTGCCTCGATGGATCGCCACTACCTCATGCGATCCACCACCGACCAGGAGACCGACTGCCGCGCCTGGTGCGAGCAGGAGAAGTGGACGGTCGCCAAGGTCATCACCGACGCCAACCGATCCGCGTCGCGCTGGCGCACCCGCGAGCGCGAAGGATTCGAGGAGGCTCTGGAACTGATCGCGTCGAAGGAGTACGACGCCTTCGTGACGTGGGAGCCCTCACGTGCCGGTCGTGAGCTCCTGGCCTATGTGCAGCTGCGCGCCGCCTGTCAGGAGGCCGGGGTGCTGTACCTGACGAAGGGTCGTGTCTACGACTTCGCCCGCCACGATGACAGCTTCATGATGGGCCTGGAGTTTCTGAGTGCGGAGAAGGACGCGGCGATCATCCGCGACCGGCAGTTGCGCACGGTGCGGCTGAACGCGCAGAAGGGCCGCCCGCACGGGCGGCTGCCGTTCGGGTACCGGAGGGTCTACGACGAGCATACCCGTGCGCTCGTTCGCCAGGAGGTAGACCCGGAGAAGGCGGCGATCATCGTCTCAGCGGTTGACGAGATTCTCGACGGCGGGTCGATCAACCAGATCGTGACGCGCCTCAATCGTCAGGGCGTGCCCACGCCGATGAAGGCGACCTCTGATCACTCGCGCGGCTGGACGACTGCCACGATCCGGCAGATCATCAAGAGCCCGACGATCGCGGGATTGCGGATGTACCAGGGCGAGGTGATCGGCGAGGCGGACTGGCCCGCGATCATTCCGGTCAAGAAGTGGGAGCAGGTCAACCATCTGCTCGATGACCGAGCCAGGCGCACCCGCTACGTTCCCGAGGACAACCCCAGCCATCCGCGCTGGCTGCTGACGTTCATAGCGAGGTGCGGGTACTGCCTCCATCCGCTGGTGCGGATTCACGGCACGAAGGTGCGCAAGCGCACCGGGCTGCGTTCTGACAACTACAGCTGCGGGCGCCCCGGCTGCCGCAAGGTCAGCATCGATATGCGCAACACCGACGTGTACGTCACCGGCGTGTTGCTGGGCTGGTTGTCGAAGCCGGAGAGCTTGGCGGTGATCATCGGCCCGGAGGACGATTGGAGTGAGCGGGTCCGGGAGGCTGAGGAGCAGGCCGCTGCGTTGCGTCAGCGACTGGACGAGGCGGCGAGCGAGTACGCCGAGGGCCGGATCAGCATGACGATGCTCACCAGCATCGAACGTCGACTGATTCCGCAGATCGAGCAGGCCGCGAAGGCTGCGGTTCCTCCCGTCGCTGACAAGCAGTTGCTCTCGTTCATCCAGGAGAGCGATCTGGAGGCGGCATGGGACCGTCTGGAGCTGGTCGAGAAGCGTCGGCTGCTGAAGATGCTGCTGGACATCCGTGTGGAGAAGGCGATCCAGATGGGGCCGTACTTCAACCCGGATCGGATCAAGATCACGCCTCGCTACTCGGTTCCCGAGACGTATCAGTGGAAGCGAGCAGAATCGTCCTGATCGCAGCGCCCTGCCGCTCGGTCGGAGGCAGGAACGACGCGCCGAGCTCTCGCCCCCGATCCTGGAGTCGCGAGAGCTCGGCGTTCTCTTTCTGCACTGCGGTGGTGGTGGTGGTCATGGCAGTTCTCCGGTTTCGGGGTCGGCGCCGGCGTAGAAGGCGTCTTCGGCGGCGCGGCGCTCGGCGACTCGTGCGGCGACGTAGTCCACGAAGTCGCGGTCGCGGTCGGCGACGAACACGTCCTCGATCGGGTCGGGCGGGTCCTCGCCGGGCCAGGCGGTCTGCCGGGTGGGCCGGTCGCGGTCCAGACGGGTGCCGGAGGCGGCGACCCATTCGCGCAGCCGGGCGCGGGCGTCGGCGAAGTCGCGATGCCACCCGAACGGGGCGGACCCGTCCTGCTCGGGGTGGTAGGCGCACAGCCAATGCAGATGGAGAGCAGACAGTTCCCAGACCAGTTCGTCGTGGCGGTGCCAGAACGGCGGGATCACGCTGGCGGGCAGCCCGTAGGTGCGGCGCAGCCTTTCGACCCACCGGTTCAGGGCGTACCACTCCTTTTCGAGCACGTCAGCGCGCAGCAGGTACCAGTTCACCGGTCCAGGCGGGCCGGCATCCTCCTCGCCCTCTTCGGTGTCGTACTCGTCGTAGTCCTCGTCCAGGTCGAAGTCGTCGCCGGGCAGGCCATCGGCCTGCGGCTCGGCGGGGCTGTTGTGGTCGGAGGTCAGGTCGCTCATGATCGCGGTCTCCCTCGTCCTCACAGGCCCATCGCCGGCGGCTGCTGCACAGGACGCCGCGCCGACGCCTCGAAGGCAGACACCTGCTCCCGCGGCCCGGGCGGCGGCTGGGCCGGCCGCGACCGTGCCCCCTCCGGCTCCGGGGCCCGTTGGTGGGACGTGTCTCGTTCGGGGGTCTGCTGCCCGGCGGCGCGTTCGGCGACCTCGCGGCGGGGACTGCGGTCGACGTCGTAGCGGGTGTGGGCCATGTCGTGCCCGAGCCCGGTGGCGACGAACCGCTCCTTCATCTCGCCGGTGGACTTGCTGGTGTACTCCTCCATGCGACCCTCGGCGATGAAGTAGTCGCCACGGAGGAGATTCTTGTACGCGCGGACGGCAGCGCCCTTGTAGGCGACCAGATCGTGGTAGCTGTTCGGCAGCCGCGTGTAGGTGCCGTCGCTTTCGTAGTTCCAGTGCCGCTGCTCGACCTTCGCGTAGAACTTCGCCTTGCCCGTCGACGTGGTGTCCAGCGACGGGGTGGACACGATGCGTCCCTTGAAGGACTGGCGGACATCCGCCTCCGGCTCCGGGGCCTGCTCGGGGTGTGCTTCCTCGGCCATCGCTCTGCTCCTGTCTGCCTCATCGGGTCACCGAGGGCGGTGACCGTCGTGACAGGCAGGTGCACACCCGCTGTCCTGAGCTCTACGCGGAACGGGGGCGGCGCAGCAGTGCCTCGATCTCGCCGCGGTCCGTCTTCAGCTGGGCGGCGTCGGGCCGGGCCGGCCACGGGGTCAGATCGGTGACGATCGGTGGTGCGGCGCGCAGCAGGGTGACGGCAGTGCCAAAGGGCAAGGTCCGCAGCCGGTCGGGCGGGAAGACCGACACCCGCCGTACCGAGCGTTGGTTCTGCCGGGTGCCGTGATCGCCGAGGGTCACACTGTCGGTGTACTCGTCGCGCTCACCGATCAGCGAGGAGAGGTCTTGGAGATCTTTGCTGTTGGAGGCGCCGCCGAGGATGATCTTCACGATCGAGGCGTCCCAGATCGCGTTCGCCTGGTTCTCGTTCCACTTGTCGCGGGCTTGGGCGAGGGATTGCAAGACGGGCACGCAGGTGATGCCGGTGCCGCCGCCTTCGGCCATCAGCACCGGCAGGCTCGGCAGCGGTGCGAGATTGGCTATCTCATCCAACGCGAGCAGCACCGGCGGGTCCAGCCGGGCTCCCGGCGAGCGGGCCGCGATCCGGCGAGCGGTCTCCACGAGGTCTTCCACCAGGGCGGCCACCAGCGCGGCGGATGCGCCGGCACCGGCGCCGGTGGCGAGCAGGAACAGGGTGCCTTTGTCGCGGATGAACCGTTCGGGGTCGAAATCCTCGCCGGGGCCGGGGCTGACAGCATCGAGCACCCGCGGGTCGGCCAGCGCACCCAGGGCGAGGGACACGCCCTACCAGATCGAGTCCCGCGTGCGGGGGTCGGCGTCGATCATGGATTCCAGCGAGTCCGCCCAGCCGGTCGCCGCGTCGGGGTGGTTGGTGAGGATCGCGACCGCCTCGGCCGCCGCCGAGGGGTCGAGAGTCCACCGGAACAGCTCTTCCGGGCTCCGGTGGTCGAGGGCGGCGGCGTGCAGCAAGGCTTGGAGAGCGGTGCGGGTCTTCCCCTCCCAGAACCCGCCGGACTCCACCCCGCCCGCCGACAAACCGGTAGCGGAGGCGAGGCCGGTGGCGCGGATCATCGCCGTGAGCGGGTCGGCGCAGCCGCGGATGGGTGACCAGCGCATCCCCGCCGGCACGCCCTCGGCCAAGTGTTGAGGGTCGAACACGGCCACGGGCCCGATCCGTTTGCGGGCGCGCAGAGTCGCGGTGAGGTTGTCGGGCCGGGTGCTGGTGGTGATCACCGCGCCGGGAGCATCGAGGATCGCCGGGATCACCACATGCAGGCCCTTGCCGGAACGGGGCGGCCCGATCAGCAGGATCGAGTCTTCGACCGATGCCCATACCTCTTTGCCCTTGCTGGTGCCGAGCCGGTACCCCACGTCTGCCGGTGTCGGGTTGTCCAGGGAGGGGCGGAGGTTCGCGGCGCGTTGGAGCAGCGCCCGCGCTGAGGCCGTGGTGGTGATCTCATGCGAGGTGGCGATCCCGGCGGTGGTGTGCGGGTCGGTCTCGACCTTGCGGGCGTGGCGGCGCAGCCGCACCCACACCCAGCCGCCCGCGGCGGCGAGAGCGGTGAGCAGCACGACGGCGACCGTCCAGTAGGCGAACGGATGCAGCCCGTCCGCGTCGAGCGCGGCGGCGGGGTCGCCGGGCCGGAACAGCACCCCGACCCCGGCCGCCGGCCCGGCCGCCGGCTGGTCGGTGCCGGTGAGGAACGCGGCGATGCTACCGGCGGCGCGCAGGATGAGCGCGAGGCCGAACAGGCCGACCAGTCCGATCATGGCGGCGTTGGTCAGCTCGTCGCCGAGGCTGCCGGTCTGCCGTCCCTGCGACGCCATGCTCATCGCAGGGTCTCCACGACGATGGAGCCGGAGATACGCCCGACCAACACCACCTCATCCGCCCCTGAGCCGACGAACCGCGCCGGGTCGAGCAGGGCGCGGGCGGTGCCGTCGCCGGTGGCATCGGTGTGGGAGACGATGACTGCGACCGCCACGTCCTCGCCGGGCACGAACCCGTCCCCGGTGACCTCGACCAGCACCGGCCGGCCCGGCGTGCGCTTCTCCTTCTTCTGCGGCACCGGTTCGGCGGCGGCGGGCTTGCGGGGCGCGGCAGGGATGAGGTCGGTGAAGCTGGTGCCGTCGGCCTCGTGCACCTCGACCCGCACCGGCACCGCCCGCTCATCACTGGCCTGGTCGATGATCTGCGGGAACATCTTCCGCGACCACGCCCCGGTGTTCTCCGGTGGCGGGTGCGGGGCGCCGTTGATCGTGACGGTCATCGACCCGTCCGGCTGGACGTCCAGGACGACGGATCGCAATGACACCGGTGCGGACGCGGCCGGAGTGGGGCTGGTGGGGTTCTTTCTCATGCCCGCCAGGTGCGCCCCGCCCGTCCCGCGCCGGACACGCATGTTCACGCGAACCGTCAGAGCTTCCGACAGACCTTCAGGAATACTGACGAACCGTCAGCCACAGTGAAGAACCGTCAGAAATCCGGGGAACTTGCGGGGGTTTATCTCTAGAGCCGCAACTTTCTGACCGAGGTTCATGCCTCGCAGGTGCGCTCCGCCCGCCGCCGCAACGGACTTACCGCTTGTCGAGAATTCTGACGAACCATCATGATTCCTGACACTTTTGCAGTATTCTTGATGCATGGTCATGATTCGTGAAGCTGCGGAGTGATGAAGCTCGCTGCGGTTCGGAGTGTCGGAACTGCCAGGGGCTGGCGGTCCGAGGAGGATGCTGCCGACTTCGAGCAGGAGATCATCGACCAGTACGCTCTCGCGATGGCTGCCGCCGGGCTCAGCGACGGCTACATCGCGCAGTCCAGAGCAGTCGTGTTCGAGTTCCGTCACCATCTCGACGTCCCGCTGTGGCAAGCAAGGCCCTCCGACGCGGACGCTTTTCTGGCCGGGCTACGTCGGGCTGGGTTGGCGGTCACGACGCGGGCGAGCAAGGCGGGTGCGATCGCGCAGTTCTACGACTTCGCCATCGCCCGCTACCAGGGCGACATCAATGCGCTGACCGATTGGGTGATCGAGCAGCCCGTCGACGAGTACAACCGGCAGTCGGGCTCGTCGCTGGGCAAGGTCCGTGTGCCTCCGTCCGATGCGGAGATCGGCCGGCTCTTCGGCGGGTGGGCCGCCTCGCTCCAAGATGAGCGACGTTATCTGCCCGCCGCGAGGAACTACTTCGCTGCGTCGCTCTGGCGCAGGGTCGGGGTGCGCATCACGGAGAGCACGAAACTCGACATCCGTGACTGGCGGCCCGATCTCGGGGCGCTGGGTAAACTGCATGTCCGGTTCGGGAAAGGCTCGCGGGGACGAGGGTCGAAGCAGCGTCTGGTGCCTGCGATCAACGGGGCGGACAAGCTCATCGACTGGTGGCTCGGCGATGTGCGACACCGCTTCGGCCCCGACTGGGACAACCCGGATGCCCCGATGATCCCGTCCGAGCGGTTCGACCACGAACTCGGTCGTTCCTGGCGGGCCAGCGACGACGTGCTCCGGCGGGGCCTGACCCGAGCGACTGAACGGTTCTTGCCCGCCTGGGCCGGAGGACGGATGACGCCGCATGTGCTCCGCCATTACTGCGCGTCATCATTGTATCTGGCGGGCATGGACTTGAAAGCGCTGCAAGAGCTGCTGGGGCACCAATGGCTCTCGACCACGACGCAGTACATCCACGTCCCGGGCGAGCACGTCGAGGACTCGTGGATGCAAGCCAACCAACGGCTGGAAGACCGATTTGAAGGGATGACCACGCGATGAAATGGAACCTGCGAGTCCAGGCCGCCGAGCGCGGCATCTGGAAGTCGGCGGAACTGCGGCGGATGCTCGCCGACGCCGGGCTAGAGATCAGCCAGGGCAAGATGTCCGGGCTGTGGACGGGCACGCCGACCACGATCCGGCTGGACGATCTCGATGTCATCTGCCATGTCCTCGCCTGCAAGCCAACTGATCTGCTGGTGCCCGAGCCCGAGAAAGTCCGAGCACGCAAGCCCGGCACCCGTCGGCGGGTAGAAGCGAATGGGAGCACGAATATGGTCGCGCCCCGGTTCGGTCCGAAGAACGATCGGCCGCCGCCGCCGCTATGAGTCCGGCACGCGGCCCAAACGGACCCTTGAGTCCGCCGTTGCCCTGCACCGCGTGCGGGGTGAGGCCGGCCGCGTGGCTCACACCCCGAATCGACTTCTGCTACGACTGCATCCCCGGCGGCCCGTTCACACCGCCGGCCTGTAGCAAGTGCGGATCAACCGAGTATTACAGCCAAGGACTCTGCGCCCACTGTCACCCCGGCAGCCCCGGCTTCATCGGCTGGGACTGCCGCACGCTCAGGTGACAGTTGGGGTGTCAGGCCGCGAGATCCACGGCGGGGTTCATGATGGTCTCGTATTCGATGGGGGTCAATCGGCCCAGGCGGGCCTGTCGGCGACGACGGTGGTAGGTGCGTTCGATCCAGGTTGAATCGCCCCGGGTGTCGTGGAGGGTCTGATTCCCCGAGAGGATGATGACTATGCCAGCACCGAGGAAGTATCGGTGCTTGACCCCTGATCTTGGACACGCTGATTCCAGCACGATGCTGGGGAAGCGAGAATCCAAGGATGGCAAGGAAGAACTACACCGACGAGTTCCGGCGGCGGGCGGTGGACCTGTACGAGTCGACGCCTGGCGCGACGCTCAAGGGCATCGCGGGCGATCTTGGGGTCTCGCGGGGCGCGTTGAAGGAGTGGATCGACAAGCTCGGCTCCGGGACGACTGTCGGCGGTGGCATGGCGGTGCCTGATGGGCCGCGGCCGGAGTCGCAGGCGGCGCGGGTGTCCCGGCTCGAAGCGGAGAACACAGCGCTGAAGGCCGAGGCCCGCAAGCTCGAGACGGAGCGGGACATACTCCGTCAGGCGGCGAAGTATTTCGCCGGGGAGACGAACTGGTGAACCGCTTCCAGTTCGTCGAGGACCACAAGGACGCCTACGGCGTGAAGCGGTTGTGTGAGGTCATTCAGATCGCCCGATCCTCGTTCTACGCGTGGCTCGCAGCCGCGCCAGGACGAGCCAAGCGTCACGCTGCGGACGCGGCGTTGGCGGCGCGGATCCGGGTGCTGCAGGATCCCGACCAGGGCGGCGACCGCGCGTATGGTGCACCGCGGATCACCGCTGACCTCAACGACGGCGTCGCGCCGATCGAACGGGTCAATCGCAAGCGGGTCGCCCGGGTGATGCGCGAGCACCAGCTCGCCGGAATCCGGCTGCGACGCCGAGTGAAGACGACGATCCCGGACCAGTCGGGCAGGCGCTTCCCGGACCTGATCGAACGCGACTTCACGGTCGGCGAGCCGAACCGCAGGTACGTGGGAGACATCACCTACCTGCCCATCGCGGACGGCTCGAACCTCTACCTCGTCTCGGTGATCGACCTCGGCTCCCGCAAGCTTGCCGGCTGGCAGGTCGCCGACCACATGCGCACCGAGCTCGTCGAGGACGCCCTCCGCGCCGCGGCCCGCGAGCGTGGCTCACTGGCCGGCGCGATCTTCCACAGCGACCACGGCTCGGTCTACACCTCGAAGGCCTACGTCAAGCTCTGCAAGGACCTGAAGGTCATCCAGTCCATGGGAGCGATCGGGACGAGTGCCGACAACTCACTCGCGGAGAGCTTCAACGCCGCCCTCAAACGTGAGCTCCTCGCCGGACGCGCGGCGTTCCCGGACCAGGCCACCGCCTACCGGGCCGTGTTCCGCTGGGTGAACCGCTACAACACCCGCCGACGCCACTCCGCGATCGGCAACATCAGCCCGAACACCTACGAAGCCGCCGCATCCGCTACCCTCGCGGAAGCGGCATAACCGAACCGACACCGTGTCCACGATCGAGGGTCAAGGCCCCATCCGCAGGAGCTTCGTGCGCGTGCGATGCGGCTTGTCGCTGGGGCCAGGAAGGAAGATCCGGAGTTGTCGTTGAACGCGGCGGTGGTGCGGATCGGGCAGCGGACCGGCGTGAACGCCGACACGTTGCGGGGCTGGTGCAAGCAGGCCGCGATCGACGCGGGCGAGCGTCCCGGGACGACGACGAGCGACGCGCAGCGCATCAAAGCGCTCGAGGCGGAAGTGCGCGAGCTGAAGCGCGCCAACGAGATCCTGTTGGCGGCCTCGTCGTTCTTCGCGCGGGAGCTCGACCCGCGACTGCCGTGGTAGTTCAGTTCATCGATGATCATCGTGACCGGTTCGGAGTCGAGCCGATCTGTCGCGTGCTGACCGAGCACGGCGTCCAGATCGCTCCGTCCGGTTACTACGCGTTCAAGACCCGCCCCGCCTCGGCCAGGGCAGTCCGCGATGAGGCGCTGATCATCGAGATCGAGCGGGTGTTCTGGGACCGAAAACTCGGCCGTGGGATCAGCGGGGCGCGGAAGGTCTGGCGTCTGCTGCGCCGCGAGGGCATCGAGGTTGCCCGCTGCACCGTCGAGCGCCTCATGCGCCGACTGGGGTTGCGCGGCATCCGTCGCGGTAAGCAGGTCGTCACCACCCGGCCCGACGACTCAGCGCTTCGGCCGCCAGATCATGTGCAGCGTCAGTTCCGCGCGGACCGCCCGAACGAACTCTGGGTCGTCGATTTCACGTATGTGGCGACCTGGTCGGGTATGGCGTTCACGGCGTTCGTGACAGATGTCTACTCGCGCCGGATCGTCGGCTGGCGGACGATGTCGCGCATGCCGACCGAGCTGCCGCTCGATGCGCTCGAGATGGCGCTATGGGTGAGAGATCGGGCCGGCCAGGATGTCACCGGCGTCATCCAGCATTCGGATGCCGGGGCCCAGTACACCGCCCTGCGCTACTCGGACCGGCTCGCCGAGGTCGGCGCGATCGCCTCGATCGGCACCGTCGGCGACAGCTACGACTGTCAGTCTGTTTCTGCCGCATCCCGCGAGGATGAGGAAGTCCTGGCCGGAGCGTTCTGACCCTTGCATACGATTGGCCCGCAGGGTGCCTTGGCGTTGATCTGTCGAGCCTCCGGCCGGGCGCGCAGTAACCGCTGCCGCCGGATCGGGCGTGACCTGATAGGAGCCTGGAGCAGTCTCGACAACGCGTCCCCATGACAGTCCTGTCCACCCGCCGGCGACAGCGTGACACCACGCTAACCCGCAGGAGGAACAGGACAACATGACCGCACTCGAGGCCGCCCGTTCGGGGCACGTCGTCATCGGCGTCGACACCCACAAGCACATCCACGTCGCCGCGGTGATGGACTCCATCGGCGGGATCCTCGCGACCCTCACGATCGCGACCGACACGGCCGGGTTCCGGCAGCTGTTGGAGTGGGCGAACGGGTTCGGGAAGATCATCGCGTTCGGCATCGAAGGAACCGGCTCCTACGGGGCCGCGCTCACCTCGTTCGTCCGCCGCCACGGTCACAAGGTCGCCGAGGTCTCACGACCCGACCGGCGACTGCGACGCCTCAACGGCAAGTCGGACACCCTCGACGCGGAGAACGCCGCCAGAGCGGTACTCGCCGGGTTCGCGACCGCGATCCCGAAGACCGCAGACGGCGTCGTCGAGATGATCCGGCAGCTGAAAGTCGCCCACGACACCGCGGTCAAGGACCGCACGGGCGCGATGATCACCCTCAAAGCGATGCTTGTCCATGCCACCGAGGATCTGCGTCGGGAGACGGCGCGCAAGACGCAGAAGATGATCGCCCGCCACTGCGCCGCACTCCGACCCCGCGGGCTCGACACCCCGGAGGACGCGAACCGTCACGCGCTGCGGTCGATCGCGAAGCGCTGGATCGCGCTGAACGACGAGATCACCGACCTCGAGGCGCAGATCGAGCAGCTCGTGCTCCAGCGCGCGCCTCACCTGCTGGACGAGTTCGGCATCGGTGTCGACACTGCCGCGGAGATCCTCATCGTCGCGGGCGATAATCCTGAGCGCATCAAGAGCGAGGCGGCGTTCGCGAAACTCGCCGGTATCAGCCCCGTCCCGACCGGGTCGGGCATGACCAGCGGCAAGCACAGGATCAACCATGGTGGGCACCGGCAGCTCAACGCTGCGATCTACCGGACGGTGATCGTGAGGATGAGGTTCCACGAGCCGACGATCGCCTACGTCGCCCGCCGCACCGCCGAGGGCAAGAGCAAGCGCGACATCATCCGCTGCCTCAAGCGCTACGTGATCCGCGAGGTCTACCACCTCGTCAAGACCGACCCCCGAACCGGTGAAATCGCGAGTTGACAACTATAGGAGCATCAATGCCCTGGCCGAGACCGTCGTCGGGCTCTACAAGAACGAGTGCGTCAAGATCGACGGCCCGTTCCGCAGCCCGGATGACCTCGAACTGGCGACGTTGTCCTGGGTCCACTGGTTCAACGAGAACCGGCTGCACTCCTCGATCAGCTACCTCACCCCGATCGAGAAGGAGAACGAGTACTACCGTGAGAACACCTCCCAGCGACAGCCGTCGCTGGGACAACCCGCCCTCCACTAAACCCGGGGCGATTCAGGTGATGATCGCGATGCGGAGCTCTTCTCGAGTCCGCCAGCGCTTGCGGTCCAGGACGTTCTTCTGCAGCAGCGCGAAGAAGGACTCCATCGCGGCGTTATCTCCGCCGGCACCGACTT
>NZ_JBNFOM010000029.1:0-52614 GCF_057364785.1 Brevibacterium sp. LAARM2_SD2 | reverse complement strand
GCCGGTCGAGACTGACGATGCGACTGCACGGCGCGCGCCGTTGCGGCCGGAGTCTCGCTGCCGACGCCCCGTGACCACGCCGAGGCGATCCTCGCGTGCGGTCGGGATACGGCCGACCCCGCCGCGGTCATCGTCGAGGGGGCCGGGGGTCTCCTCGTCGACTTCGGCGACGGTCACACGCTGGCCGACATCGCTTCCGCGCTCATCGAGCTCGATCCCGCGGTCCGGGTCGAATTCGTCATCGTCAGCCGGGCGGGCCTCGGAACCCTCAACCACACGGCACTGACCTGTGAGGCCCTGCGGGCCCGCGGGCTTCCCATCGGCGGAATCGTCCTCGGCTCGTGGCCCACCGATCCCGCTCCGGTCGCCGTCGACAACCGTCGCCGCCTCGGCGACAGCGCTCCGGTGCTCGGCGCCGTCCCCGCCGGCGCCGGACAGCTGCGCCCAGCCGCCTTCCGCGCCGCGGCAGGCAGCTGGACGAGCCTCGCCTGACTCAGCCCACGCGGCGACCGGACCATTCAGGGGTGCTGCGGGCCACCTCGGCGATCGTTGCTGCGATCTCCGCGGGGAACTCCGTGACGGCATCCGCGGTCTGATCGACGTGGAGGGCGAGGATCTCCTCGGTCGCGACGACGCGGCCGTCGACGATCATCTCGTAGGCGAGATGGAGCTTCTTCGCCCCGGCGGCGACGAGCTGCGGACGGACGATGAGCGTCGACCCGAGCGAGACCTCGTCGAGGTACCGGACGTGGGACTCCACCGTGTAGAGGGAGCATCCGGTGGCCTCCCGATACGCCGCATCGAGGCCGAGCTCGTCCATGATCGCATCGGTGGCGAACCCGAAGACGAGGACGTAGAACGCCTCGGAGAGGTGCCCGTTGTAGTCGATCCACTCCTCCCGGACAGCGGTGCGGTACTCGCTGAGTCGACGCCCGGTGCCGGACGCGTCCGGGTCGGCAGCGCCTGGGCCGGCGCCATCGTCTGTCGCGGCGGCGTCAGGCTGAGTCGCAGCCGGGGTCGCCGCAGCAGTGGCACTCCCGCCCGAGGCGAGGTCGGCGGTGAGCCTGCGCAGGGCGACGATGCCGGCATCGCGGGCGGAGACGAGGTCGGCGATCGAGCGCCCCGCACTCTCGTCCTCACAGCCGACGACGACGGCATCGCGCAGCGCAGGCGTCAGCTCGGGGGCGTCGAGTCGCGTCCACGGAGACTTCAGCGAGGGACCGAAGTGGTCGAGCATGTGGGCCATGCCGCCCTCACCCCCGGCGAGGTGGAAGGTGAGCATCGGCCCCTGGAACGGCCAGCGCAGGCCCGGACCGTCTGTGATCGACCGGTCGATCTGCTCGACGGTGGCCTCGCCCGTCTCGACCATGTGCAGGGCCTCGCGCCACTGCGCCTCCTGGAGGCGGTTGGCGATGAACCCGGGGACCTCGCGGTCCATGCGGATGACGGACTTCCCGATGCGGGCGTAGAAGTCCGCGGCCCAGTCCACGGCGGCCGGGTCGGTGGCCTCGCCGCCGACGACCTCGACGAGGGGGATGAGGTAGGGCGGGTTGAACGGGTGCCCGACGACGAAGCGCTCGGGGCGGGTCACCTCGGTGGCCATCTCCGTCATCGAGTACCCCGACGTCGATGACCCGATGATCACCGAGGCGGGGGTGAGCACGTCGATGTCGGCGAAGAGGCGGCGCTTGAGGTCGAGGTTCTCCGGCGCGGACTCCTGGACGAAATCGGTGCCGTCCAGCGCCTCGGCGAGGTCGGTGTGGATCGTCCAGGCGGTGCGGTCGGCACCGGGGACCATGTCGAGTTCGGCGAGGGCGGGCCAGGCGGCGTCGATGAGGCGGGTGAGGCGCTCACCGGCCGTGGGATCGGGGTCCCAGACCTTGACCGTGTACCCGCGGGCGAGGAAGTACGCTGCCCAGCCGCCGCCGATCGTTCCCGCGCCGATGCAGGTGATCGTCCGCACGGACTCGGGGGCGGGGAAGGAGGAAGGTGCGGTCACAGGTCGGCTCCCATCGCGGTGGCGGTCTGCACGCGCAGATCGAGGATCTCGCGGGCTTCGTCGGGGGTGGCCACCTCGGCGCCGAGGTCCTCGATGATCGACACGGCGCGGTCGGTCAGGCCGGCGTTCGTCGCCTTGACCCCCTTGGAGATGTAGAGGTTGTCCTCGAGGCCGACGCGGGCGTGGCCGCCGGCGAGCACCGACTGCGCGACCCACGGCAGCTGGTTGCGGCCGATCGCGAACGAGGTGAACTCCGCGCCCTTGGGCAGGAGGTGGACCATGGCCTGGAGGAGACCGGCGTCGACGGGGGCGCCGTAGGGGATGCCCATGCACAGCTGGTAGAGCGGCGGCGGGTCGATGAGCCCCTCTTCGACGAGGACGTTGGCGAACCACAGGTTGCCGGTGTCGAAGATCTCGAGTTCGGGTCGCACCCCCAGGGTCTGGATCTTCTTCGACCCCTCGCGCAGCATGTCCGGGGTCGAGACGTAGATGTTCGACCCCTCGCCGAAGTTGAGGGATCCGCAGTCGAGCGTGCAGATCTCCGGCAGGAGCTCCTCGACGTGGGGGAGGCGCTCGAGGGCGTTGACGAGGTCGGTGCCCGGCATCTGCGTCGTCGGATCCTGGGGGTCGATGACGAGGTCGCCGCCCATGCCTGCGGTGAGGTTGATGACGGGGTCGACGTCGGAGGCGCGGATGAGGCGGACGACCTCGCGGTAGTAGGCGACCTCCCGGGAGCCGAGCGTGGTCTCGAGATCGCGGACGTGGATGTGGACGACCGAGGCGCCGGCCCGGGCGGCGGCGATCGCGTCGGCGGCGATCTCCTCCGGGGTGACGGGCACGTGCTCGCTCTTGCCCGCGGTATCGCCGGCACCGGTGACGGCACAGGTGAGAATGACTTTGCGATTCATGATGACTCCTCATCAGGTTCGGGGGTGATGATCGCTCGCCGCAGGTAGCGGTCGAGGCGGTGACGGAACGTCGGCACGTCCATGATTCCGGTGACGACTTTGATGCCGAGGCCGTCGACGACGGAGGTGAGCTCGTCGGTCATCTCCGTCGCATCGCCGGGCCGGAAGACGCCGCTGGCCTGACCGTCTTCGAGGGTGGCGCGCACCGTCCGCGACCACCGGTCGTATCCGGCGGGATACGCGGACTCCGCCGGGTCCTCGACGGCGAGGCGACTCCACGTCTGAATCCAGATCGACCATTCCCGACGCGCGTCGGGGCCGATGGGCGACTGGAGTTCGAGGAGGCGCTCGAGGCGCCGGCGCGGCGAGACGATCTCGTCGAGCCACGCGACCTGACGGTCGAAGGCGAGCTTGACGGAGAACTCGAGGGTGGCGTCGAAGAGCTCCGACTTTCCGGCGAAGTGGTAGTGCACGGCCGCGCTCGAGACGCCGGCGGCCTCGGCGATGTCGGCGATGCGGACGGCATCGTAGCCGTGGCGGGCGAAGAGGTCCCAGGCGGTCTCGACGATGAGACGGCGCGGCGAGGACTGATCGGCCTCGTCGAGCGCCGAGGCGGTGCGCAGTCCGGCGGGGACCGCCGAGACCGTCGACTCGTCGCCGAGCAGCCACCGCACGGTCACGCCGGTCGCCGTCGCGAGGCCGAGGAGCTCCTCGGCGGTGAACTTGCGCCGGCCCGAGAGCGACTTCGACAGTTTGGTCTCGTCGATGCCGATCGCCCGGGCGAGGCTGCGCTGGGACAGGCCGCTGCCGGCGACGGTCTCCCGGGCGCGGGCGGCGATGCTGGTGGCCATGCCTCGAGCCTACGACAGCGTCTGCGGCAATCGCAAGGAAATATGATGATCAATCAGTGTTTGCGATTCCGGTGGCGTGGGCGCAGCGGGAGAGCAGCGTGTGGTCAGCGGTCACCGTCGTTGGTGATCGGCGGGCCGCGCGGATGCCGCCGACCGTCACGCGGATGCCGCCGACCGCTCCGCGGTGCGGCCCGTGGCCTGGGCGGGGTCGGGAAACCCGCGGCGAACCGATATCCTCGGACGAATGAACACCCGCACTTTCTCTCGGAGGCCCCGATGACCGACACTCCCCACGACCGCATGCACGTCGTCTCCGATGAGACCCGCAATCTCGTCAACCTCGTGCTCGACTACTCACGGCGGCGCACCCTCGCCGTCGACACCCCGCTCGACCACCCGATGAAGGACTCCGAGCTGACGCGGCTGGCCGGGCCGACGATCAGCGAGGAGGGCCTCGGATCGGCCCGTGCACTCGCGATCTTCGAACACATCTTCGCCCCCGCGTGCATCACGACCGACCACCCGAAGTACCTCTCCTTCATCCCCAGCGCCCCGACGAAGGCCGCCGTGGCCTTCGACCTCGTCGTCTCCGCCAGCGCCCTCTACGGAGGGTCGTGGCTCGAAGGCGCCGGAGTCGTCCACGCCGAGAACGAGGTGCTGTCGTGGCTCGCCTCGGAGTTCGGCCTCCCGAAGACCGCCGGTGGGGTGTTCGTCCAGGGCGGCACGATCGGCAACCTCTCCGCGCTCGTCGCGGCCCGGGAGGCGCAGAAGGCGAAACTCGGCGACACGCGACCGGGCCGGTGGGTCATCGTCTGCAGCGCCGAGGCGCACTCCTCGGTGAAGTCCGCTGCCGACGTCATGGACGTCGACATCGCCCCCGTGCCCACCGATGAGTCCGGAATCCTCCGACCCGAGGGCGTCCGGGAGGCGCTCGAGGAGCACGGCGATGCCGTCATCGCCGTCGTCGCCACCTCGGGGACGACGAACTTCGGGACGATCGACGACATCGCCGGAATCGCCGCGCTCAAGGACGACTTCGACTTCTGGCTCCACATCGACGGCGCGTACGGGCTCGCCGCGATGCTCTCACCGCTCGCCAAGCACAAGTTCGCCGGTGTCGAACGGGCCGACTCCGTCATCGTCGACCCGCACAAGTGGCTCTTCGCTCCCTTCGACGCGTGTGCGCTCATCTACCGCGATCCCCGCAACGGCCGGCGCGCCCACACGCAGAAGGCGGAGTACCTCGACACCCTCACCGAGTCCGATGAGTGGAGTCCCTCGGACTACGCCATCCAGCTCACGCGCCGCCCGCGCGGCCTGCCCCTGTGGTTCTCGCTCGCGACCTACGGTGCGCAGACCTATCGCGACGCGATCAGCTATTCGATCGATCTCGCCCGGCAGATCAGCACGGAGATCAAGAAGCGGCCGAACCTCCGCCTCGTGCGCGACCCCGAGCTCTCCGTGGTCGTCTTCGAACGCGTCGGCTGGGAGCGCGAGGACTACGACGCCTGGTCGGACAAGCTGCTCGAGGAGCAGAGGGCCTTCGTCGTCCCCAGCTCCCACGACGGTCGTCCGAACGCGCGGTTCGCGATCGTCAATCCGCTCACGACCTTCGACGACCTCGTCGACATCCTCGACACCATGGAGTGAGCCCGCCTCATCCGACGGCGCCGCTCTCCCGATGCAGGGAGAGCGGCGCCGTCGGCGTTCTCAGGGTGAAGTCGACGTTTTTCCGGGTGAAGTGTCGTCAGGCCCGGCGTTGTCGGGCCCGGTGGTGCCGGGCCCTGTGCCGTCAGGCCCGATCAGGCCCGGTCGGTCCCGCGGGGCCGCAGCTCGACGGTGAAGACAGGCAGGAGCGCCTGCGTGATCGGTCCGATGCTCAGCGCGTAGAGCGCGGTGCCGATCCCGATGACCCCGCCGAGCGCCCACCCGACGGCGACGACGGTGACCTCGATGAGCGTGCGCACGAGCCGGATCGAGCGTCCGGTGACCCGGGAGAGCCCCGTCATCAGGCCATCGCGCGGCCCCGGACCGAACTGCGAGCCGATGTACATCGCCGAGGCGACCCCGTTGAGGACGACGCCGGAGACGAGGAGGACGATCCGCCACCCCAGGTCCTCGGGCCGCGGCAGGAAGAGCAGGGTGACGTCGAGGGCCGGACCGATGAGCAGGGCATTGAGCATCGTGCCCAGGCCCGGCATCTGCCTGAGCGGGATCCACGCGAGGAGGACGAGCACCGAGGTGATCGTGATGATCGTGCCGAACGTCAGCGGAACATGCCTGAGGATGCCCGAATGGAGCACGTCCCACGGGATCATGCCGAGGCCGGCGACGACGACCATCGCCATCGACGCACCGTAGAGGTAGAGGCCGACGAGCAGCTGGACGAGACGGCGGGGGAGCCGTCCTCCGGACAGCTGCTGGAGCGGTCCGACGTTGGCGAGTTCGCGGCGCGGTGGGGGAGTCGAGGCCATGGCGTGGACTTTCGGTCGGTCTTCGGCGGAGGACCGCACGGGAGTGCGGTGTCTGACCATGATGACGCGAATTGGCATTGCGGAAAATAGCCAATTGCGACAAAGTGGTTCCATGACGACTGCGATGGGAGCCCGCCGGCTGGCCCGGATCATCGGCACCGGCCCGTTCGCGCCGCCGGCCTATGAGTCGCTTGCCGGGGCGATCGCCCACGCGGTCTCCGATGGCCGCATCCCCGTCGGCGTCCGCCTGCCGAGCGAACGCGAACTCGCGACCGCCCTCGACCTGTCCCGGACGACGTCGTCGCGGGCGTACGCCCGGCTGCGGGAACTCGGGTTCGTCCGCACGCGGCGGGGGTCGGGCAGCCTCGTCGAGCTTCCCGAGGTGCCCGGCGGTCGCATCGACCACCTGCTCTCCCCGACGGAGCCGACGGCGGGCTCGATCGATCTCACGTGCACGGCCACGGTCGCACCGCTCGGGCTCGTCGACGCCTATGAGCGCGCGGTCTCGCAGGTCCACGCGTATCTGCCGGGCACCGGCTACTATCCCTCGGGCATCCCGGCGCTGCGCGAACTCGTCGCCGACCGCTACACGCAGCGCGGGCTGCCGACCCGCCCCGACGACATCCTCATCACCTCCGGCGCCCTGGGCGGCGCGGCGATCGGCATCCGCGCCCTGCTCGGCGGGTCCGGCGGCGTCCTCGTCGAGAGCCCGAGCTACCCGAACGCGATCGCGACGATCGAGGGCGCCGGTGCCCGCATCGTCGCCTACCCGCTCGAGGTCGACGACGACGGCCGCCACCGCTGGGACGTCAGGGCGATGGGACAGACGATGCGCGAGAACCGCGTGCGCGCCGCCTACCTCATCCCCGACTTCCACAATCCCACCGGGGCGCTCCTGCCCGATGCCGACCGCGCAGCGCTGGCTGCGGAGCTCGGGAGATCCGGAGTCGTTCCCGTCGTCGACGAGTCGCTTGTCGAGCTCGGCCTCAACGGCACGCCGGGACAGACGCCGCTGTCGGTGTTCGCCCCCGATTCGATCGCCGTGGGGAGCACGAGCAAGATCTTCTGGGGCGGACTGCGGGTCGGCTGGATGCGGGTGCCGGCCGCCCGGATGGAGGAAGCCGCCGCCGTCCGCCTCACCCTCGACCTGGGGGCGCCCGTCCTCGAGCAGCTCGTCGCCGTCGAACTGCTGCGCAACCACGATGAGCTCGTCGCGCAGATGCGAGCCCGGCTCGCCGCGGCCCGTGACCGCCTCGTCGCCGACGTGCGCACCCACCTTCCGAGTTGGCAGGTCGCCGTGCCCGACGGCGGCATGGCGCTGTGGGCGCGGCTCCCCGAGGAGCGCTCCGGGGCGCTCGTCTCCGCCGCCCGGGCGCACGGCGTCACCCTGGCATCGGGTCCGAACTTCGCCCCGATCGGCGGACTCGACCGGTGGATCCGCCTGCCCTACACCGTCGCCGAGGCGGAACTGGCCGAGGTCGCCCCGCGCCTGGCCGCGGCGTGGGAGGACGCCCTGCGGATGCCCGGTCCCCTCCCCGACGAACGTGCGCGGATCGTCGCGTGACCGGCTGGCAGACGCTCGGCTGCCTCGGTGCCGTGGCCGTCGGCATCATCGCCGGCATCCTCATCCCCGGTGCCGGGGACCTCGCCGGACAGCTCGTCACCCCAGTGCTCGTTTTGCTGCTCTTCTCGACGTTCGCCACCATCCCGCTGCCCGGGGCGGCACGCGCATTCGGAAGGCCGCGCTTCGCGCTCACGGTCCTCGGACTCAACTTCCTCGTCGTCCCTCTCGTCGTCGCGGGAATCCACCTCGCTGTGCCCCTGCCGGGCCCCGTCGTCGTCCCGGTGCTCATCGTCCTGCTCACCCCGTGCATCGACTACGTCATCGTCTTCACCGGGCTGGCCGGCGGGGCCGCGGACAGGCTGCTCGCGCTCACCCCCGTCCTCATGCTCGCCCAGATCCTCCTGCTCCCGGTGTGGCTGCGGGTCATCCTCGGCGAGGACGCGACCGCGGCCCTCACCCCCGGCCCCTTCCTCTGGGCGCTCGTCGTCTTCATCATCGTCCCGCTCCTCGCCGCGGCGCTCCTCCAGGTCGCGGCAGCCCGGTCGGCCGGGGCCGCGCGCGTGCTCACGGGAGCGACCGCGGCGATGACGCCGCTCATGCTCCTCACCCTTGCGATCGTCGCCGCCGCCGAGGCGGCCGTCGTCCTTCCCCATCTCTCCGACCTCGGTCCCGCGGCCCTTTCCTTCATCGTCTTCGCCGTGGTGATGACGGGCATCGGCTGGCTCGTCGGCCGGACGAGTCTGTCCGGGCCGGGGGAGCGGCGGGCCCTGATCTTCACCGGAGTGACGAGGAACTCGCTCGTCATGCTGCCTCTCGTCCGCGCTGTCGATCCGGACGGCCTGGGCACCGCGGCCGTCGTCACCCAGACACTCATCGAACTCGTCACGATGGTCGCCCTCGTGTGGCTCGTGCCGCGGATCGTTCCCCGCACTGCGATGTCCGAAAACCGCTAGCACCGTACCGTGCAGGGGAGCAGAATGGTCATATGCTCTCCACGGATCAGTGCTATCAGGCAGTCGCCGGCCGCGACCGGCGCTTCGACGGCATGTTCTTCACCGCCGTGTCGACGACGCGGATCTTCTGCCGCCCCTCGTGCCCGGCGCGCACGCCGATGCGGGAGAACGTCACGTTCTATCCCACCGCTGCCGCTGCCGTCGAGGCCGGCTATCGGGCGTGCAAGCGGTGCCGACCCGATGTCAGTCCCGGGTCCCCCGACTGGGATGTCCGCGCCGATGTCAGCGCACGCGCGGTGCGGCTCATCCGCGACGGCCTCGTCGACCGGTCGGGCGTCTCGGGACTGGCCGCGGCACTCGGCTACAGCAGCCGCCAGCTCGGCCGGGTCCTCCACGCCGAACTCGGGGCCGGGCCCTTGGCGCTGGCCCGCAGCGAGCGGGTCCGCACCGCGCGCACCCTCGTCGAATCGACGACGCTGACGATGAGCGAGATCGCCTTCGCCTCGGGATTCTCGAGCATCCGTCAGTTCAACGACACGTTCAGGGACACGTACGGTCTGGCCCCCGGGCGGCTGCGCACCGGTTCGCGGGTGCCGCGCGGCGACGACCTCGTCGTCCGGCTCGCGTACCGGTCCCCGTTCGACTTCGACCATCTCGTCGCCTATCTCGCCGCCCGTAGCGTGCCGGGCATCGAAGAGGTCGGGGACGGGCGCTACACCCGGTCGCTGCGACTCGCCCACGGGCCCGCCGTGATCTCGCTCGCCGCCGGGACCGGGGCCTTCGTCAGCTGCCGCCTCCACCTCGCCGACACCCGCGACCTCGGGGCGGCAGTGGCGCGGGCACGCCGAATCCTCGATCTCGACGCGGATCCCGCCGCCGTCCACGGGACCCTCGCCGAGGCGGGGCTGAGCGACCTTGCCGCCCTCGTGCCGGGAATCCGCTCACCGGGGCACGGCGATCCGGTCGAGCTCTCCGTCCGCACCGTGCTCGGCCAGCAGATCTCGATCCGCGCCGCCCAGACCCATCTCACCCGCCTCGTCGAGTCCACCGGTGAGATGCTTCCCACCGAGATGCGCACGGGTGCCGTCGATCGGGTGTTCCCGAGCGCCGAGGCGATCGCGGAGCTGCCCGATGACGCGTGGGCGCTGCCGGCCAAGCGCATCGCCACACTGCGCACCCTCGCCGAGGCGCTCGCACGGCGCGACATCGACCTCGGTCCCGGCTGCGACCGGGAGGAGGCCGCGGCAAGACTGCTCGCGCTGCCCGGCGTCGGGCCGTGGAGCGTCGGCTACATCCGGATGCGCGCCCTCGGCGATCCCGATGTCCTCCTCGGCTCCGACCTCGGGGTGCGGAAGGCGCTCGAGGATCTCACCGCCGACGCCGGAGCGCGGGGGCTGCCCGACCTCGACCGGGCCCGTCCGTGGCGGTCGTATCTCACCCATCTGCTCTGGGCCCTCCACGCCCGATCAGTCGCGCCGGGTCCCTGACCGCAGAGCAGTCCTCACCGCAGACGACCCCGCTGCCATGACGGCAGGGCACCGTCGACCACACCATCCATCCCACTGAGAGGAACGACCATGACCTTCACGACTCCGAGGACCGACGTCCTCATCTACTCGATCATCGACTCACCCGTCGGGCAGATCCTGCTCACCTCGGACGGGACCAGCCTCACCGGTGCCTACCTCGACGGATTCGCCGAGGTCCTCGACCGCCTCGCGGTGCGCACCGGCGCCGATCCGGTTGAGGATCCCGACCTCGACGTCCTCGTCGCGACGCGAGCGCAGCTGGGGGAGTACTTCGCGGGGGAGCGGACAGAGTTCACCCTGCCGCTGGCCCCCCTCGGCACCGACTTCCAGCTGCAGGTATGGGAGGCCCTGACGACGATTCCCTTCGGTCAGACCGCCGGCTACGGCGAACTCGCGGGATGGATCGAGCGCCCGACCGCGGCGCGTGCCGTCGGGGCGGCCAACGGGAAGAACCCGATCAGCATCATCGTCCCCTGCCACCGGGTCATCGGCGCCGGCGGTGCGCTCACCGGATATGCGTGGGGCGAGGAGAGGAAGCAGACGCTGCTCGACCTCGAGCACGGTGCAGCGCTCAGCCGACCCTGAACATCGCCACGGGCGGCCGATCTCGCCTTCTTCGCGTCATCAAGCGGGAGCGCGGATACGGGCGCGTGCCCGGCCCCGCATCCGCACTGCCCCTTGATCGAGCGAGATACCACGCTGAGGCGGCATACGACGAAGGCCCCGGACTCATTCGTCCGGGGCCTTCGCCTTGCGGTGGACGCGGGTGGACTCAAACCGAACTCCTGGCAGATGTTCGAGCGGCGAGACACCGCGTGGGAACAGGCGAAACTCGGTCTTCGCGACGAGCCGCCGGGTGCCGCAGAGAACGAGCCCGGAGTCGTAGCAAACCCTAGGAGACGAGCTAGAACACCCCTGACAGAGACTCAAGTGGACGCTATCCGAACTGCCCGTGCGAACGGCGAGAGCGTGGTCTCCATCTGTCGGTGGTTCGGCATCCACCGGATGACGGTTTGGACGCACACAAGGGACATTCGTAGAGCCGTGGCTTGACCGTACCGAGCTGCCGACAAGGGAGCGCGCAGTTACAGTGACGCTACGAAGTCATCTAGCAGTGACCGCTCAAAGACCGACAAGGACGAAACGTCTCGCGTTGCGACTGAGGCGATGGCACTCAACATCTCGTCTAGCGTCCGAGCGCCACCAACATTTCGAAGAAGCTGTCGCGACACCTCAAGAGGGAGGCCATATTCCTCGATAGTTGCGAGGTGAGGCGCAGAGAACATACTTTCCACTCGGGCAGCGAAACCGTCAAAAGACCCAGCATCCAGACCCCGCTCGCTTAAAACTGCGCCGGAGATCACACCTAGTGCGCGCAGGGACGCAGGAAAGTTGTGGTCGAGCCAGTACCTTACGAAATCAAACGCTGCCTCAATGCGGTCGTCTACCGTTCCGCGGCCATCATTTGAGTCATCCACGAAGCTCACAAGGATATCTTTCATGCGGCCCTCAGCAAGTGCCGCCTGGTTGATTCTGAATGCAAGCTGGCTCGCACTGTAAGCTCCGTGACCTACGTGGTAGTCCGGCGCTATGAAGTCCCAAATCAGTTGACAGGCGAGACTCAGTTCCTGCCAATTGGGATACAACGTGGACCACTGAAGGCCCCGAAGTCTGGCTACTGGAAGCGCTCTCAAGTGGTTGGCGAGCTGGGCTACCGACTCTGGTTCTACACCCCTGACCTGTCGCAGAACTGCCATTCCGAGCCCTGCATCCTCCAGTACGGGCGTCAGGCGTTCTCTTGTCTGTTCGCTCCAGTCGTCTTCCTCGATCTGCACGAGAAGCGAACCCGGAGCAGAGTCGCTCTGCGTTACCCCCGGAATATCAATATTGGGTAGTTCACGGCGCGGCTCGTCGTGGAAGAGATAAATCTGCCCGACGAAGTGTTTGAACATGCGTCCGACGCGCCCTTTAATGTTGGCAAAAGTGAAGTAATTATAGGCTCTGTTCGCGATGTTTCGATCGAGGATAATGATGCGCTTGGCGCGCGTATTGACGCCCTCTATAAGGGAGTTGGTACAAACCAACACATCGAGATCGCCCGACTCAAATCCTTGGACAACGCGCTGAGCCAGCCACCGAGGCAACCTACCGTGATGTACTCCAATTCCGAGGCGAAGCGCTTTCGCCACTATCCAATCAGGGTGGTAGTTCTCCTCTATCCATGATGCCGCGTCAGGCAACCCCGGCGAATCCTGCGCTCTTTCGCTTCTAACAGAGATGAGTTCCTCAAGAACCTTGCGCGTCTTTTGGGGTGATTGGCAGTAGACAAGGGTCGGTTCACACGCAACACCAACCAGCTCCACCGTACGTGCAATGCGCTCGGCATCATTGGAGGCATCAAGCCGTATAGTGTCGGCAGCGACAGTTGAGAAGTTAGTACGAATGAACGAAGCTCGAAAATTCTCAGGCAGCAGTTCCGACAACCCTTCAACGACCGGACCGGCAAAGTAGAACTGAGCTCCTGTTCGGGCGAGTCTTAGAAAAGCTTGGTTGAGAATTGAAGATCTTTGATCCAAGAGACCGTCCTTCTCATCGGCAAGCTTATAGAACTCGTCGATGAAGAATAGGTCGATGCTGGGAAGGACAGGGACTGCGAGAAGTCTCTCCTGCGTCATTACACAGATGTTTCGCTCCCCGAATTCCTGATTTGGATGCGTAATAATCTTGTATCCGACGTAACGAGACAATCTGCGTCGAGTCTCATCCAGGAGCGCAATGGTAGGAACGATTACGACAACATTACTGTAGTTCCCAGTCTCGATTAGCGCATCAACTACTACGCTTTTCCCAAAGCTCGTCGGAGCCGAGAGAATAACATTCTCCCCCTCGACTAGCCGATGGAAGACCTGGGATTGGATGCGATGGAAAATCGTCTCCTGAGTAGCATTCGGCCGATTCATCTCCATCACGACCGCGTCCCTGAGCGCGACTCCACCCTCATGGCCGACGATGTAGGGGTAAAGCCCGTGCTGGATCATCAGGCTCCGCAGCATCTCGCCATAATCCCCGTCGCGATCGAAGTACTCCAGCGCACGTATGACCAGTTCAGTACTCTCGCCTCCGACACCATGCAACGCGGTGAATGAGGCGATATCCGCGATCAGGTGGAAAGGCTCCTCAGTTGTTTCGTGTAGACGGTCGACTAAATCTTGGTAGTTGACTGCCACGCCTTTAGCCTTCCATCGAATGCGGATGTGAGTGCAGCTTTAGTACTCATCGGAAAGTAAATTACGTGCGCTCGGATTTTCCGTGGAAGCGTCCACTTTCCATATCTCCCACTCAGGCTGTCCCAGTTGGCTAGCACTTCCGCTTGGAGGTCAGAAATATACTTTTCCGTGCTCTCCAAATGGCTGCCCGCCGCGTTGCTGTCGTACGAAATGAAGATTGGGACAACGACACTCTTGAAGGTTTGATCCAAAGATGTTTCGCGCGCAAGGAGTTTTGTTAGCTTCTGCCGCTGTGGATGATCTTGAGGAATCTTGTCAGAAATGGCCGCGAACTCGTACTTTAGATAGTCCCGACTCAGGTGCAGCTTAAGTTCGTCATAGATTGCCGTCGCTGCACTGTAACTGTCTTGATAGAGCTTGGACTCCCCAAGCCAAAGCTCAATCTCGGAGCCGTCAGACGACTCGACAATGTGGGCACAGTCGAAACCTTTTACTGTATCGTTCGCGGCATCCTTGAAATAGATTCTCGAAATCAGTCTCGAACTTAGGAAGAACTTCCGCAGGATAATGTGGAGAAGCAACTCACCAATCTCACCTCGCTTCTCGTAGTCGATTGTCTTGTACACCCGACTCAATGCTTTTCCGAGCAGAGCGACGCCATTCGCGTGGTTATACCCGCTTAGCTCTTCCGGGGGAAGAATCCAGTCAGCTGCCCAAGCGATGAGATCGTAGCTCAAGTCCTCTGAACGCCATGCTCCATCCTCGAAGCCTGCACAAAACACAGAGGTTGGCAACAACTCGTCAGTGTGCTCAACTACGAGTTCGAGAATGGTCTCGGGTACTGAGCCGGTGCTTGTCATATCGATCAGCTGATAACTTCAGGATCGAACCCGATAGTTGCAAACTTCGTTCATCGGTTCTCTCCTTCGAGGTCATGCGCACATCGCCGACCGCGTGCTGGTTCGATCGTTTAGGGCTGAGTCTATCGCGGCAGGGCCGCTCAACCGCGAGATTCAGCGCCGACATGCCGGCCCAGCCTGGCAAGCGCAAGCCATCGGCTCCAGCAGCATCGCCGCTCGACGTTGCCGCCACTACAAACGCAACTCGCGGTCAGTCAGCGGCTTGCCTCGTACTGAGGTCTTGGCCCTGGCGGCATAAACCCCGGAGTCAACCAAACCTTCAGCAGTCCCATCTGGGACCACCTGCCCCCACAGACCCGCCCCAGCGTGTCCACGATCTGGCGGATCCTCAAACGCCACAACCAGATCACCGCCCAACCCCAGAAACGCCCCCGCTCCTCCTGGCACCGCTTTCAAGCCGCGGCCCCTAACGAATGCTGGCAATCCGACTTCACCCATTGGCCCCTGGCCGATGGCACCGATGTCGAGATCATCTCCTGGCTCGATGACCACTCCCGCACACTCCTCGACACCAGCGCCCACCCGAGAGTCACCGGACCCATCGTCATCGACACCTTCATCACCACGATGGACGAGCACGGGCTGCCAGCGGCGACACTGACCGACAACGGGATGGTCTACACGACCCGGTTCGCGCAGGGAAAGGACGGACGGGCCCGGCAGCCCAACGGGTTCGAACAGCTCCTGGCCGATCTGCACATCGACCAACGCAACGGGGCACCGAACCATCCGACGACGCAGGGCAAGATCGAACGCTTCCACCAGACCCTCAAACGCTGGCTGGCCGCGGCCGGACCCGCCGAGACCCTCGCCGACCTGAACACTCAACTGCAGCGCTTCACCCACGTCTACAACACGCTAAGACCCCACCGGGCGATCGGGCGGTCCACTCCCGCCGAGGTGTATTTCGCGACCCCGAAAGCCGAACCCGTCATCGAGGTCGACTCCCAGGTCTGGCGCATCCGCTATGACCGCGTCGACCGCGACGGGAAGGTCTCAGTCCGCTACGCCGGCAGACTGTGGTACTTAGGGATCGGTCGCGCCCACGCCGGGACCCGAGTCATCCTCCTCATCCACGGAGCGAAGACGATGGTCATCGACCGCAGGGCTGGTGAGATCATCGTCGAACACCTCATCGATGCGCAGAAGAACTATCAGCCACGGCTGAGACCGGAACGATGCCGTGAGACATACCCGGGTCAGAAAAGAGAAATGTGCCGCGACATCGTAGGAACGATGTCGCGACACATCACAGCGGTGGAGGTAAGGGGATTCGAACCCCTGACCTTCTCCATGCCATGGAGACGCGCTACCAACTGCGCCATACCCCCGCTTGCCTGATCAATATTACTCAGGCGCGGGCTGTGCGCCAAATCGGCGGTGCGTGACGCTCGGCACATCCCGCGGAAAGGCGCTGGTGACGCCGATGGCAGGCTGTGACACCGGGCCCGCGACCAGGGTCCGACCTGCCGCGGGCCCGGGACCGCTCAGACGAACGGGCGGACGTGCCAGAGGTAGCGCGCGATGTCGCGTTCGCGGCGCCGGGCCAGTTCCTCCCGGGCGGCCAGTCTGCTGACCTCGGCGATGCGACGGTCGACGTCGCGCTGCGTGACCGCGGCTGACGCGACGTGCGGACGCCGAGCCCACCGGACCAGGCGCAGACCCGCGGACAGGGCGACCCGTCTGGGAAAGGTGAATGCAAATGTTGTCGACACGATTAGTCCTCAATTGTTTTCGGGCAGGGGGAATCCCCAGAAGAGTGTTGAGTGAAACTCACTGGTTCGACCGTGCGGCAATGCACGAGAAGCAATGAGGTGAAATGCTCGCTGAACAGAATTCCGAGACACCGGCACCGTGCCGCGTGACGATCACAGGGAGGACGTGAGGATCACAGTCCGGGTGTGAGGGCCACGGGGGCGTTCGATGCGCGAGGCGCAGTGGAATCGCCGGCGTTCAGAGTGCCGGCGGAAGAAGACGAGTCAGGCTGGAAGGATCAGCCGTCGAGTCCCAGTCCGCCGACCGAGCAGGCAGCGAGCGTCGTCGGACGGATGTCGGAGTCCGGAAAGACGGGGTGGAAGATGTCGAAGATATTCATCTCAGCTGCACTCCTTTCATGGTCGTGGATCGTCGATGAGCGGCGTCAGTGCTCATGGGGAACAATGCAATTGTTTATGGTTGCGAATCCGTAATTGCACTCACGAAGTTATCACAGTCTTACAGTGTTGTGGGACTTCTGGTCAGAATTGCTGAACTTTATCTCTCCGCCGGTCATTTCCCGTGGCGTCGGCATTGTGCGCAGACCCACATGTCACCATGTGCGGAATGCCCAGCGCGGACCGCCTGCGCCCACGTAGAATCGCTGAGAGAACCGCTACCAGCCAGGAGTCCTCCATGTCAGAATCCGCTGCCTCTCTGCCGCGCCTCGTCGTCGGCTACATCGCCACCGACCGCGGACGCGACGCCATCTCCCTGGCGATCTCGATCGCCCGCTCCGTCGCCGTCGAACTCGTCGTCACGATCATCCGGCCGAGACCTCGACGTTCCACGCTGCCGGGTCGATCCCCAAGGACGGGACGGGAATCGTCGCCCAGCAGCTCGACGACTGGCTCGAGGAGGCCCTCGCGCTCATCCCCGACGACATCGCCGCCCGCGGTGTCATCCACACCGCGACGAACGAGTCGAAGGGACTCATGGAGGTCGCCTCCGACGAGGACGCCGTCGCCATCGTCATCGGTGCGCGTGCGACGACGCTCATGCGCCAGTTCCGCATCGGCACGGTCGCCACCTCGCTGCTCCACTCCTCCGAGGTCCCCGTCGTCCTCGCCCCGGCCGGCGCTCGGACATCGGCCCGGTCTCGCGCATTACTGCGCTCTTCGGCGCCCGTCCCGGTGCTGCCGCCCTCGTCGGGTCGGCGATCGAAGCCGCAACCGCCTTCGACGTGCCCCTCCGTCTGCTCGCGCTCATCGAGAACGACGGCATGGCCGAGGACGAGGTCGCTGAGGTCACCGAGTTCGCCGAGGAGTTCGGCGGAGCGATGCTCGCCGGTCGCGCCTCCGACCTCTTCGCCTCCGGCCGGGCCACCGTCGTCTCGGAGGCCGGCGCCGACATCGAGGAGGCCGCCGAGAGCGTCGAATGGATCTCCGGTGAGCTCGCCTTCATCGGCTCGAGCGGCTCGGTCACGGGCGCGTGTTCACTGCGTCGCCCGGGCCCGCCGCCTCCTGCGCGTGCTCCCCGGTGCCCGCGTCGTCATCCCGCGTCGCACCCTGTCCGGCGCCGCCCCTGCGGAGGCCTCCGACACCGCCGAGGCGGCCACCGCGGCCGACGACAGCTGAGCGTGGGGGAGCCAGAGCGCCGCGACCTCAGCGTCGCCGGGCATCCCACCCCGGTGTGGGTCCACCCCGGACGCAGGCCCGGGCGACCGGTGCTCATGATCCACGGCTTCCGGGGCGACCACCACGGTCTCGACCGGATCGCCCACGCGATGCGCGATCGCACCGTCATCGTCCCCGACCTGCCGGGCTTCGGTGAGGCGGCGCCCCTGACCGGCGGTCTGAGTCTGGCCGCCTACCTCGATCATCTCCGCCTGCTCATCGCCGAGGTGACCGCTCAGTGGGAGGCCGTGCCGATCCTCGTCGGCCACTCCTTCGGGTCGATCCTCGTCTCGCACCTCGCCGCAGACGATCCTGCCGCGATGCCCGAACTCGTCCTCATCAACCCGATCACCACGCCCGCCCTCGAGGGCTCGGCACGCGTCCTCACGGCACTGACCCGGGTCTACTACGAACTCGGCGCCCGCCTGCCGGAGCGACCCGGCCGGGCCCTGCTCTCGAGTCCCGTCATCGTCCGGCTGATGAGCGAGGTGATGGCGACGACGAAGGATCCCGGGCTGCGCCGCTACATCCACGACCAGCACGCCCGCTACTTCTCGACCTTCAGCGACCGGCGCTCCCTCGCGCAGGCCTTCGACGTGTCCGTCGCCCACACCGTCACCGAGGTGGCCCCCGACCTGACGATGCCCCTCCTCGTCATCGCGGGGGACCGGGATGCGATCGCCCCGATCGACGTCACGCGCTCCGTCGTGCGCGGACTCGACGACGTCAGGTTCGTCGAACTCTCCGGGGTGGGGCACCTCGTCCACTACGAGCGGCCCGAGGCGGCCGCCTCGGCGATCGAGGAGTTCTCCCGCACACGCGACTGACCGCGCCGCAGATGCTCTGCGACGCGGTCAGCGATGTCTCAGGTCAGCGGTGACCCGACATGAGGATCAGGAGCGACGATCGACGATCGCGTGGTAGATCATCGGCAGCATGAAGGCGATCGAGGCGACGACGAGGCCGGCCCAGAACACCCAGAACTCGGTGCCGGCGGGGGAGGAGAACGCCGCGCCGAAGAGGTAGATCGAGAAGATGAAGAGCGCGAAGCAGACGACGAAGACGACGACGTCAGCGAAGTTCGCGGAGTTCTGCGTTCTCTGCGCGGCGGGGTTGGACATGTTCTCCTCCGAGACTTGCGGCGATACGGCGATGATCAGCCATCAGTCTACATGCCGTAGAGAACGACACGGGCATTCCGGCGGGGGCCGTGTCAGTCCCGGGCGTGCGAGGTCAGTCCCGGTCGTACGAGCGCTCCGGGGCGAGCCAGCCGAGCAGCGCGGAGACCACGGAGACGATGATCGCGGCGAGGATCGCCTGGAAGAAGAACGAGTCGATCGTGAAGACGAACGGCGTGAACCCGCTCAGCCAGCTCGTCAGCGCGAGCATCGCGGCGTTGATGACGATCGAGAACAGACCGAGCGTCAGACAGGTGATCGGTGCCGACAGCACGCTGATGATCGGTTTGATGAAGGCATTGGCCAACCCGAAGATCAGACCGATGACGAGGTAGGAGACGACCATCGCGAAGACCGGACCGACCTGTTCCTCGATGAGCTCATTGCCGGCGATGCTCACGCCGGGCAGCAGCCACACGGCCACCCAGATGGCGAAGGCGTTGATGCCGACTCGGAAGAGGAAGTTCATGGTCATATCCTTTCACTCCCGTCTGCGGGTCCACTGAGTCAGGGATGGGAAAGCCGTGTCCGCGACCCCGTCCGCTGATCCCTGACCTGTGCCGATGAGACAGGGTGCCTGATGCGATCGTGACCGATGACACCGCCTGGCGCGGGCGCTCGGCAGGTAGGCTGGGGGCAGAGTTCCCATCCCACCGATGTGCATCTACCGAGTGCAGAGCAGTTCACCACGGCGGCACCGAATCCTCGCAGCGCATTGCGAGGCAGAAACGAAGAACGCCATGCAGCACCCCGATCAGAGGACACCGCACACCGAGCCCCCGACCGCCGAACCCGGCCTGCTCCGCGCCGTCGGTCTCAGCTATTTCCCCATTGCCTTCCTCGCCCGCATGCCCTATGCGATGGTCGTCGTCGGCGTCCTCACGCTCGTCGTCGCCGGCCGCGACTCGCTCAGCCTCGGCGGCCTCAACTCCGCGATGGTCGGGCTCGGCACGGCGATCTTCGGCTCCTTCATCGGCGCCGCCGCCGACCGCTGGGGACAGCGTCCCGTCCTCCTCGTCGTCGGGGCGATCAACAGCGCGGCTCTGCTCTTCCTCGCCTGGGTCGTCTTCTCCCCGCTGCCCGACGTCGTCGTCCTCCTCGCGTCCTTCCTCATCGGAGCGAGCGCCCCGCAGGTCTCCCCGATGTCGCGCTCCCGCCTCGTCGACGTCATCCTCTCAGTGCTGCCCGGCACCCGGCAGTCGAAGGTGCTCAACGGCACGATGGCCTACGAGTCCGCCGCCGACGAGGTCGTCTTCGTCTTCGGCCCCTTCATCGTCGGGCTGCTCGCCACATGGTTCTCACCCGTCGCCCCGATCATCGGTGCCGTCGCCATGACGCTCATCTTCGTCACCGCCTTCGCCCTCCACCGCAGCGGTCGCATCGCGACGTCGGGCGCAGCCGCCGCCGTCGTCAAGGGACCGGTGCGCGACCTCTTCACCGGACGGATCTTCGTCGTCGTCCTCGGCGTCTTCGGCATCGGGCTCGTCTTCGGTTCGACGCTGACGGCCCTGACCTCGCTGATGAATGACCTCGGCCACCCCGAACAGGCCGGGCTCGTCTACGGTGTCCTCGGCATCGGCTCGGCGATCCTCGCGATCTCCGTCGCCCTCTTCTCCCCGCGCTTCGCCCTCTGGGCGAGGCTGCTGTGCTTCGCCCCGCTGCTGCTCGCCGGCACCATCGTGCTCGCGACCGCCTCTGCGATGCCCGGGGTCGTCATCGGGCTCCTCCTCATGGGCACGGCGATCGGGCCGTCGCTCGTCACCCTCTTCAGCCTCGCCGCCGAACGCAGCCCCCGCGGACGCTCGGCCACCGTGATGTCGATGGCGGGATCGGCGATCATCGTCGGACAGTCCGTGGCCTCGGCGCTCGGCGGCATCCTCGCCGAGGAGGTCGGGACGTCCACGGCCATCGCCGTTCCGATCGGGGCCGCGATCGTCGTCGTCCTCGCCGCCCTCCTCAACGTCCTCGTGCGCTTCCGCCAGCGGAAACGAGACGTGGTTCACACGTAGATTCCGCGATCTGGGACACCTCTTCCCATTCCACCGAAAATGTGCTGTGTGCCATGTCGTGGGAGTAGAGTAACCGGTTGTTCGCGCTCCTACATCGCGCGATCGCACGACACAACGGAAAGCACGATATGTCTACCAGCACCTCGACGACCGAGGTCGTCAAGAGCGATACGCGGTTCTTCGGACACCCGCTTCCGCTCTTCCAGCTCTTCAGCCTCGAACTGTGGGAGCGCTTCTCCTACTACGGCATGAACGGCATCCTCGCCCTCTACCTGTACTTCCAGGTCACAGACGGCGGACTCGGACTCCCGCAGGCCACAGCGGTCGGGATCGTCGGCGCCTACGGCGGTGCCGTCTTCCTCGCCACCATCCTCGGCGCCTGGGTCGCCGACCGCATCCTCGGCGCGGAGAAGGTCCTCTTCTACTCGGCGATCATCATCATGGCCGGCCACATCGCGCTGGCGCTCGTGCCGGGATTCGGCGGAGTCGCCGCCGGCCTCATCCTCGTGGCCCTCGGGTCCGGCGGCCTCAAGGCCAACGCCTCCGCGCTCGTCGGTGAGCTCTACGAGGAGAAGGATCCCCGCCGCGACGCGGGCTTCACGATCTTCTACATGGGCGTCAACATCGGAGCCCTCTTCGGCCCGCTCATCACCGGTCTGCTCCAGCAGAACATCGGCTTCCACTACGGCTTCGGCGCCGCCGCCGTCGGCATGGCGCTCGGCCTCGTCATCTACGGCAGCGGCCGGAAGAAGCTGCCCGCCGAATCGCGCACCGCGGTCAACCCGCTGCCGAAGTCGAAGCTCTACCTCTTCATCGTCGCGGTCGTCGCCGTCGTCGTCCTCGCCACCGTGCTGTGGATGACCGGTCTCGTCAACCCCGAGAACCTCGACTGGTGGATCGCCGGCATCTCCGCGGCAGCCGCAGCGTGCTACTTCATCGTCATGTACACCTCGCCGCAGACGAACGCCACCGAACGCTCCCGGGTGCTCGCGTTCATTCCGTTCTTCATCACGAGCGTCGTCTTCTGGTCGATGTACCAGCAGATCTTCGGTGTCCTCACCGTCTACTCCGACGGTCAGCTCAACCGGTCGATCTTCGGGTGGGAGATGCCGATCAACTGGATCCAGCTCATCCCCGCCGCGTTCGTCATCATCTTCGCGCCGCTGTTCGCGACGATGTGGATGAAGCTCGGTCCCAAGCAGATCTCGACCCCGGTCAAGGCGGGCCTCTCGCTCGTCTTCATCGGCCTCGGATTCCTCATGTTCCTGCCGTATGCGACCGCGCCGGCGAACTCGACGCCGCTGCTGTGGGTCTGCCTCATCCTCGCCATCTTCGTCTTCGGCGAGCTGCTCATCTCCCCGGTCGGCCTGTCGTTCTCGACGAAGGTCGCCCCGAAGGTGTTCCAGTCGCAGATGATCGCCGTGTTCTTCCTCGCCTCCGGTGTGGGAACCGCACTCTCGGGTGTGCTCGGCGGCTACTTCGATCCGGCGAACCAGACCCCGTACTGGACGTCGATCGGCGGCACCTCGATCGTCCTCGGGCTCCTCGCGCTGACGCTGACGAAGCCGATGCTCAAGATGCTCAAGGGCGTGCGCTGATCCGCCTCTGACACCCGTATGTCTGACACCCGTCACCGCGGGTGACCAGACCGCAGGGAACCGCCCTGTCCGGAACTTCCCGGACAGGGCGGTTCTCCTGTCGGAGTCAGACCCCGATGAAGATCGGCAGCGCCTGCGGATGGTGGGCGGCGACGATCGTGAGGAAGACGATCGCGTCGAAGATGAGATGGACCGTGACGGTGTAGGGCAGGGACTTCGTCTTCGTGAAGATCACCGCCTGGACGACGGCGAAGGGAATCGTCAGCAGCGGACCGATCGACCGGTAGCCGAGCTCCCAGAGGAACGAGACGAAGATGATCGTCGTGAGCACGTTCGCCGTCCAGAAGTCGAAGTGCCGGCGCAGCAGGGCGAAGACCGTGCAGATGAAGAACAGCTCGTCCCAGAGGCCGACGGCGTTGACGCCGATGAAGAGCCTGAGGATCTCATGCCATTCGGTCACCGCCGGCCAGTTGAGGTAGACCCCGGTGCGGAAGAAGTACTGGGGGAGGACGAGCCAGGCGACGACGACGACGAAGATCAGCCAACCCCACTCGAGCTTCGACCACGGCTGACCGTGCCGGCGCGGGTAGACGATGCTCTTCTCCTTGAACCAGTACCGGGTGACGAGGAAGGGCCCGATGACGACGGCGCTGAGCACGATCCCCATCCGCAGGATGTTCGTCCACGAGATGTCGGCTTCGACGGAGATCGCGGAGATGAGCGCGAGAGCCCCGGCGATGACGCTGAGATCCCGGGCGAAGCTCCGGTCCGCGGTCGTCCACGCGAGGATGAGGGACGCGGCCATCGGCGCATAGCCCCACACCTTGACGGCCCGGAACTCCGTGCCGATCCCGAAGAGGATCACCGCCGAGGCGGCGAGGAGGACCGCGGCGAGCCCGGGACGTGAGACGACGCTCCATCTTCTCGGTTCGGTCTGTTCCTCCACGTCACCCACTCTAATCGAGACGGGCAGGGCGCATTGGTGAAGAGCGGCGCCCACGTCCTAGGATCGACGGAGACATCCCCGACCGGACGACTCACCGCGACTCCTCCGGCCCGACGCAGCGAAAGGACGTGCGTGGACCCCGAGGCCTATTCCCGGATCATCGCCGGAGCTCTGCCGGTCGGCAGTGAGAGCGTGCCCCTCGCCGAGGCGGTCGGTCGGATCCTCGCCCACGACGTCGTCGCCCGGGATCCGATCCCGGCCTTCGCCACCTCGGCGATGGACGGCTACGCCCTCGACGCCCGCGCCCTCGCCCGGGCCCGCACGGGCGCCCCCGTCTCCGTGGTCGGCGACGTGCCCGCCGGCTCACCGCCCGGTCGACATCGCCGCCGGCACAGCGGTGCGGGTGATGACGGGTGCCGCCGTCCCGGCCGGTGCCGTGGCCGTCGTCCCCGTCGAATTCACCGATGCCGCTCGGACCGGAGAGATCCCTGAGACGATCACCGTCGCCGGCCTGCCGGAGACGATCGTCGGCCGGTGGAACATCCGCGACGTCGGTGAGGACACCGCGGTCGGCGACATCGTCGTCCTCGGCGGTCAGCGCCTGGGGGCCGCGGCGATCGGGTCGCTCGCGATGCTCGGGGAGACCACCGTCGAGGTGCGACGGCGGCTGCGCGTCGGACTCATCGTCACCGGCGACGAACTCGCCGCCGCCCCGGGGGCTGCGACGGCGACCGCGCCGATCATCCCGAACTCGAACCTGCCGATGCTCTCAGCCGCCATCGTCACCGCCGGGGCGATCCCGCACCTGGGCACGAGCAGCGACGATCCGGCCGAGTTCCTCGCCGTGCTCGACGGTCTCCTCCCCGACGTCGACCTCGTCATCACGACCGGCGGGATCAGCGCCGGGGCCTTCGAGGTCGTGCGGGCGAGCCTCGAGGGCACCGACTCCGAGTTCGTCCGGGTGCGCCAGCGTCCCGGGGGTCCGCAGGGGCACGGGCGCCGCGGCGGCGTGCCCCTGCTCCACTTCCCGGGCACCCCGTCCGGCGCGCTCCTGTCTTTCCATCTCTTCGCGCTCACCCTGCTGTCGGGGACCGACCTCGCCGCACGCTGGCAGCGGGCCGTCTATGCCGGCCCCGACCTCGCCGGACACGTCAAGGGCGTGTCCTTCGTCCCCGTCACCGTCTCCGTCGAGGGCACCGTCGTCCCGGCCGAACGCGCCCGGCTGCGCGACTTCGCCGGTGCCGACGCGATCCTCCGCGTGCCCGCCGCACCGGCGGCGATCTCCGCCGGCGACCTCGTTCAGGTGCTCCCGCTGCCGGCCACCGGCCTCGCGGGGTAGCGGGCGGCGAGCGCGCGTGCGCGCACCGGTCCTAGACTGAGAACCATGGACCTTGCCCGCTACACCCGCCAGATCCGCCTCCGCGGATTCGGCGCAGAAGCCCAGGAGAGACTGCTCGCCTCCCATGTCGTCGTCATCGGCGCCGGGGGCCTCGGGGCGCCCGTGCTCACCTATCTCGCCGCCGCCGGGGTCGGCACCATCAGCGTCATCGACCCCGACGTCGTCGAGCTGAGCAACCTCCACCGGCAGTTCCTCCACGCCGAGGAGGAGGTCGGCAACCGCAAGGTCGACTCCGCGGCCCGGCGGCTGGCCGGACTCAACTCCGACATCGAGATCATCACGCACCCGGTGCTGCTCACCGCCGACAACGCCGAAGAGCTGCTGACCGGGACCGACATCGTCGTCGACGGCAGCGACAACTTCGAGACCCGCTACCTCGTCAACGATGCGTGCGAGCTGCTCGGGATCCCCCTCGTGTGGGGCACGATCCTCGGCTTCGACGGACAGCTCGCCGTCTTCGACGCCCGCACCGGGTCGACGCTGCGCGACCTCCACCCCGAGATGCCCGCGCCCGGGTCCGTGCCCAACTGTGCGACCGCCGGGGTCATCGGCGCCCTGTGCGGCAGCATCGGCTCGGCGATGGCGATGGAGACGATCAAGGTGCTCGCCGGCATCGGCACGCCCCTGCGCGACGCCGTCTCGATCCACAGCAGCCTCGATGCGAGCTGGGAGACGATCCCCGTCGCCCGCGACCCCGAACGCCGGCCCGTGACGAGCCTCGAGGACCACCGCAGCGGCGGTGCACCGGGGCCAGCCGTCGCCCCCGCCGCGGCAAACGCGCCTGCCGCCTCGGCGACCCCATCTGCCGACGAGGCCATCCCGGTCATCACGTGGGAGGGCCTCACCCGCGACGACGTGCTCGTCGACATCAGGGACGACGACGAGGTGTCGGCGGGCAGCGTCGCCGGAGCCGCCCACATTCCCATGGACCGACTCCTCGCCGATCCCGGGCTGCTCACGGCGACCGACGGTGCGACGGTCGTGGGGGAGTCGGCGCGCTTCGCCCTCTACTGCCGGTCAGGGGTGCGCTCGGCCCGGACGGTCAGCGCTCTGCGCCGGGCAGGGATCGACGCCGTGTCGATCTCCGGCGGCTACCTCGCTCACCTCTCCCGCGGCAGCATCGACGCCGCGTTCTGACCGACGGTCGCACCCCAAAACGGGGTCACACCCCAGCGGGCGGTCACCCCTCGAAATGTGGACCCGCGCTCACACAGCGCTTCGTCCCGCTCACCCCCCGGCGAAGGGCGGGAGGACGTCGACGGTGTCTCCGGCGGCCAAGGGCGCTTGCCGGTCGGTGCGCGCCCGGGCGTTGACGAGGAAGCTCGACCGCTCAAGGACCGTGACCGCCTCGGTGTCGGCCTCAGCAGTGAGGACGGCGATGAGATCGGCGAGAGTGGCCGCCTCGGCGGTCGACTCCTTCGTGCCGAACGCCTCCCGGGCGGCGGCGAAGAAGCGCACGGTGACGGTCGCGGGTGCGGCGGCATGCGAGGCTGCGGTGGTCGACACGGTCTCTCTCATCCTCCGATGGCGCTCATCGGTCGCTGCGGCTGGGTGAAGTCGGCGGAGTCCATGCCGTGCCCGGCGAGCTTCGCCCAGTGCGCGCCCTTCCACAGGTTCGCGATCTCCTCATCCGTGGCACCCGAGCGCAGCGCGACGAGCAGATCGACCTCGGTGCGGGAGAACAGGCACGTGCGCACCCGGCCCTCGGCGGTCAGCCGGGTGCGGGTGCAGTCGGCGCAGAACGGGCGCGTGACCGAGGCGATGATGCCGACGTCGCCGAGGTCGGTGTCCGGATCCTCACGGCTCGCCACCCGGAACTTCTCCGCCGGCGCCCCACCGCGCGGGGCCTCGTCCGGCGTGAGGACGAAGCGGGGTTCGAGCAGCGCGAAGACGTCAGCGGCGGTGATCATCGTCCCGCGATCCCACGAGTGCCCCGCGTCGAGGGGCATCTGCTCGATGAACCGCAGCGACAGTCCGTGGCCGAGGCACCACTGGAGGAGGTCGGGTGCCTGCGTGTCGTTGACCCCCGGCAGGAGCACGGCGTTGATCTTCACCGGGTCGAGACCGGCGTCCTTCGACCCCTGGATGCCGTCGAGGACGCGCTGGAGGAACGGACGCCGGGTGATCTCGGCGAACGTGTCGGCATCGACCGTGTCGAGGGAGACGTTGATCCGGTCGAGACCGGCCTCCTTGAGCTTCGCCGCGCGCTTGTCGAGACCGATCGCGTTCGTCGTCAGGGCGATGTTCGGCCGCGGGGTCAGGGCGGCGACGCCCGCGATGATGTCGGTGATGTCGTGGCGGGTCAGCGGCTCTCCGCCGGTGAACCGGATCTGGTCGACGCCGAACCGCTCGACGCCGATGCGGGCGAAGCGGATGATCTCCTCGGCGCTCATCGCCGCATCGCGGGGCATGAACTCGACACCCTCGGCGGGCATGCAGTAGCTGCAGCGCAGGTTGCAGAAATCCGTCAGCGAGATCCGCAGGTCCCGCGCCCGCCGTCCGAACGTGTCGAGGAGCGACTCCTCGCTGTGCGCGGTGAACGACGTGCCCGGGTCGAGAGTCGGAGTCCTCACCATCGGGGTCGGCAGGCCGATCGTCCCCATGTCCGTTCTCCTCCCTTGACGAAAGCTCTTCGCTATCATCGTCCCATGACCAGCGCCTTCACGCATCGTCGTCGGGTATTCGAGACGATCAGTCCGCTGCGCGGCTCGGCGCGCATGCCCCTGACCGCCCTTCTTCAGGTGCCCAGGCAGCTGGCCGCCGATGTCGTCTCCGCCGTCGACGTCCCCGCCTTCGACAACTCGAGCATGGACGGGTTCGCCGTCGCCGCACAGACCCTGACGACCGCACCGCGGGACGGGTCCCGCCTCGGCCCGCTGCCCGTCGTCGGGCAGGTCGCCGCCGGAGCCCGGGGCGCTGCCGTGGACCCCGGCACCGTCGTCGAGATCATGACCGGAGCCCCGGTGCCCGAGGGTGCTGACACGATCATCCCCATCGAGGCCACCGAACCGGGCACCTTCGGGGCGACGGAGATCACCGTCGAGGACGCACCCGCAGCCGGCGCGTTCGTCCGCGCCCGCGGCAGCGACGTCACCGCCGGGACCACCGTGCTCCGCGCCGGTGCGCTGCTCACTCCCGCCCGCCTCGGCGTCGCCACCGCCTGCGGAGTCGTCGACCTCGACGTCGTCACCCTCCCGCGGATCCTCGTCCTCAGCACCGGAGACGAGATCGCCGGGGACGCCGACGCCGGCATCGAGGATTCCAACGGCATCACCCTGACCGCGAGCCTCACCCGCCTCGGCGCCGAGGTCACCCAGCTGCGGGTGCCCGACGACCCGGAGGAGCTGCTGCGCCGAGTGCGCGCCGTCGACACCGACCTCGTCGTGTCCACCGGCGGCATCTCGAAGGGCGCTCGCGAGGTCGTCAAACTCGCCGCGACCCTCGACCCGGGCGCGGACATGCTCTTCGAACCCATCGCCATGCAGCCCGGCGGACCGCAGGGCGTGGGCACGCTCGCCGGTCACCCCTGGGTGGCCCTGCCGGGCAATCCCGTGAGCGCCCTCATCAGCGTTGAGCTCTTCATCCGCCCCGCCCTCCTCGGCATCGACCCCGGCCTCGATGCCCGCCCCGTCGGCTTCCACCCGCTGGCCGCCGACCTCGACGAGACCCCGCCTGCCGGCAAGCTCCAGGTGCGGCGGGCGATCGTCGACGACGACGGCATCACCTTCGTCGGCGGCTCCCGGTCGCATCTGCTCCACAGCTACGCCGAGAGCACCCACCTCGTCTTCATCCCGCCCACCGACGACCCTGACGACCCGTTCGCGGCCGCGGGGGATAGGCTGAGAACGTGGACAATCGCGTGAGCCTCACACACCTCGACGAGTCCGGAGCCGCCCGGATGGTCGACGTCGGCGACAAGAGCACCACCCGGCGGCGGGCCGTGGCCACGGCCACGATCACGACGACCCCGGAGGTCATCTCCCTCATCGGTCAGGCGGGCCTGCCCAAGGGCGATGCCCTGCCGGTGGCGCGGATTGCCGCGGTGATGGGCGCCAAGCGCACGAGCGACCTCATCCCGCTCTGCCATCCGCTGCCGCTGACCGGCGTCGACGTCGACTTCACCCTCACGGACTCCGCCGTCACGGTGACCGCGGCCGTGAAGACGGTGTCGGTGACCGGTGTCGAGATGGAGGCCCTCACCGCCGTCTCCGTCGCCGCGCTGACGATCTTCGACATGATCAAGGCCGTCGACAACCGCGCGGTCATCGGGGACATCAAGGTCCTCGAGAAGACCGGCGGCAAGAGCGGGGACTGGAAGCGGGAGTCATGACCGTCATCACCACCGGCATCACCGAGTCCCCGATCAGCGTGACCGACCTCGAACCCGAGGTCGTCACCGCCGAATGCGGGGCCGCCGTGACCTTCTCCGGGATCATCCGCGACCACGATTCGGGCCGCGGTGTCACCCGGCTCGTCTACGAATCCCACCCGCTGGCGCCCGCGCAGATCGCCGAGGTGGCCGCCGCGGTGGCCGCCCGGCATCCCGCGGTCCGCCTCTCCGTCGTCCACCGGGTCGGAGAGCTGACCGTCGGCGATGTGGCGCTGGCCGCCGTCGTCGCCTCACCGCACCGCCGGGAGTCCTTCGTCGCGTGCGGCGAGCTCGTCGACGAGGTCAAGGAGAAGGTGGCGATCTGGAAGCACCAGTTCTTCACCGACGGCGACGACGAATGGGTGGGAGCGCTCGAATGACTCAGCTGCGCATCAGCGAGGCCGCCCGGTTCCTCGGCGTCAGCGACGACACGATCCGTCGCTGGATCAGCGACGGCCGGCTCGCGCAGCACAAGGACGCCTCGAACCGGTCCGTCGTCGACGGGGCCGAACTCGCCGTGCTCGCCCAGGACGGCGCCGGTTCCCTCGACGACCCGACGCACGTCCGCAGCTCGGCGCGCAACCGCTTCACCGGGCTCGTAACCGACGTCGTCATCGACGGGGTGATGGCGCAGGTCAGCCTCCAGTGCGGGCCGTTCCGGGTCGTGTCCCTGATGTCCGCCGAGGCGTGCCGTCAGCTCGAACTCGAACCCGGCAGCCTCGCCACCGCGGCCGTCAAGGCGACGATGGTGTGGATCGACACCGCTGGCGGCGACTGACCCTTACCAGTCTCAGATGCTGACGCAGATGCTCTGAAACTCCGCATCTGCGGGTGATAATGGGTGGATGATCTGTGATTCCACACCGGGAGACCATCCGTGACGGGGCGTGCCCGGAGGCATGCGACGGCGCCGAGGTGGCTGTGGATTCCCGCTGTCCTCGCCGTCGCGTTCCTCCTCGTCCCCATCATCGGGATGGTCACCCGCATCGACCTCGGCCACCTCGGCGAGGTCATCGGGGCCCCCGAGTCGCAGCTGGCGATGGGACTGTCCCTGCTCACGTCGACGATCTCCGCGCTCGTCAGCGTCGTCCTCGGCTTCCCGCTCGGCTATCTGCTCGCCACGACGACGTTCCCGGGACAGCGGCTCGTGCGCACCCTCATCCTCCTCCCGCTCGTCCTGCCGCCGGTCGTCAGCGGCCTCGCGCTCCTCTACACGTGGGGGCGCTCGGCGTATCTCGGGTCCCTGCTCACCGAGGCCGGTCTCGGGCTCGCGTACACGACGGCGGCCGTCGTCGTCGCCCAGATCTTCGTCTCCCTCCCGTTCATGGTGATGTCGGTCGAGACCGCGGTCGCCGCGCGCGGGCAGCGCTACGAGATCGCCGCCGCCGAACTCGGGGCGACCCCGATGCGCGTGTTCGCCACGGTCACCCTCCCCATGCTGCGGGCAGGCATCCTCACCGGCGCCGTCCTCTGCTTCGCCAGATCCCTCGGCGAATTCGGGGCGACCCTCACCTTCGCCGGCTCCCTGTCGGGCGTGACCCGGACGATGCCGCTGCAGATCTACCTCGTCCGCGAGTCCGACCCGCAGTCGGCGATCGCCCTCTCCCTGCTCCTCGTCGTCACCGCGCTCATCATCATCGTCCTCGCGTACCGCTCGCCCCACGCCCCGCGTCTGCGCCGCTTCGGCCCGCGCGCTTCGGCTCCCGGCGCCACCATCGCGCGCACGGGCGCACCCGCCTCCCGGCCGGACGACACCGATGCTGTCCTCCCGGTGGCGGAGGCCCAACCGGAACCCCATGCCGCTTGCAGGGGCGTCACCTCGGAGATCGGCCGCGGAGCCGCCACGGGCGCCGTCGCCGGAGCCGCCACCAGTCCCGCCGCCGGGGCCGGCGACGGGCGACTGAGCCTGAGCGCCCAGCTGCCCACCCGCGGACTCGACATCGCCCTCGACGTGTCCGCCGGGCAGACGACGGCGCTCATCGGCCGCAACGGGGCCGGGAAGTCGAGTCTCTTCCAGATCATCACCGGCGCCCTGCCCGCCGAATCCGGGGCGCTGCGGCTCGGCGACCGCACGATCTTCGACATCGACGCCGGCCACTGGCCGCCCATCCACGCTCGCGGGGTCGTCCACCTCGCCCAGAACCCGCTGCTCTTCCCGCACCTCAGCGTCCTCGACAACGTCGCGTTCGGACTCCGCGCCCACGGACACCGGAGCGCCGAGGCCCGCACCACCGCCCAGGCGATGCTCGACCGCCTCGGCGTCGGCCACTGCAGCGACCGCCGCCCCGACGAGGTCTCCGGCGGGCAGGCAGCGCGCATCGCCCTCGCCCGGGCGCTCGTCATCGACCCCACGCTCCTCCTCCTCGACGAGCCCCTCGCCGCCCTCGACGTCGACGTGAAGATCAGCACCCGCGCCGTCCTCGCCGACGTGCTGCGCGGACGCAGCGCCCTGCTCATCACCCATGACGCCGCCGACGTCGCGGCACTCAGCCGCGCGCTCGTCCTCATCGACGCCGGTCGCGCGCGTCTCGTCGAGGCCGACGGACAGGCCGGGCCCGGGAGCGACGACGACTTCGTCCGCAGCTTCCGCGCCACCACCCCCACCCGCCTCGGCAGGGAGGCCGACGACAGGAGCACCCCGGCCTTTGCGAGTCGGACCGAACCGGAATAGTGTGAAGGCGATCACACCGCACGCTGTCAGTGACCGCTGACGGGATACGAAGGGCGACAACGACGTGGCTGACCTCTCCTACTCCTCCGGACCGTCGACCGAACCCCTGCGCGGGGAGACGATTCCGGCGAACTTCCGGCGCACCGCCGCCGCCCACCCGGACGCGATCGCCCTCATCGACCGCGGCTCCGACCGACGCTGGACGTATGCCGAGTTCGACGCCGACACCGACGCGCTGGCCGGTGCCCTGCTCGAACGCGGCCTCGGCAATGGCGATCGCATCGGGATCTGGGCGCAGAACGTCGGGGAATGGGCGCTCGTCCAGTACGCGACGGCGAAGATCGGGGCGATCCTCGTCAACGTCAACCCCGCCTACCGCGCCCACGAACTCGAATTCGTCGTGGGCCAGTCGGGGATGACGATGCTCATCTCGCAGATCGCCGCCCCGCCCCATTCGGACTTCCACGCCCTGGCCACCGAGGTGGCCGCCTCGGTGCCGGGTCTCGATCTCGTCTTCCTCGACACCGTCCCGGACGCTCTGACCGGAACGGCGACGATCGGGGAGCGCGAATCGTTCGCCCACCTGCTGACCCAGGGCCGGGAGCTGCTCGCCGACCCCGGAGCGAAGTACGCGGTGCGCCTCGAACAGGCGGCGGCCGAACTCTCCGCCGACGATCCCATCAACATCCAGTACACCTCCGGGACGACGGGCTTCCCCAAGGGCGTGACGCTGTCCCACCACAACATCCTCAACAACGGCTACTTCATCGGCGAGCTCCTCTCGTACTCGCCCGCCGACTCCGTCGTCCTCCCCGTGCCCTACTACCACTGCTTCGGCATGGTCATCGGCAATCTCGCGGCGCTCAGCCACGGGGCCTCGGTCATCCTCCCGTCCCCGGGCTTCGACCCGGCGGCGAGCCTCACCGCCGTCGCCGAGGAAAGGGCGACCTCCCTCTACGGGGTGCCGACGATGTTCATCGCCGAACTCGGCCTGCCCGACTTCGCCGACTACGACCTGTCGACCCTGCGCACCGGGGTGATGGCCGGGTCCCCGTGCCCGGTCGAGGTGATGCGCCACGTCATCGACGACATGAACATGTCCGAGGTCGCCATCTGCTACGGGATGACCGAGACCTCGCCGGTGTCGACGATGACCCGCGCCGACGACTCCCTCGAGGCCCGAACGCAGACGGTGGGCCGGGTCATGCCCCACGTCGAGGTGAAGATCGTCGACCCGGTGACGGGCCAGACGATGCCCCGCGGGCAGAAGGGCGAACTGTGCACCCGCGGGTACTCGGTGATGCTCGGGTACTGGGAGGAGCCGGACAAGACCGCCGAGGCGATCGATGCGGCCCGCTGGATGCACACCGGCGATCTCGCGATCATGGACGACGACGGGTACGTCGACATCTCCGGCCGGATCAAGGACATGGTCATCCGCGGGGGAGAGAACGTCTACCCGCGGGAGATCGAGGAGTTCCTCTACCAGCATCCGGCGATCAGCGACGTCCAGGTCATCGGCGTCCCCGACGAGAAGTACGGCGAGGAGCTCATGGCCTGGGTCATCCTCAAGGACGGCTACGACACGCTGACCGCCGCCGACGTCAGGGAGTTCGCCGAGGGCCGCCTCGCCCATTTCAAGATCCCCAGGTACGTCGAGGTCCGCGACTCGTTCCCGATGACGGTGTCCGGAAAGATCCGGAAAGTCGAGTTGCGCGAAGAGGGCGAGAGGATCGTTCACGCAGGCAGCAGCGTGTGAATGTCGCTCAGGTCACAAGTTCATTGCAGTTGTCCTGGGAACACGTGACGTTTTTCATGTGAGCAGGTCATTCACTAAGATCAGTGGTCATGAGAGTTGAATCACAACCGCTGGTCTCGATGACCGACGTCGAGAAGCACTACGGTGACTTCCACGCGCTCAAGCACATCGATCTCGACATCCACGAGGGTGAGGTCGTCGTCGTCATCGGTCCCTCCGGCTCGGGCAAATCGACCCTGTGCCGGACGATCAACCGGTTGGAGACGATCACCTCGGGATCGATCACGATCGACGGCAAGGAGCTGCCGGCCGAAGGTGCGGCGCTCGCGCAGCTGCGCTCGGACGTCGGCATGGTCTTCCAGTCGTTCAACCTGTTCGCCCACAAGACGATCCTCGAGAACGTCACCCTGGGCCCGATCAAGGTGCGGAAGCTGAAGAAGGCCGACGCGGACAAGCAGGCGATGGCGCTGCTCGAACGCGTCGGGGTCGCCCACCAGGCCGACAAGTACCCCGCTCAGCTCTCCGGCGGGCAGCAGCAGCGCGTCGCGATCGCCCGGGCGCTGGCGATGAAGCCGAAGGTCATGCTCTTCGACGAGCCCACCTCGGCGCTCGACCCGGAGATGATCAACGAAGTCCTCGACGTCATGGTCGAACTCGCGAAGGAGGGGATGACGATGGTCGTCGTCACCCACGAGATGGGGTTCGCCCGCAAGGCCGGCAATCGCGTGGTCTTCATGGCCGACGGGGAGATCGTCGAAGTCAACGGTCCGGAGGAGTTCTTCACGAACCCGCAGAGCGGGCGCGCCCAGGACTTCCTCTCGAAGATCCTCACGAACTGACCCACCCCCGATTCGACCCTCTGTTCCGTTCGACACCACCAAGGAGAAACCATGAAGAAGCTCAGCGTCGCGATCGCCTCGGTCGCGGTCGGACTCCTCGCCCTCAGCGGATGCGGGCAGGGCGGCACCCCCGACAACCCGGCCGACGGCGGTTCGCAGGCCGCGGCCCCGGAGTACCCGGTCAACGAGAGCGCCGACGTCGCCGACTCGAAGACCTGGCAGGCGGCGAAGGACGCCGGTCAGCTCAAGGTCGGCGTGAAGTTCGACCAGCCGGGTCTCGGCAACGTCACCACCGGCTCCGAGAACCCGGAGGGCTTCGACATCGAGATCGCGAAGATGGTTGGCGCGCAGCTCGGCTTCGCCCCTGACCAGATCGACTTCGTCGAGACCGTCTCGGCCAACCGCGAGCCCTTCCTCCAGCAGGGCACCGTCGACATGGTCGTTGCGACCTACACGATCAACGACGAGCGCAAGCAGGTCGTCGACTTCGCCGGCCCCTACTACGTCGCCGGTCAGGACCTGCTCGTGAAGTCCGACTCCGACATCGCCGGTCCCGAGGACCTCGCCGGCCGCAAGGTCTGCTCGGTCGACGGCTCGACCCCGGCGCAGCGGATCCAGGACGAGTACGGAGACGCCGAACTCGTCACCTACGACACGTACTCGAAGTGCGTGACCGACCTCCAGTCCGGTGCCGTCGACGCGGTGACGACCGATGACGCGATCCTCCGCGGGTACGCGGCGCAGAACGAGGGCGAGCTCAAGGTCGTCGGCAAGCCCTTCAGCGAAGAGCCCTACGGCATCGGCCTGCCCAAGGACGACACGGCCCTGCGCAACGCGGTCAACGACGCGGTGCAGACGAGCATGGACGACGGGCAGTGGACCGAGGCCTTCGAGTACACGCTCGGATCGGCCGAGGGCGTGAAGATGCCGGAGATCGACCGCTACTGACCGCTTGCCGCACCGAGGCCGCCCACCGGCTGCCTCACTGACCTGATGCGAGGGCACCGACCGGTGCCCTCGCATCGATTAAGGAACCCGGGATGGACTTTCTCGCCCTGCTCGAGCTCTTCGGCTCCGGCATTTGGGGCACGGTCAAGCTCTTCACCGTCACCCTCGTCGGATCGCTGGTGCTCGGCACGATCCTCGCCGCCATGCGGGTCTCACCGACCCCGGTGCTGCGGATCGCCGCCTCGGCGTACATCAACATCGTCCGCAACACCCCGCTGACGCTCGTGATGTTCTTCTGCGCCTTCGGACTGCCCTTCCTCGACATCCGCTTCGGCGACTCGAGTTCGTTCAACTCCTTCGTCTACGCGACGCTCGCGCTCACCGCCTACACCGCGTGCTTCGTCGCCGAGACCCTCAAGGCGGGCATCGCGACGATCCCCGTCGGCCAGGCCGAGGCCGCCCGGGCCATCGGGCTGACGTTCAACCAGACGCTGACGGAGGTCATCCTGCCGCAGGCCTTCCGGACGGTCATCCCGCCGCTCGGCAGCGTCATCATCGCGATGCTCAAGAACACGTCGATCGCCTCGGCGTTCAACAACCGCGAACTCATCTCCGCGATGCGCAACGCGATCGAGCTCCGCGGCGACCTCGTCATCCCGATCCTCTTCGGCACCGCCGTCGCCTACCTCATCCTCGCGCTCATCCTCGGGCGCATCTTCTCCTACCTCGAGCGGAAGCTGGTGATCCTCCGATGAGCGCACCGACAGAGGTTCTCTTCGACGCCCCGGGCCCGAAGGCCCGCCGCAACAACGTCATCCTCTCGATCGTCTCGACGATCGTGCTCGCCGGGCTCATCGCATGGATCATCTGGAAGTTCGCCGACGCCGGACAGCTCGAACCCGAGAAGTGGTATCCGTTCACATTCGCCCAGATCCAGCTCGTCCTCCTCGACGGCATGCTCGCGACCCTCAAGGTCGCCGCCGTCGCCTCGGTGCTGGCGCTGGCCGTCGGCGTCGTCTTCGCCCTCCTGCGGCTGTCGTCGAAGCGGATCATCTCCGTGCCCGCGACGATCGTCCTCGAGTTCTTCCGCGGCGTGCCCGTCCTCCTCCTCATCTTCGCGACGTTCCTCCTCTTCGGGAACACGATCGGCCCGTTCTGGTCCGTCGTCATCGGCCTCACCCTCTACAACGGCATGGTGCTCGCCGAGATCATCCGGGCCGGCATCCTCGCCGTGCCGAAGGGCCAGCGGGAAGCGGCGATGGCGATCGGCCTGCGACCGGGACAGGTGATGAGCCTCGTCCTCATGCCGCAGGCGCTGCGGGCGATGATGCCGACGATCGTCGCGCAGATCGTCGTCCTCCTCAAGGACTCGGCGCTCGGCTTCATCGTCACCTACCAGGACCTTCTCTACCAGGTCAACCTCATCGGCCGCGAGTACAATAACCTTCTGCCGACGTTCATCGTCGGTGCCGCGCTCTTCATCATCATCAACATGATCGTCGCGAGCTTCGCGCGGTGGCTCGAGAGGCGACTGCAGCGCAAGACCACCGCCGACGTCGAGGGCGAAGGGCTGACGACGGCACCGGTGCGCTGAGCAGCTCACCGACGATGAAAGGGACGTGAGGATGGAACCCGAACTCAGCGCCACCCCGGTGACGATGCGCCACAACCGTGACCGGGAGCGCTTCGAACTCTTCACCACCGACGATCCCGAGGCGTTCGTCGGGTTCCTCGCCTACCAGCGGATCGGCGACAGCACCCTCGAACTCCAGCACACGATCATCTCCGAGGGCTTCTCCCGGCGCGGATTCGCCCGCACCCTCGTCACGCACGCCCTCGACGAGATCCGGGCGAACGGGGAGACGATCGTCCCGCTGTGCACCTACGTCCAGGACTACCTGCAGCGGTTCCCGCAGTACGCCGATCTCGTCGCCGACAGGTGAGGGCGGGAGCCGGTCGGTACGCCCCGAGCCCCAGCGGCGACCTCCACATCGGCAACATCCGCACCGGGGTGCTCGCGTATGCGCGCGCCCGGCAGCAGGGCCAGCGCTTCCTCTGGCGCGTCGAGGACCTCGACCGGGTCCGGCCGGGCGCGGCGGAGTCCCAACGGGCGGTGTTCGCCGACCTCGGGATCGTGCCCGACGACGACCCCCTCGTCCAGTCCGCGCGTCTCGACGTCTACGCTGAGGCGATCGCCCGTCTCGATGAGGCGGGACTCGTCTACGAATGCTACTGCTCGCGCAAGGACATCCAGCAGGCCCCCTCCGCCCCGCACGCCCCACCGGGGGCGTATCCGGGCACGTGCCGCGACCTCTCCGAGGAGCAGCGCACCGAGGCGCGGACCGCCCTGGCCGCCGCGGGCCGGAGACCGGCCCTGCGGCTGCGCTCGGAGAACCGGGAGGTCACCGTGGCCGACGCTCTGCTCGGCACGATCACGGCACCGGTCGACGACGTCGTGCTCCGGCGCGGTGACGGCGTGTTCGCCTACAACCTTACCGTCGTCGTCGACGATGCGGCCAGTGGGATCACCGAGGTGGTCCGCGGGGACGACCTCGCCTCCTCGGCCCCGCGGCAGGCCCGTCTTGCCGAACTCCTCGACCTGCCCGAGCAGGCGTGGCTGCACGTGCCGCTCGTGCTCAACGAGTCGGGGTCCCGGCTGGCCAAGCGCGACGGCGCCGTGACGTACGAGCAGCTGCGCGCCCGCGGCTGGACGGTCGCCGATGTCTACGGATGGATCTGGGAGTCCCTCGGCGGGGCCGATCCGACGTCTGCCACCGGAGGCAGTGCCCGGTGGCGGTCGATCGAGGACGTCATCGCCGGGCTCGACGTCGCGCGGCTGGGGTCGGAGCCGACGGTGTTCGTCCCGCCGGCCGACGACGCGGCCTGAGCGGCGGGCCGTTTCAGGCGGTCCGTCTCAGGCCGTTTCAGGCAGTCGGTCTCAGGCCGCGGTGTCGACGTATCCGGCGATGACGTCGGCGTAGATCGACTCGAACGTGTCGAGCGTGTACTCGATGTCATGGGTGGCGACGACGTCGAGGGAGGCCCGGGACATCGCCTCGTACTGCGGGGGCGTCTGCGTGCAGATGCGGGTGAAGCGATCGGCGAGGGCCTCGATGTCCCGCGGTGGGAACAGGTAGCCGTTGACGCCGTCGCGGACGAGATGGGGCAGGGCGACGGCGTCGGCGAGGACGACGGGTTTGCGCGAGGCCAGGGCCTCGAGTGTGGCGATCGACTGGAGCTCGGCCGTCGAGGGCATGCAGAAGAACGTGCACCGGGCGTAGGCGTCCATGAGCGCGGAGTCGCTGATCTTGCCGAGCACGTGGATGCGCTCGGCGATGCCGAGTTCCGCGGCGAGCGACTTGAGCGGCTCCTCCTGATCGCCGCCCCCGACGATGTCGGCCTCGAGGCCGAGTGCCGGGTCGGTGAGTGCGACGGCGCGGACGATGTCCTCGGCGTGCTTCTCCGCCGAGAGCCGACCGACGAAGAGCACCCGCGGGGCGGCCGCCTCGGTGCCCGACGAGGAGCCCTTCCCGCCGGTCACGGGCTGCTTGAGGTGGGAGAACCGGTCGAGGTCGATGCCGCAGGAGACCGCGCGGATGGGGGAGCTGAAGCCGTTCTGCGTGAGCAGGTCGGCGGCGAGCTGCGTGGGGACGGTGATGAACTCGGCGGACTGGAACTTCCGGCGCAGATCCCACCAGGCAAGCGCGGTGCCGCCGTCGACGAGCGGCTTGGGCACGCGGAGGTAGGGGCGGACGTTCTCGGGCATGAAGTGGTTCGTCGCGACGACGGGGATGCCGCGCTTGTGCGATTCGGAGAACGCGTAGCGGCCGATGACGAAGTGCGCCTGCGTGTGGACGACGTCGGGCTTGAGGGTGTCGAGGAGGCGGGCGATCTCCGGTTTCGTCTCCCACGGCATGCAGATCGTCCACGTGGGGTGGAGCATCCAGCGGTGGGAGGTGAGGCGGTGGACGGTGACGCCGTTCTCCACGCTCACCGAGGGGGTGCCGGTCGCCGAGGGGCAGGCGACGTGGACGTCATGTCCGCGGGCGGCGAGTCCCGCTGCCAGGCGTTCGGCGAACTTCGCCGCTCCGTTGACCTCGGGGGCGTAGGTCTCGGTGGGGATGAGGATGCGACGGGTCGATTGTGCGGACAGAGCTCAACTCTCCTCGGTGTCGGTCAACTGATCGTTCTGGCGGGCGTCGCGGCGTTCGTCCTCGCGATCCTTGACATCGGGATGATACCGAGACAATACAACGACCCCGAGACACGCGACCAATCCTGTGATCGTGATGACAACGACGAGCCACGGGGGAGCGGCGTGGGCCTCACCGAGGACGACGGAGCCGAGGATGACCGCGGCGATGGGATCGACGACGGTGAGCCCGGCGATGACCATCTCCGGGGGACCGGCGGCGTACGAGTTCTGCACGAACCAGGAGCCCAGGGCTGCGGCGACGATGAGGGCTGCGACGTTGAGCCACGTGACGTTCTCGATGCCGGCGCGGAGGAACTGCACGCTGACGAGATGGGCGTTCGTCGCCACGCACGCGAAGAGCAGGCCCGCCGCGGTGATGAGGACGAGCTGCGGGGCGTGGCGGAAGAAGAGCATGACGATGAGCCCGGCGGCGACGATGACGCCGGTGATCCACACGAGCGGAAGGGCATCGGCGCCGAGGTGGACCGACGTCCGCGCAGTCGTGGCCGACAGGGCGACGAAGACCGTGACGCCGACGGTGCACCACACGACGGCCTGGACGAGGCGGCGGTTGACCTTGAGCCCGCGGTACCTCACGCCGAGGAGGACGGAGACGATGAGGGAGAACGCCCCGATCGGCTGGACGACCATGACGGGGGCGAGGGCGAGGGCGAGGAAGTTCCCCAGGGTGCCGAGGCCGAGGATGAAGAGCCCGAGCAGCCATTTCCGGTTCCCCAGCAGCTCCTTGAAGTGCGCCCAGCTCAGACCGTCATGGGAGTTGTCCTGATCGGCGACGGCGTCGTGCTGGTAGAGGGCCCCGAACGCGAGGGCCACAGCTGCCAGAACGGCTAAGGCGATGGCCACAATGGTCACGTGTTCTGCTTCCGTCGGGGATGGCTCGCAAGGGTCACCCCCGATGTTACAGTGCAGTACGCGCGAGCGTCGTGCGCGCGGGGGAATTGTCCGGTTCCCCGTCTCCCCGAGGTGGGGGAAACCGGAGCTGTCCGCCTCGGGCACCGCTGGCCCAGGGCGAGCGGGGCGGGTGTGACCTAACGCACTGGGCGCCGCTTTGGCGAGGTCGGCTCACCTTTGCTATGCTGATTTCTCGTGCGCAGGTCACTGCCACATTCCTCCGTAGCTCAGTTGGCAGAGCATTCGACTGTTAATCGAAGGGTCGCTGGTTCGAGCCCAGCCGGGGGAGCAGAGCAAGGCCCCGTCGTTCCCGACGGGGCCTTTGTCGTTCCCTGAATGCCCGCACGCACACCCACATGGGTATGCGGGGCCCGTGCAGCCAGCAGGAAGCCGCGCACCGCCTGCGACCGGCCGGAATAATTGAAACCTCAACCAGGTTGGCATGGATATGAAGGCATTCGGATTCTTGAGTTTCGGCCATTACGGACCCGGCGCGGCCCCAGGGGAGTACGGCGCGAAGGAAGCCCTGAAGCAGGCTGTCGAGATCGGCGTCGGCGCCGACGAGATCGGCGTCAACGGAGCGTACTTCCGCGTCCACCACTTCGCCAGACAGGCGGCGTCGCCGATCCCCGTCCTCAGCGCGATCGCCGCGAAGACGAAGCACATCGAGGTCGGCACCGGCGTCATCGACATGCGGTATGAGAACCCGCTCTACCTCGCCGAGGAGGCCGCAGCGCTCGACATCCTCGCCGACGGCCGCGTGGCCCTCGGCGTCAGCCGCGGATCACCGGAGCCGGCCGAGCGCGGGTGGGAGGCCTTCGGCTATCTCGACGCCGAAGACGCCAAGGGCGCGAACATCGCCCGCGCGAAGTTCGGGAAGTTCATGGCCGCCGTCAAGGGCGAGAAGATGGCTCCGGCCGACCCGAAGCAGTTCGGTCCCGGTGCCCGGCTCTCCATCGAACCGCACGCCCCCGGCCTCGACCGCCGCATCTGGTGGGGTGCGGCGACCCGCGCGACAGGGGAGTGGGCGGCCGAACAGGGCGTCAACCTCATGAGTTCGACCTTGCTCACCGAGGCGACCGGTGACTCGTTCGCCGACCTCCAGCGCGAGCAGATCGACAAGTTCCGCGAAGCGTGGAAGGAGGCCGGTCACGACTGGACCCCGCGCGTGTCGGTGAGCCGCAGCATCTTCCCGATCACCACCGATCTCGACGACCTCTACTTCGGACGCCGCTCCCATGAGGACGGCGACCAGATCGGCATCATCGATGACATGCGCTCGACGTTCGGCAAGACCTATGCGGCCGCTCCGGACGTCCTCATCGAGCAGCTCAAGGACGACCCGGCGATCGAGGCCGCCGACACGGTCATGCTGACGATCCCCAGCCAGATCGGCGTCGACTACAACCTCCACGTCCTCCAGTCCTTCGCCGAGCACGTCGCCCCGGCACTCGGCTGGAAGCCGAACTGGGAGGGTCCGGTCACCGGCTACCCGATCTGAGCCGCTCCGCCTCAGGGCCCGGCGCACACCCCGTGCGCCGGGCCCTGAGGCGTGTCAGGACATCGTGATGACGATCTTGCCGGTGGTGCGCCCGGTCTCGCCGAGGCGGTGCGCGGCAGCGATCTCCTCGAGCGGGAAGGTCGCGGCGATCTCGGGCCTGAGCCGACCCGCGTCGACGAGCCCGGCGATCGCGGTGAGGTCGGCATGGGAGGAGTCGACGAGCATCCGCAGCGCCCTGACGCCCAGACGCGTCGCCTCGGTGGTGAAGTCGTCGGGGCCGACCGGCACGGTGGAGACCGCGATCCCGCCGGGGGTGAGGGTGCGCAGCGACCGCATCGCGGTGTCCCCGCCGAGGGTGTCGAGGACGACGTCGATGTCGGTGGCGGTCTCCGTGAAGTCCTCCGTGCGGTAGTCGATCATCTCATCGGCGCCGAGGCGGCGGAGGAGATCATGCTTCTTCCCACTGGCCGTGCCGATGACGTGGGCGCCGTGGGCCTTGGCGATCTGCACGGCGACGTGGCCGACTCCGCCGGCGGCGGCATGGATGAGGACGCGCTGGCCCGGTGTCAGCTGCGCGTAGTCGATGAGCATCTGCCACGCCGTGAGCGACACCAGCGGCAGGGCGGCGGCCTCGACGTGGTCGAGTCCCGCCGGCTTCTTCGCGAACACCCGCGCCGGTGCCGCGACGTACTCGGCATGCGAGCCGTGACCGTATGGGTAGGAGAGCATGCCGAACACCTCATCGCCGACTGCGAAGCGCGCGACCCCGACGCCGACGGCTTCGACGACTCCGGAGACGTCCCAGCCGAGGACGAACGGCGGCTGACCGAGGAAGCGCCCGGCCGCGCGGTGCTTCCAATCGGTCGGGTTGAGCCCGGCGGCGCGGACGCGCACGAGCACCTCGTTGGTCCGCGGCTGCGGACGCGGCAGGTCGACGACCTCGAGGACCTCCGGGCCTCCGAGACTGTGCTGGGTGGCGGCTCTCATCGTGTCATTCGTCATGACACCATTGTCCCCTGCCCGGCTGTGTCCTCTCAGCCCCGATCGGCCGTCGCCGCACGCCGCCGTCGGCGGACCATGACGACGGCGACGACCGTGCCGAGAGCGAGCATGAGCGAGGACACGATACTGCCCTCGAAGCCGAACGATCCGCCCGAGATCAGGTCGCCGGCACCGGGGGTCGGGCGGAAGGAGAGGACCGAGGTCTCGACGTCCATGTTCGAGACATGGGCGCCCCAGAGGTTGCCCTGACCCCAGTTCCACACGGCGTGGAACGCGCAGACGCCCCACAGCCCCTCCTCGGCGAGTGACCAGAAGCCGAGGAACACCGCGACGAGGACGAGGTTGAGCACGGACACGACTGTGATGCCGCCGTTGGCGCCGTGGAGGAGGGTGAACCACACGGTCTGGACGACGAAGGCCGCCAGCAGTCCCCACTTCCACGACACGGCTTGGACGAGGTAGCCGCGGGCGAAGAGCTCCTCGGTGCTGCCCTGGATCGTGAAGCCGACGAGGAGGATGAGCGCGGGAAGCAGCGCACTCCAGTTCGGTGGGCCGAGGGTCCCCTGACCGGAGGCGACGGTGATGAGGGCGACCGCGGAGATCATGACGAGGCCGATGAGCGCGCCGCGGAGGATCTTCGCTCCTGCCCCGGGCGCGGCGAAGCCGAGCGAGCGGATCGGCCGGCGCTCCTTGAACCGGACCCAGAGCAGGAGGAGGACCGCCCCGACCCCGAAGCTGCCGGTGAGCACCGCCTGTTGGACGAAGGTGAGTCCGGCTCCCTCGCTCGGCATGCCGGCCGGCAGCGCCGCGAGCTGGGCGACGAAGAAGATCACGGTGGCGATGACGATGCCGAGGAGCGGACCCGTCGGCCGCTGTGCCTGCCCCATCCCGCGGGAACGTCATGGACGCAGCTGGGTTCCCGTTCCGGTTCATCATGCTCCGATCGTCGCGGTGGGAGGGGAGGTCGCCCTACCGTCACACGCTCATGGGCCGGTGTCAACGGGTGGTCCCACCGCGCCGGCCGGCGGGCAAGGGGATAGGATCACCAGCGGGAGGACGGTCGACGGTGACGTCGGCTGTCGAGAATGGTCGAAAGGTGTGGAATGGCTGCTGGCGGCGGAATGACTCAGGTGCAGAAGAGGATCCTCCTCGTCGCTCTCGTCCCGCTGTTCATGTCCCTGCTGTCGGTGTCGATCATCAACGTCGTCCTCCCGGCGATCGAGCGCGACCTCGGCGCCTCGACCTCCGCCCTCCAGTGGGTGCTCACCGGGTATGCGCTCTCCTTCGGCGTCGTCCTCGTCGCGGCCGGTCGCGCCGGCGACGTCTTCGGCCGTGCCCAGCTCTTCATCGCCGGAGTCAGCCTTTTCGGCATCTCCTCGCTCGTGTCGGGCCTCGCCCCGGACCCGATCACCCTCAACATCGCCCGCGTCGTCATGGGCCTGGGCTCGGGACTGCTCAACCCGCAGGTCGTCGGTCTCCTCCAGCAGTACTTCGAAGGACCGCGCCGAGGTCGTGCCTTCGGCCTCATGGGCACGATCGTCGGTCTGTCGGTGGCGATCGGACCGGTGCTCGGCGGCGTCCTCATCGCGATCTTCGGCAATGCCCTCGGGTGGCGGGCGGCGTTCCTCGTCAACGTCCCGTTCGCCATCCTCGCCGTGATCTTCGCGATCGTCTGGCTGCCGAAGTCCGCGTGGGGCCCGGCTGTCGACCAGACCGACCCCATCGACGAGGCGGTGCCCCCGGCCCAGCGTCGGCACCGGCACGATCTCGACCCCGTCGGCGTCGTCCTCCTCGGACTCGGCGTCCTCCTCGTCCTCCTGCCGTTCGTCGAATCCTCCGTCGGCTGGTTCGTGTGGTTCGCCCTGCCGCTCGGGCTCGTCGTCATCTGGGCGTGGACGAAGTGGGAGCGACGGTATGAGTCCCGTGGCCGGACCCCGATGGTCGAACTCGACCTCTTCGTGATCAAGAGCTTCAGCAACGGCTCGATCATCATCGCCCTCTACTTCATGGGGGTGACGAGTGTGTGGGTGATCGTCGCGATGTTCATGCAGCAGGGCCTCGGCCACACCGCGCTGGCCTCAGGGCTCATCGGACTGCCCGCCGCGCTGCTCTCGGCGCTGTCGGCCGACATCTCCGGCCGCTACGTCTTCCAGGCCGGGCGCCGCCTCGTCGTCTGGGGCATCGTCACCTGCCTCTTCGGTCTGCTCTCCTCGGTCCTCGTCGTCGCCCTCCTCGCGCAGGGCATCGGCAGCGAATGGTGGCTGCTGCTCACCCTCAGCTTCGTCGGGATCGCGCAGGGCATGGTCATCAGCCCGAACCAGACGCTCACGCTCAACGAGGTGCCGCTGAAGTACGCCGGATCGGCCGGGGGAGTGCTGCAGACGGGTCAGCGGATCGGCACCTCGATGGGGCTGGCGATCCTCACCGCGGTCGCGTTCGCCGTCGTCGCGGTCAGCGACTGGGACCTCGGGCTCATCGTCGCATTCCTGGCAATCGCCGTTGTCGTCATCATCGCCGGCATCGTCGGGATCGCCGAGGTCAGGCGCACGCGGCGACCTCAGCTGTGAGCGGAATAATGTTATCGAATCCAAACCGTTGACCGGACACGACTGTGGAAGACTGTGTACGCAGGTTTTCACAGGGAAGGACAGACGGTGGTAGGCACGGCGAACGATCAGGACCTGGCCCTCGAGGAGCTGGTGCGGTCGGGAGGGATCGAGACCTTCTTCGCACCCGTGGTCGACTCCTTCACCTTCGATACCGTGGGCTACCAGATCCTCCAAGCGCCGATCGGCGATCCCGCTCTCGGCCACGCCGAGTCGGAGAACCTGCGCCAGGCGATGCACGCCTCAGCGATGATCGGCGACATCGACGCCTCGATGCGGGCGACCGCCCTGCGCACCGCCGAGGCGGCTGGACTGCCGAACTCCAACCGCCTCTTCCTCCACGCCGAGGAGGAGTCCTTCGCCACGCTCGAGGATCGGACAGCCGAACCCGATCGCTCGTGCATCCTCCAGCTCGACGCCGACCGCGTCTCCTCCTCCCCGGCCTCCGTCCTCCGCTCGGTGCGCCAGGCCCGGTCGATGGGCTGGGGCGTGGGAATGTCCTCGGTCGGACCCGACCTGCGCAGCACGTCGTTCGTGCCGCTCGTCAACCCCTCGGTCGTCGGCCTCCATCCCGACGTCCTCACCATCGAATGCAGTGCGCAGCTGGCCGAGCTCAATCGGCTCCTCCACGCCCACCTCGAGCGGACCGGCGCGGTCATCCTCGCCGAGGGCGTCTCGAGCGAGGACGATCTCGACCGGGTGCAGGCACTTGGCGCACGCTTCATGTCGGGTCCGTACTTCGGTCGCTCGACCCGTGAGCCCGAGCCGTTCGCCCCGCCGGTCGAAGACGCTCTCGCCGATCACCATTCGCGCAACCTCCCGGCGCTCGGCACCCCGTACTCGATAGCGCAGGGGCTGCGACGGGAGCCTCTCGTGATGAACCGCGAGCTGCTCATCGCCCAGATCGCCGCCCTCGAGGAGCGGGCTCTGGCCTCCGGTGCGGCGACGATCACGCTCGGCGTCTTCGGGGACGAGGAGTCGTTCTCCCAGGCGACCTATGACCGGTATGAGCGGATCCGCGACACGGTCGGTCTCACGGCGATGTTCTCCGGCGGTTTCACGACTCCGCCGGTGCCCGGGGTGCGCGGGGGAGTCGTCGACGCCTCTGATCCGATGCGCAAGGAGCACGGAGTCGTCGTCGTCGGACCCGACTGGTCGGGCCTCGTCGCCGCCGCCCGCCGGAACGATCCCGGCAGCGACGGACAGGTCGAGTACGATGTCTACATCACCACTGAGCGCTACACCTGCGTCGACGCCGCCCGCAGCGTGCTCACTCGGATCTCCCCGAGCACCTCGGCGCACTGACTCGTCTGCCGCGCAGTTCGCCCCACCGTCGAGCGTGCTCTGTGGGCTCTGGGTCGACGCTCTCTCACGATCCGCGCGAAATGGGAGCTGCCGGCCTTCTGGTGCTAATCTGGTCACGGCTCGCCCCCGTAGCTCAGCTGGTCAGAGCAGGGAACTCATAATTCTTTGGTCGCCGGTTCAAGTCCGGCCGGGGGCACCCCTGTGCGATCGCCCCGCATCTCTCACCGCGGTGAGAGATGCGGGGCTTCGTCATCGCCGGACACCGCCAGTGATAGGAGACCTCAGGCGTGCATGGGCGCACCGGTCTCGATCCAGGTCTTGAGGTTGGAGATGAGGACCAGGCTGCCGTGGTCGACCTGGCGGGCGGTCTCCGTGGACGGGTCGAGGTCGAAGTGCTCGATCGTCACCAGCGTGGACTCGCCGCGGGATGCGAAGGACCACACGAGGCGGAAGGGGGCCTCCGGGGCCACGGCGTCGTCCCAGGCCGGCGAGAAGGTCATCTCCAGTCGTTGACCGGGGTCGGCTGCGATGATTGTGCCCTCGGCGGCAGTTCGGCCTTCAGGGTAGGTGTAGGTGAATGCGCTGCCGGGCTCCAGCGACGAGTTCAGCGTCGTGGTGAAGTACCACGAGGAGGTCTCCTCGGTGAGTGCGGTCCAGACCCGCTCGGGTGAGGCGTCGATGACGATGGCGTGGCGGTGCAGGGGTGCGGTGCTGCTCATGATCTGCGGTCTCCGTTCGGACGTGTTCTTCAGTCGGTTGAGTGCCTGCCCCCACCCGAGCGCGTAGTCGTCGAGCCAGCGGTGGGCCAGCGCGACCAGCGGCGAGGCATTGAGATAGCAGAGGCGGATGCGCCCGGCTTTGTGCGAGGTGACCAATCCTGCGTCCTCGAGCACGCCCACATGCTTGAGGACGGCATGGCGCCCGAGAGCGGGCAGGACCTGCCCGAGCTCGCTCACGCTCTGCCCGTCCCGGTCATGGAGGGCGTCGAGAAGCGCCCGTCGACTCGGATGGGAGAGCGCCAGGAGAACCGCGTCGTCATCGGAAGTGGCCACGAACGCAACAATAGGTGACTTATGAGTCACCTGTCTAGAACCGGCATGGACCCGATTCGCCGGGCAACGACGTCGGCCACGACCCCAGCCCGGGGAACCGCGAAGGCAATCAGTCCCCAGGAGAGAGCTCGATCATTAAATCTCTGCCTGATGATCATTCACAATGATTTGCTTTTCATTGAGGGCGCAGAGGTTCATGCTGAAAGGGAGCGAAAGTCGCTGCGCACGTGGGAGGAGTTGGTGATGATGGTGCTGCTGATTGTGGTCGGGATGATGATCGGTGTTCTCCTCGTCATCGGTCGGGCCGTGTGCCCCGCTGCCGAACGACTCGCGTGGCAGGACCTCGGCCTCGACGGATGGGTGGTCACCGCCGTGCGCGGCTGGGCTGCCGTCAGCGGCCTCTCGCGGCTGGAGACGATGACCGAGCAGATGCATCGCCGCCGCTCCTGACCGACGAGAAGAACCACGTGTCATCAGGCATTTCGCTACTTGGCTCACGTCTGTTTGTCGACTATCATGAGCGGAGTACCTCCTTTCGGATCGTAGGGGAAGACGTATCCGAGGTAGGAGGCACACATGGATATGACACAGGGCGTACTCTTCGTCCACTCAGCACCTCGCGCGCTCTGCCCGCACATCGAATGGGCAGCGGGCGGGGCGATCGGCGCACAGGCACGCTTCGACTGGACACCCCAGCCGGCAGCACCGGGCCTCGTGCGTGCCGAAGTCTGCTGGCGCGCGCCCGCAGGCTCGGGTTCTCGCATCGCATCCGCGCTCCGCGGTTGGGATTCACTGCGCTACGAAGTCACCGAGGAACCCTCTGCCGGTGTCGACGGCGGACGGTGGAGCCACACTCCTGACCTCGGCATCTACCACGCCGTGACCGACACCGTCGGCAACATCCTCGTGCCCGAAGACCGCATCCGCTCCGTCATGGAGCGTGCCGGCGGAGATCCCGCGCAGCTCGCCCATGAGATGGGCCTCGCCCTCGGTGAAGCGTGGGACGAAGAACTCGACGCGTTCCGCCACGCCGGTGAGGGCGCCCCCGTCCGCTGGCTGACCAAGGTCGGCTGACTCCGGCACACCGGCAGCGCTTCCTGCGCTGCTCACGCACCCGACGCCGCGTGGGCGCGTCACTGCCTCCGACGTGCCCTCCGGTCCTGCGCCTCCTCTGCGACACGACGAAGGGCCCCAGCCGAAGCTGGGGCCCTTCGTCGTGTGACAGAACGTGTGTCAGTCGATCACACCGACTTGAAGGCGACGACCGCGTTGTGTCCGCCGAACCCGAAGGAGTTCGACAGGGCGGCGATGTCACCGTCGGGCAGCTGGGCGGGAGTGTCCCGGACGATGTTGATCTTCACTTTGGGATCGACCTCGGTGATGTTCATCGTCGGGGGAGCGGTCCGCGTCTCGAGCGCCTTGACCGTGAAGATCGCCTCGACCGCCCCGGCACCGCCGAGGAGGTGGCCCGTCATCGACTTCGTGCCGCTGACGAGCGTGTCGTCGACGGAGTCGCCGAGGAGCTCGGCGATCGCCACGGACTCGGGGATGTCACCGACCGGCGTCGACGTCGCATGCGCGTTGACGTGCTTGATGTCGGCGGGGGTGAGGCCGCCGGCCTCGAGCGCATCCTCCATCGCCTTGAGCGCGTACTTGCCCTCGGGCTCGTTGCCGGTGATGTGGTAGGCGTCGTTCGAGATGCCCCAGCTGGCCACCTCGGCGTAGATCTTCGCCCCGCGGGCCTTCGCATGCTCCTCGGTCTCGAGGATGAGCGCGCCTGCGCCCTCGCCCATGACGAAGCCGTCACGGTCGACGTCGTAGGGCCGGGAAGCGGTCTCGGGGGAATCCGTGCGACGCGAGAGCGCCTGCATCGAATTGAACGCCGCCAGGGTGATCGGGTGGATCGCGGCTTCGGATCCGCCGGCGATGACGATGTCGGCGTCGCCGTTCGCGATGAGGTCGAAGGCGTGACCGAGGCTCTCGGTCGACGACGCACAGGCCGAGACCATCGTCTGCACACCGGCACGGGCCTTGAACTCCATGCCGATCGCGGCAGCCGGGCCGTTGGGCATGAGCATCGGCACGGTCAGGGGCATGACGCTGCGCGGACCTTCGTCCTTGAGCGTGTCCCAGGCGTCGAGCAGCGTCCACACGCCGCCGATGCCGGTGGCCCAGGAGACCGCGGTGCGTTCGGGATCGGTCTCCTCGAGACCGGCGTCGGCCATGGCCTCACGGGCGGAGATGAGAGCGAACTGGCTCGAGGGGTCGAGGCGCTTGGCCTGCACCCGCTTGAGCTTCTCGGGCACGACCTCGGGGTCGACCGTCGCAGCGAAGTCGACGGTCAGGCCGTACTTCTCGGCCCAGTCGTTGTCGAGCGTGGACACGCCGGACTGACCGGCCAGCAGGGCCTGCCAGGTCTCATCGGCAGTGGCGCCCAAGGGGGTCACCGCACCAATCCCGGTGACGACAACTTTTGGTGTCATGGTGAAAACCTCGTCGATAGTGTGGGACACGGCCCGTCGGTGGACGGGCCGTGTGCGTCCTCAGATGTTCAGGCTTCTTGGGCCTTGTTGATGTAGTCGACGGCATCCTGGACGGTGACGAGGTCCTTGACGTCGTCGTCCGGGATCTTCACGCCGAACTTCTTCTCGGCGTTGACGACGATCGTCATCATGGAGATCGAGTCGATGTCGAGATCGTCGGTGAACGACTTGGAGGGCTCGACGGCCTCGACGGCCAGGCCGGTCTCTTCGTTGACGATCTCTGCCAGTCCGGAGAGGACTTCAGCTTCGGTGAATGCCATTTCTTTCCTACTTTCTAGTGACAACCGAGATGTCCCCGGTCGGATTGGAACGGTATCGACGAGTGTCCCGCCGAATATCTTAGGTCATTCGCGCGGTGATTTCGCCCGCGCCACGGGCGCTCAGGGCAGGCGAACGACCTGGGCGCCGTAGACGAGTCCGGCGCCGAATCCCATCTGCAGGGCGAGTCCGCCGCTGAGTTCGGGCTGTTCGCGCAGGAGACGCTCGGTGGCCAGCGGGATCGAGGCCGCCGAGGTGTTGCCGTTGTCGGCGATGTCACGGGCGATGACGACGGACTCGGGCAGTCCCAGCTGCTTGGCGAGTTCGTCGATGATGCGCATGTTCGCCTGGTGGGGGATGAAGGCGGCGAGGTCGGAGGCCTCGACCCCCGATTCCTCGAGGGCCTTCTTGGCCACCTCGGCGCCGTCCCACACCGCCCAGCGGAAGACGGTGGGCCCGTCCTGGCGCAGGGTGGGGAACGGCAGGTCGCGGTCGTCGCGGACGTCCATGAGCGATTCGGTCATCCGGATCGTCGACCAGTTCTCGCCCTTCGACCCCCACACGGTCTTCGAGATGCCCGGCTCATCGGCCGAGGTGACGACGACTGCGCCGGCCCCGTCGCCGAGGATGAAGGAGATCGACCGGTCGGTGGGATCGATGACGTCGGAGAGCTTCTCGGCGCCGATGACGAGGACGTTGTCCATCGTGCCGGCGCGCACGAGCGCATCGGCCTGGGCGATGCCGTAGCAGTAGCCGGCGCACGCGGCGCTGATGTCCCAGGCGGGCACCGGTCCGGTGCCGATGCGGTCGGTGAGCGCAGCGGCAGCCGAGGGCGTGAAGTAGGGGAAGGTCACCGTGGAGATGATGACGCCGCCGATGTCCTCGGGCTTGAGTCCCGCCGAGGCGATCGCCTCGAGGGCCGCCTCTTCGCACATCTCGAGCACGCCGACGTCCTTGCTGGCCCGGCGGCGGGTGACGATGCCGGTGCGCTGCCGGATCCACTCGTCCGAGGAGTTGATCGGACCGGCGATCTCGTCGTTGGTCACGAGGTTCTCGGCGCGGTAGGCGCCGATCCCGGCGATCTTCGAGAACCGGCCGGTCTGTGCGGTGTTGAGTGTGGGCATGGCGGTGGTCATCCTTCTTCTCCGGCGTTGGCCGCGGCGCCTGCATGGGCGGCCGCGAACTCACGCGCACCGTCGAGGTCGGCGGCTGACTTGATCGGGTAGGTCTCGACGCCCTTGAGCGCCCGGCGGGCGATGCCGGTGAGCGTGCCGCCGGGGACGAGCTCGATGAGCCCGGTGACGCCGAGGCGCTGCAGCGTCTCCTGGCAGAGGTCCCAGCGCACCGGGTTGGTCACCTGGGAGACGAGGAGGTCGACGTAGGCGGCGCCGCTGTCGACGACGCTGCCGTCGGAGTTCGTGAGGATCGGCAGGCTCGGATCGGTCACGGTGAGCTCGGCCGCGGTCTCCGTCAGCGTCGGCACGGCCGGCGCCATGTACTCGGTGTGGAAGGCTCCGGCGACGGGCAGCGGGATGACCCGGGCGCGCTCGGGCGGGTTCTCCGCGAGGGCCTCGAGGTTCGGCAGTGCACCGGCGGCCACGGTCTGGCCGCCGCCGTTGACGTTGGCCGGTGCCGCACCGGCGGCGTCGATCGCGGCGAGGACGTCCGCGGGCTCCCCGCCGACGACGGCGGACATGCCGGTCGGCGTGGCGGCTGCGGCCTGGCCAT
>NZ_JBNFOM010000028.1:0-55073 GCF_057364785.1 Brevibacterium sp. LAARM2_SD2 | reverse complement strand
CCGCCGCCGCCCCCTCAGCGGGTGTCGGCGGGGCGACGGGACCGCTGCCGCGACCGAGGTCGTAGAGCGCGGCCGCGGGGACGAGCGGGATGACCGTGCCCGGCGGGTGAGGTGCGGGAAAACCGCGACCCGCCTCGGCGAGGGCCTCCGACACCCCGGCGACGGTGCGCAGACCGATCGCCGATCCGCCGGTGAGGACGATCGCATCGGCCCCGTAGGCATGGGTGCCCGGAGCGATGACGTCGGTCTCGTGCGTCGCCGGGCCTCCGCCGCGCACATCGACGCCGACCGTCGATCCCGGCGGCGGCACAAGTGCGGTGACACCGGTGAGGCGCTGCCGGGTGAAGTCACCGGCATGCCCGAGTCCGATCCCGGGGATCTCGAGGATGCCCCGCCCGCGGGTCGGGGTCGGGATCATCGACCCTGGACCCAGGCTTCGATCTCCTCGCGGGTGCGGGGGAACCCGGCGGAGAGGTTCTCCACTCCGTCGGCGGTGACGAGGACATCGTCCTCGACGCGCACGCCGATGCCGCGGAACTCCTCGGGCACGAGGAGGTCGTCGGCCTTGAAGTAGAGACCGGGTTCGATCGTGAAGACCATGCCGGGCTCGAGCACGCCGTCGAGGTACATCTCCGCCCGCGCCTGCGCACAGTCGTGGACGTCGAGGCCGAGGTGGTGGCTCGTGCCGTGGACCATCCACCGGCGGTGCTGCTGACCCTCGGGGGAGAGCGATTCGGCCGCGGAGACCGGGAGGAGACCGAACTCCTCGAGCCTCGCGGCGATGACCTCCATCGCCGCCTCGTGGAGTTCGCGGAAGCGCACGGTGCGCTGCGTGTGCTCGGCGGCCACGGCGAACGCGGCATCGGAGGCGTCGAGGACGGCGTCGTAGATCTTGGCCTGCACCTCGGTGAACGTGCCCGACACCGGCAGGGTGCGGGTGATGTCAGCGGTGTAGAGGGAATCGGCTTCGGCTCCGGCGTCGACGAGGACGAGATCGCCGTCGACGACGGGTCCGTCGTTGCGAATCCAGTGGAGGGTGCACGCATGGTTGCCCGAGGCCGCGATCGTGTCGTAGCCGATGCCGTTGCCGTCGGAGCGGGCGGCGGTCTCGAAGGCGGTTTCGATGACGCGCTCGCCGCGGCGGTGGGCGACGGCCTGGGGCAGGGAGGCGACGACGTTGTCGAAGCCGGCGCGGGTGATCGCGACGGCCTCGCGCATCGCCTCGATCTCGTGGTCGTCCTTGACCAGGCGCAGCTCGGACAGCGCCTGGGCGAGTTCGGCATCCCCGGCCTCGGAGGTCTCGAGGTCGGCCTGGACCTGCGTGCGGGCGAGGTCGATGACGGAGTCAATGCGGGTGTCGGCTGCGCGCACGAGGCGCACGGAGATCGCGCCGAGGTCCTTCGTGATCGCATCGTCGACGGTCGCCGAGTTCGCGGTCGCGATGCCGGTCATCGTCGCCATCGCCTCGAGGTCGGCGCGCGGGCCCACCCAGTACTCGCCGTAGCGGGCGTCGGAGAAGAACTCCTCCGTGTCGGCGCCGGCGCGGGGACGGAAGTAGAGGGTGACGGTGTGCTCGTCGCCCTCGGGTTCGAAGACGAGGACGGCGTCGGGTTCGGAATCGGCTTCGAGGCCGGTGAGGTGGATGAACGCCGAATGGGCGCGGAACCGGTAGTCGGTGTCGTTCGACCGGACCTTGAGTCCGCCGGCGGGCACGACGAGGCGCTCCCCGGGGAAGGCCGCGGAGATCTTCGCCCGCCGCTCAGGGGTGAACCCGGCGGCCGCGAGGGCCTCGGCGTTGAGCGGGGTGCGATCCCAGCCCTGCGCGACGAAGTCGCGGAATGCGCGGGAGCTGGGACGGTGCGAGCGGTTGTTGACGCGGTCGTTGATCGGCTGGTCGGTCTCCGTGCTGTCTGTCATGCCTCCATTCTAGGCACGCGGTCAGGACGGCTCCGGCGAGTGGATAGACTTGAGGGCATGGTCATCGATCTCCATGCACACACGGCGTTCTCGGACGGGACACAGAGCCCGTCCGAACTCGTTTCCGAAGCCTCGATGGAGGGCATCGACGTCGTCGGCATCACCGATCATGACACGACCGCAGGATGGGCTCCCGCCGAGGAGGCGGCCCGGGTCTACGGCCTGGGCCTCGTCCGCGGGATGGAGATCTCGTGCCGTCATGAGGGGATCAGCGTCCATCTCCTCTCCTATCTCCACGACCCCTACGACACGGGCCTGGCCAGCGTCGTCGAGGAGACCCGGCGGGCCCGCCTCGACCGGACCCACCTCATCATCGACCGGCTCGCCGAGGACTATCCCATCGACATGGACGCCGTGCTCGCCGTCGCCGGCGAGGACGCGACGATCGGGCGCCCCCACATCGCCGATGCGCTCGTGGCCGCCGGGCTCGTCGAGACCCGCTCGGAGGCGTTCGCCTCGATCCTCTCGAGCCACGGCAAGTACCACGTCACCCTGCCGACGATCGACCCGATCACCGCGATCCGCCTCATCGCCGAGGCGGGGGGCGTGTCCGTCTTCGCCCATCCCCGGGCGGCGATGCGGGGTCTCGTCGTCTCCGATTCCGCGATGGCCGACTTCATCGCCGCGGGACTCGACGGACTCGAGGTCGACCACCGGGACAACCCGCCGAACGAACGCGAGATCATGAGGCGCCTCGCTCACGACCACGACCTCATCGTCACCGGGTCGAGCGACTACCACGGCACGGGCAAGCCCAACCGCCTCGGCGAGCATTCGACGTCCGAGCACATGCTCGCCAAACTCCTCGACCGCGCCGCCGGCAGGCCCGGGGGAGTCGAGTTCATCCAGGGGTGAGCGCGGAGTCAGCGCCCTCGATCAAGCGATGGGCGCGTGCACGGCCCGCTGTCCGCACTGCCGCGTGATCGAGCGGGGGTCGCGGGTGCGAGGTTCTTCGGCAGACGACGAACGCCCCGCCGCAGGTGACTGCGGGCGGGCGCCGGTGGTGCCGGTCTCACTCGGTGCCGGTGTCCGAGGCCTCGGCACGGCTCGTGCGACCGACGGGCTTGCCGCCGCGGGTGCGACGACGCTGCCGGTTGCGGCGGGGCTTCTTCGCATCGGTGTCGGCCGCGGAATCGCCGCCGCGGGAGTCCGAGGAGTCGCCGCGACGGGAATCGGACGGGGATTCGCTCTTCTCCCCGCTGCGCCGACGGCGGGCCGGGCGCTTGTCCTCACCGACGTTGTCGGAGGATTCGCCGTGCTTGTGGGGCAGACGCCCCTTCGTGCCCTTCGCGATGCCGAGGTCGGAGAAGAAGTGGGGAGAGGTCGAGTACGTCTCCGCGGGCTCGTCGTGCTCGAGGCCGAGGGCCTTGTTGATGAGCCGCCAGCGGGGCATGTCATCCCAGTCGACGAGCGTCACGGCGGTGCCGGAGTTGCCTGCGCGACCGGTGCGGCCGATGCGGTGGACGTAGGTCTTCTCGTCCTCGGGGGACTGGAAGTTGACGACGTGGGTGACATCGTCGATGTCGATGCCGCGGGCGGCGACGTCGGTGGCGACGAGGACGTCGACGGTGCCGTCGCGGAACGACTTCAGCGCCTTCTCCCGCTGCGCCTGCCCGAGGTCGCCGTGCAGCGCCCGGACGGCGAAGCCGCGGTCGGAGAGTTCGGCGGCGAGCTTGTCGGCGGTGCGCTTCGTGCGGGTGAAGATGATCGTCCGCCCGCGGCCCTCGGCCTGGAGGAGACGGGCGACCATCTCGCTCTTGTCCATCGAATGCGCGCGGTAGACGAACTGCGTCGTGTTCTTGCCCGTCAGCGAGAGGTCCTCGTTGTCATGGGCGCGGATGTGGGTGGGGCGATTCATGTAGCGTCGGGCCAGGGTGATGACGGCGCCGGGCATCGTCGCGGAGAAGAGCATCGTCTGCCGGTTCGCGGGAACGGCGTTGATGATGCGCTCGACGTCGGGGAGGAAGCCGAGGTCGAGCATCTCGTCGGCCTCGTCGAGGACGACGGTGCGGACCTTGTTCAGCTTGAGCACCTTGCGGCCGTAGAGGTCGAGGAGGCGTCCGGGGGTGCCGACGACGACGTCGACGCCGGCCTTGAGGGCATTGATCTGCGGATCGAAGTCCTTGCCGCCGTAGATCGTGATGATGTCGATGTCACGTTGGCTCGACGCGGTGACGAGGTCCTGGGCGACCTGCTTGGCGAGCTCGCGGGTGGGGACGACGACGAGCGCCTGCGGCAGGCGCTGACCGGTGTCGGCCGCGCCGTCCTCGTCCTTGCCGACCACGCGCTGGAGGAGGGGAATGCCGAAGCCGAGCGTCTTGCCCGTTCCGGTCTTCGCCTGCCCGATGATGTCGGCGCCCGAGAGCGCGACGGGAAGCGTCATCGCCTGGATCGGGAACGGGTGGGTGATCCCGGCCGCTGCCAGGGAGGCGACGATCGGTCCCGACACCCCCAGATCAGCGAAATCGGCGTCTGTGTCCGCCATGTCTCAAACTCCTTTTGGCGCCTTCGCGCCCGTGCTGGATGCGAACCGGTACTCTTGAGCTATGCCCGATTCTTACCCCTTGGCCAGTACTGATGCTGCAACGCTTGCGCTGGTCGCGTACGGTGAGCTCACCGCCTTCGAGAGAATGGCGACCAATGCGTCCACGGCTGTGGAGCTCGACGACACGGTGACGCTGTCACGGCTGGCATCGCACTCATTCTCGCACTTCGAAGAGCTTTCGCAGCGCATCAGTGAGTCGGGCCAGGATGTGATCGAACTCTGCAGGATCTTCGAGCCGACGTTCTCCGTGCTGGCGGAGAGGACTCGTCCCCGTGACTGGTACGAGAGCCTCATGAAGGGCTTCGTCTTCGACGGGATCATGAACGACTTCTATCGCATGGCGGCCGATAAGCTCGCAGAACCCGAGCACAGCCTGGCAATTGCTGTTCTCGATGATACACGGGCCGCCGACTTCGTCCGCAATCGGCTGACCGCCGACGTCGGCGAGGACACGCAGCTGGCCTCCCGGCTCGCCCTGTGGGGACGCAAACTCGTCGCCGAAACCCTCGGTCGCGCCCGGCACCTGCTCACCGACCCGGTCCTCGGTATCGACGAGGCCGTCATCGTCGAGGCGATCCCCGCGGTCACCGCGAACCACTCTCGCCGCATGTCGGCCCTCGGCCTCGTCGCATAGGTATAGGTGTCGCATTGGCATAGGTGGAGACACGGCAGAGGCCCGGTCACGATGACCGGGCCTCTGCGCTGTCCGACTGCCTCAGGCGACGCCGAAGCCGACGCGTCGGGAGGTCTCGCTGCCGAGTTCGATGTAGCCCAGCGCCGTCGACGGCACGAAGACCTGGCGGCCCTTCGTGTCGGTGAAGGTGAGCAGAGCCTCGGCCTTGACCGCTTCCTCGATGCGCGTGGCGAGGTCCTGGGCGGACTCGTCCGTGTCGAGGACGATCTCACGCGGGGACTGGCGGACGCCGATCTTGATTTCCATTGTTCTCCTTAACGCGGTGGTAGTCGTCCTCAGCTTAACGTTGCCCTCGCCCCGGTTTCTTCCCGCCTCGCAGGGCTCGGCGCTCGGCTCTCAGCGAACGCGAACGACCGCGGGTGGAGCCGACGGACGCTCGATCGGGGCTATCGTCGGGTCCGCCCTCCGCCCCGGCCGAGCGGCGGGGGCGGTCCTCAGCGGGTGTGGGTCGCGAAGGAGGAGAGTCCGCCCCAGCTCATCTGGGTGAGCAGGTCGACGGTCGCATCGATGTCGAGTTCGTGCGTCGCCTCGATCTGCTTGATGACGACCTCGGCGGTGCCGATGAGCGTGCGGCACAGCAGATCGGCGTCCGCGTCGTCGAGATCGGTGAAGCTCTGGAGCGCACTGACGATGCGGGCGACGGTGCCCTCGCGCATCGTGCGCACACGCTGCTGCGCCTCGGGCTCGTAGACATCGGAGTTGAAGAGGATGACGAACTCCTCGCGATGGGAGATCGCGAAGTCGAAGTACGCCCGGTAGGTCGCGCGGATGCGCTCGCGGGGGTCATCGGTCGAGTTGAGCGCCTGCGCGACCTGTCCGGCCAGGTGCGCGGCCGAGTGGTCGATGAGGGCGAGGTAGAGGTCCTGCTTCGACGCGAAGTGCTGGTAGAGGACCGGCTTCGACACGCCGGCCTCCTCGGCGATCGTGTCCATCGACGTCGTGCGGTATCCCCGATTGGCGAACACGGCGCGCGCCACCCCGACCAACTGGTCACGGCGCTGTTCACGGGGCATTCTCTGCTGCGGACTCGGCATCCCCCAATCCTACGCGAATCCGCCCCGCGACCCGGGAGCGAACACCGTGTCAGCGGCACATGATGGAATACGGGTATGGATGACCAGGCACCCGATCACTCGGCGACGCTGTCCGCGGCGCTGCTCAACCGCGAATCCGCCGCCGTCATCGGACGGCCGGGGACGGGGAAGACGACGCTGCTCGAGGCGGTCTACGGCCGCCTCGTCGAGTCCGTCGATCCCTCGTCGATCCTCGTCCTCACCCCCAACCGCGACCATGCCGACGTCCTGCGCAACACCCTTCCCGTCCCCGCCGAGGCGATCCTCCGGGCCGCTCCGGCCCGGAGCATCTCGTCGTTCGCCTACGGCATCGCCCGCGCCGCCCACGCCACCCGCACCGGGGAGGAGCTCGAGTTCGTCTCAGGCGCGGACCAGGACGTCTTCCTCGCCGATCTCCTCGCCGGCCACGAGGCCGGTCACGGACACACCCCGCACTGGCCGACCGACATCACCGCCGAGGTGCGCGCCACCTCGGCGTTCCGCACCGAGATCCGCGACGTCCTCAACAGGGTGATGGAGTTCGACTTCGGGGTCCGGCTGCCGCCTGCCGACGAACACGGGGAGTACGTCTTCGACGCCGGACGCAGCGCCCTGGAACGGGTCCTCGCGACCCACCCCGACCCGCGGTGGGAGGCCGTCGCAGCGGTGCTCGAGGAGTACCTCGGGATCATGAGCATGCCCGGATACGGGGGCATCGATGCGGCGACGGTGCTCGCCCGCGCGGCCTTCGAGATCCTCCGTGAACCCGCCGAGGTGACCGCCGGGCGGCCGTGGTCGTTCTCTCCCGATCGGGTTCCCTCCGTCGTCCTCGCCGACGGGGTCCAGGACTTCCCCGCCGCCAGCTGGGGCGTCCTCGAGCAGCTGCGCGAACGCGGGACTGCGCTTGCGCTCTTCGGCGCCCCGGAGACGGTGACGGGCCGCTTCCACGGGGCTGACGCCTCCGTGCTCGACCGGGCGGCCTCCGATGCCCGGTTCGAAACTCTCGTTCTCGACCGCGTCGTCGACACCGATCCCGAGCTCGCGGCCGTCTCCGACGGATTCGGCGCACGGATCACCACCCGGTGGGGACTCGGGCACATGCCGCGTCCGCTCATGTCTGCCGCGGGGGAGGACGCGGTGGGGGACGACGCGGCTGCGCCCGCCGGGTCGGAGCTCACGACGGACGAGGCCGTCGAGACCCATGTCTTCGCCGGTGCCGCGTCGGCCCACCGCTACCTCGCCCGACGCATCGCCGAGTACGTCGCCGCCGGGCACTCCCACTCCGATGTCGCCGTCATCTGCCGCAACGCGTCGACGGCACGGGTGACCGCCGGCGAACTCCGCGCGGCGGGCACGCCGACGGCGACGATCGTCCAGCCCCTCAACGTCGACCCGGCGACCGCGCCCCTGCTCGACCTGCTCACCCAAGCGCCCGGCCTGGGCGACGACGACACCCTCACCCGGGTCGCACTGTCCCTGGCCGGCAGCGTCTACATCCGCCTCGACGCCGTGCAGCTGCGCCGCTTCCGCCGCCTCGTCCGCAGCGCCTACCCGGCCGCCGACAGCACGGCATCGCTCGCCCTCGCGCTCCGCGACGCCCCAGCGGACTCACCGATCCCGGGACTGTCGACGCTGTCCCGGATGCTCAGTGCCGCCGCCGACCACGCCGATGCGGACCCGCACACCGCGCTCTGGGCCATCTGGGAGGCCGCCGGCGTCGCCGAACGCTGGCAGACCGAGGCGCTGCGGGACCCCGACGGAACTGCCGGAGCCCACCTCGACTCCGTGCTGCGCCTCTTCACCCTGGCGGAGAAGATCACCGACCGCGGCGGGTTCACCGCCCGCTCGTTCGCCGGCATCGTCGCCGAGCAGGACATCGCCCAGGACTCGCTCGCCCGCACCTCCGGGTTCGCCGACCACGTCCAGGTCGCACCCCGGCCTCGCTTGCCCACCTCCGTGTGCCCTGCGTCATCATCACCGACGTCAACGAGGGGGTGTGGCCCAACCCGAAGCTGCGCGGCGGCATCCTCGGACTCGGCGACCTCACCGCGCTCCTCGCCGGCGACGACCCCGTCACCGCGGACCCCGGCTACCATGCGCACGCCAAGCGCACGAACCTCCGCGAGGAAGCCGAGCTCTTCTACACCGCCCTGACGCGGGGCCGGGAAAAGATCATCGTCACCGCACTCTCGGACTCCGAGTCCGCGCCCTCGGCGTTCTTCGACGTCATCGCCGCAGCCACGTCACGCGGCACCGCCTCGACCGACGGATACACGCTCACCGACGAGGATGAGCTGCCGCCCCTCGACCTCGCCGAGATCGCCGCGCTGGCCCGCTCCCAACTCCTCGACGCCGCCCGCGACTCCGCCGGTGAGGGAGACGATCCGACGCCGGCAGCCGCCGCGGACTGGGCGGCACTGTCGGCGGCGCTGACCGCCGCGGTTCCCGGGTCGCGCGCACCCGGACAGTGGCGGGAGGCCGAGGACGTCACCTCGACGGCACCGCTGTTCACGCCCGACGACGACGTCACCATCTCCCCGTCGCAGGTCGAGACATTCTCCGACTGCTCGCTGCGCTGGTTCCTCACCCGCCACGGCGGTGACCGGGGAGGGACGACCGCGCAGAGCATCGGCACGATCCTCCACGCCGCCGCCGAACACCATCCGACCGGCCCGACCTCGACGATCAGGGAGTACGTTGAACGCGAGTTCGCAACCCTCGAGTTCGCCACCGACTGGGAGCGCGAACGGGAGCACACGGCCGCGATGGCCATGGTCGACCGCCTCGGCGAGTACATCGAGGACGCCCCCGGGTCGGTGCTCGGCGTCGAAGCCCAGGTTCATGCCTCCGGCGTCGACGACCTCGGGCAGGAATGGACGATCACCGGCCGGCTCGACCGGGTCGAAGCGACCGCCGACGGGGTGCGCATCGTCGACTTCAAGACAGGACGGAATGTTCCCGCCGGCGCCGACATGCCCCGGCACGCCCAGCTCGGCGTCTACCAGGAGGCCGTCGACTCCGGGACGCTCACCCTGCCCGACGGCCGGGTCGTCGACGTCGAAGCCGTCGGCGCCGAACTCGTCTTCCTGCGTCGGACGAAGTCGACGAAGCGGCTGCAGGGTGCGGTGAGCGCCGACGAGGACCCGGACTGGGCGCGGGAGCTCATCGGTGAGGTCTCGACGAGGATGCGCTCCGCGGACTTCCCGGCCCGCGTCGACCCGCCGAAGTGCCTGAGCTGTCCCGTGCGATCGTCGTGCCCGGCGATCGGCCCCCACATGCTGGAGGAGTCCTGATGAGATTCAGCGCCGACGACCTCGCTCGGCTCACCGCCGCCGATCCGACGCGCGCGTTCGGTCCGAGTCCCGAACAGCAGCGCATCATCGAAGCCGACCCCGCCCAGACGATGAAGGTCACCGCCGGCGCCGGATCGGGCAAGACCACCGTCATCTCCCAGCGCGTCGTCTGGCTCGTCGCCAACGGGCACGTCGCCCCCGAGGAGATCCTCGGCCTCACCTTCACCCGCAAGGCCGTGGGGGAGCTCGGCAGCCGCATCCGGGTGCTGCTCTCGCGTCTGCGGCACAACCTCGGCGAGGGCAGCGACCTCGCTCTGCCCGGCCTCGACTATCCGCCGGTGTCGACGTACAACTCGTATGCGGCCGCGATCGTCGGCGAGCACGGCGCGAGCATCGGCATCGAACCCGAGACCGTGCTCCTCGACGAGGCGGGTGCCCACGCGATCGCCGCCGAGGTCATCGATGCCGCGTCCGCCGAGGCGGTGCCCGGCAGCTATGCGCGGGACACGATGATCGCCGACATCATCGCGTTCGCCGGGGCGATGAACGACCATGGCCGTGATGTCGCCGAGGTGACCGACTACCTTGAGGCGTGCCTGCGGGCGCTCGTGTCGAGCAAGGGCAAACCCGTCGACCCGAGCGGTCGGCGTCGGAAGCTCGAGGAGAAGATCCGCACGGCGGCCCTGGCCGGGGAGTACATGAGCGCGAAGCGCCGTCATCTCGCCATGGACTTCTCCGATCAGGTGCGGTTCGCCCAGCGCATCGTCGACGAGGTGCCCCAAGCCCTGGCGGCGGAGCAGGCGAGGTGGAGGATCGTCCTCCTCGACGAGTTCCAGGACACCTCCGTCGCGCAGCTCACGCTGCTCTCCACCCTGTTCTCGAGGACAGCGGTCACCGCCGTCGGCGATCCCCGGCAGGCGATCTACGGGTGGCGCGGCGCCAGCGCTGACAACATGATCCGCTTCGACGCGGACTTCACCGACGTCGAGCCGCTGACCCTGAGCACGAGCTGGCGCAACGACCGGACGATCCTCGACGTCGCCAACCGGGTCGCCGACGGGCTCACCGGCAGCCGGGAGACGCCCCTGACGACCCGCCCCGACGCCGGGGTCGGCGACGTCGTCGTCGACGTCTCCTCCGGCGCACACGACGAGTCGTTCCTCACCGTGGGGCTGCGCTCGCTCACCGAATGGGCGGCCGGACTGCCGGAGGGCGCCTCGACTGCGGTGCTGTGCCGCAAGCGCGCGCACTTCGCCCCCGTCACCGCCGCGCTCGAGACCGCGGGCTTCGCCGTCCACGTCCATGGGTCCTCCGGCCTGCTCAGCGACCCGTACGTCGCCGACCTCCGCGCCGTGCTCAGCGCCGCGGTCGATCCGCTGGCCGGGGACGAGCTCATGCGGCTGCTCAGCGGGCGGCTGCTCGGCCTCGGCGCGACCGACATCGCCGCGCTCTCGGCCTTCACCCGACGCCAGGCGAAGGGCCGGGAGACCGCAGCGAAGTCGCAGGCTGCCGGCGGGGGAGAGCTGCTGGCCGAAGCCATCGACGTGCCGACGATCGTCGAGGGCCTCGACGAGCTCATCGACCTTCCTGCCGCGCGGGCCACCGGGCTCAGCGACACCGCCCGCGAGCGTCTCGTCCGCTTCGCCCGGGCCCTGCGCGCGGTGCGGGCGGGCACCGGCACACTCACCTCGGTGGTGCGCACCGCGCTGACGGAGACGGGCATCGACTCCGACATCTGGGCGCTCGGCGACGCCCTGCGCCGGGTCCACCGCCAGGCGATCGACGGGTTCCTCTCCGCCGCCGCCCAGTACTCGGCGACCGCCGAGCGGCCGAGTGTGCCCGGCTTCCTCGAATGGCTCTCGCTCATGGAGGTCAAGGACGCGCTCAGCGCCGCCGAGCCGACCGTGGCCCCGGGAGCGATCAACGTCATGACCGTCCACGCCTCGAAGGGACTCGAGTTCGACGCCGTCGCCGTGCCCTCGCTCGTCGTCAAGGACTTTCCGACCGAACCCCGGGACAAGGAGGGGTGGATGGGACGCACCGCCCTGCCCTATCCGCTGCGCGGGGACCGCCTGCACCTCGTCGACTACGACCTGCGCAGCGCCGAGTTCGAGACGAAGAAGGAACTCGACGAATGGGTCAGCGAGTTCATCAAGCCGGCCGTGGCCGAGGCGCATGAGCAGGAGGAGCGGCGGCTCGCCTACGTCGCGTTCACCCGCGCCAAGCATCATCTCTGGCTCGGCGCCGAGCTCATGGGATCCCGGTCCACCCCCGACGAGCTCTCCCCGTTCCTTCGTGAGGCCGCCGAGGCCGCAGGGCTCAACCCGGAGATCCCCGACCCCGCGGAGGAGTCCGCGGCGGATCGGATCGAGACGACGGTGTGGCCGGTGCCGCGCACCGAGCGGGTCGCCATCGCCGAACGCGCCGGGCGCTGGGTGGAGGCCGCCGGTGACATCGACCTCGAGACCGTCGCGCGCGGGGACTCCCCGGTGGCCGTCCTGGCCAGACGCGCCCAGGCCATCCTCCGCGCCCAGGAGCCGGCGGCGGAGGGACGACTGCCCGACCGCCTGTCGACGACGGACCTCGTGTCATGGCGGCGGGACCCGGAGGAGTTCCGCACGCAGACGCTGCGTCCCGTGCCCGAACCCCCGAGCCGGGCGGCGGAGATCGGCACGAGCTTCCATGCCTGGGTCGAGCGGCACTTCGGACAGGCGAGCATCGACATCGATGAGCTCGAGACCGTGCGGCCGCGACACGGCGCAGCTCACGCGCCTCCAGGAGACGTTCCTCGCCTCGGACTTCGCGCGTCGGCAGGCGGCGGAGATCGAGATGTCCTTCGAGCTCGTCCTCGGCCGGTTCCGGGTGCCCGGGAAGATCGACGCCGTGTTCATCACCGGTGACCATGCCGAGGTCGTCGACTGGAAGACGTCGAAGAGGCCGAACGCGGAGACGCTCGAGGTGATGAAGTGGCAGCTGGCGCTCTATCGGTTCGCCGTCCAGCGGGTCCACCCCGAGGTCACCGAGGTGACCGGGACGTTCTACTTCGTCGGCAGCGACGACGTCGTCAGCTTCTCCGACCTGCCCGAGGAGGATGAGGTGATCGCATGGCTGGCCGTCCACGACTGAGCGCGAGCGGGTGAGTGCGGGCGGACACCACTCGAAATGGGAGCATCGGAGAGCGCACGAGTGCGCGCGGGTCAGCTCCGCTCGGGGCTGCTCGACCGCTCAGTGCTGCGCGCCTGCGCGGAGTCCCCGGGCCGCTCAGCCGTCGGGGACGCCGTCGGCTCGTCAGCGTCGTCCGCTGACTCGGACTCGGCCGTTGACTCGGACTCGGCCGTCGACTCGGCAGCGGGCGTCGACGGACGCCGGCTGCCCGTCGCGTGAGGCTCACCGGCGGCCGACCCGCCCGGACCGGAGGCCGATGACGGCCCGGCGTGCGACCCCTCGGCCACATCGTCCGACGACACCGGCGCCGTCGGCACGTCGGAGCCGTCAGGGTGCAGAAGCACCTGATCGAAGGACGTAAGGAGGTCGGCGGCGTCCTGGATCGCCTCCTCGTCGCCGGAGTCGACCGCTTCGAGGAGCCAGTCGAGGACGGCGAACTCGGCGAGGAGTTCGGCCCGGGTGACGATGTGGTCGTCGGCGCGGGGCCGTGAGCTGCGGTACTCGGTGAAGAACGTCGGCACCGCGGCCGGATCGATGAGCGCGGAGGCTGCGGCGAGATCGATCGCCGGATCCGAGACCCGGATCCGTCCGATCTCCGAGAGGGCGAGCACCCGCTCCTCATCGGTGTAGACGCTCGACTCGTCGATGGCGCCGTGGATGGGCGTGGCGAGGAAGTGCCAGAGCGCGACCTTCTCGAACTCCTCCTCCCAATGCTGGAGGAGAGTCGACGGCACCCGCCCGGTGGCCGCGGCTGATCGAGGCGGTCGAGGATCTGGAACTGGAAGCGGGAGGGCTCCTCGACGGGGAATCCGGCGTCGGAGATCGGTTCCGGGGCGGCCGAGTGGAGCGTCGCCAGCGTCTGCGCCAGCGAGCTCGCCCGCGCGACATCGGCGATCGGCTCGTCACCGACCGGGGCGCCGGGAAGCGGATCGGCGAGGGTGACGGTGACCGCCTTCTCGGTCGCGAAGAGCTTCGGTTCGACCTCGGTGATCGCCCGCAGGTGCGGCCACGTGAAATCGGCGTGCGGATAGGCGAGATCGTAGATCCGGGCCGCCTCGGCGATCGACCCCGTGTCAGCGGACCGGTCGACGCGGGTGTGCGCCGTCGCCACGTACTCGGTCTCGCCGTCGCCGATGAGAATCCTCACTCCCGCATCGAGGGAGGGCAGCGGTGTCCATGTCGTCGGGGAGAAGTCGTCGAGCATCGTCGCCGCGACCGCTGCCAACTTGAGCGCCTTCGTATCCACCCTTCCCAATCTACCGTCTGCGCCCCGCCCAGGCCGGGGATTGGACCCCTACGCGTGTCCGCCGCGTCAGACCCCTGAGCTATCGTGGAATCCATGGAACCGCTGCCCATGATCACGCCCGTCAGCCTGGCCAGGAACGGCATCGACCGCGATCATCTCACCCGCGGGGCAGACGGCGATCTCACCGAGGTGTGGGCCGGCGGACCGGCCGCGGTGTTCGAGCATCGCGGGTCCCTGCTCGTGGCCGGCGGCGGCCTCTTCCGCGCCGCCCGCGACCTCGTGCCGCATGGTCAGACGGAGATCTACCTCGGCCGGGATGCCGCAGACCAGCGCTACATCGGCATCGGGCTCAGCGACGAGGGGCGCAGCGTCCTCGACACCGCCCTGGCCACGGCCCGCGATCGCGACGCCACCGACCTCCTCACCGCCCCCGGCTCCGGCATCGACAGCACCGAACCCGTGTGGCTGCCGCTGCGCGAACTCGCCGACGCCCTCGACGACGTCGACGTGTCCCTGGCCTGTGAACTCGTGGCGCTGAGCAACTGGCACCGCGCGCACACCCATTCCCCGCGCACCGGCACCCCCACCGAGGTGGTCCACGGCGGCTGGGTCCGCCGTGATCCGGAGACCGGCAGCGAGCACTTCCCCCGCACCGACCCCGCGATCATCGTCGTCATCGTCCATACCGATGCCGACGGCGTCGAACGCGTCCTCCTCGGCAACAACGCCGCATGGCCCGCCGACCGCTACTCGCTGCTCGCCGGCTTCGTCGAACCCGGAGAGACGCTCGAGAACGCCGTGATCCGCGAGGTCTGGGAGGAGGCGCACGTCACCGTCGTCAACCCCCGCTACCTCGGTTCGCAGCCGTGGCCGTTCCCCTGCTCCCTCATGCTCGGCTTCTCCGCCGAGGCGGTGTCGCTGGACGTCGCTGCCGACGAAGCCGAGATCACCTCGCTCAAGTGGTTCACGAGGGAGGAGCTGACAGCGGACATCGCCGCCGGACGCGTGGGCACCCCCGGCACCGTCTCGATCGCCGGCCAGCTGCTGTGGTCGTGGCTGGAGAGTCGGTGAACGCTCGCGCCGCCGACCTCCTCGCCGCCCTCGACGACGAGCAGCGGGCCGTCGCCACCCATTTCTCCTCCCCGGTCATCGTGCTCGCCGGCGCGCACCGGCAAGACCCGGGCGATGACCCACCGGATCGCCTACGGGATCGCCACCGAGGTGTTCCCCGCCAATCACGTCCTCGCCCTCACCTTCACCGCGAAGGCCGCCGGGGAGATGCGCGCCCGTCTGCGCTCCCTCGGCGTGCCGGCCGTCCAGGCCCGCACCTTCCACTCCGCGGCTCTGCGCCAGCTGCGGTTCTTCTGGGACCGCTTCGCCACCGGCGACTTCCCCCGGATCATCGAGAACAAGGCGGGAGTCCTCGGCTCGGTCATGCAGGAGCTCGGCCACGAGGTCAGCCGGGAACTCGCCCGCGACGTCGCCGCGGAGATCGAGTTCGCCGCCGCCTCCCTCCTCGGCGTCGCCGACTATGCGACGAAAGCCCAGGCCAGGGACCTGCCCGGTGATCTCAGCGTCGAGGACATGGTCCGCATCGCCGAAGCCTACTCGGAGGCGAAGACCCGCGGCCGCCTCCTCGACTTCGACGACGTCCTCCTCGTCCTCACCGGCGTCCTCGCGGAGTATCCGGCGATCGCCGCCGAAGTCCGCGAGCAGTACCGGCACTTCGTCGTCGACGAGTTCCAGGACGTCTCCCCGCTCCAGTTCGATCTGCTCTCCCGGTGGCTGGGGCCGCGCGACAACCTCTGCGTCGTCGGCGATCCCGCGCAGACGATCTACTCCTTCGCCGGGGCCGACGCGTCCCTGCTCGAGGCCCTGCCGTCGCAGCTGGCGGCACCGGAGACGATCCGGCTCGTGCGCAACTACCGGTCGACGAAGGCGATCGTCGCGACCGCGAACAGCCTGCTCCGCCACACCTCGCGCACCGCCCTGACCCTGCGGACGGACAACGCCGAGGGCACGCAGCCGCGGATGACCGAATATCCCACCGACGACGCCGAATCGCTCGGTGTCGCACGGGCGATCGCCGCCGAGGTGAAGGCCGGTCGCCGTCCCCGTGACATCGCCGTCCTCTTCCGCACGAACGGGCAGAGCCCGGCGTATGAGCAGGCGCTGACGGCGGCCGGGATCCCCTACGTCCTGCGCGGCGGGGAGCGCTTCTTCGCCCGCAAGGAGGTCAAGGAGTCGATCCTCATGCTCCGGGCCGCGCGCGCCGCCGCGGGTGCGCGACCGCTGCCGGAGATCGTCGCCGAGGTGCTCGTCTCCGCCGGTTACACGCGGACCCCGCCGCCAGCCGGGGCCAGCCGCCAGCGCTGGGAGTCGCTCAAGGCGATCGTCGACCTCGCCGAGACCCATCAGGCCGCAGCGCGCTGCCGGTGCCGCTCGAGGACTTCCTCGCCGACCTCGCCGATCGTGCCGAACACCAGTTCGCACCCGACATCGAGGGGGTGACGCTCGCCTCGTTCCACGCGGCCAAGGGCCTCGAATGGGACAGCGTCCACCTCGTGGGCCTGAGCGAAGGGCTCATGCCCATCAGCTATGCGCAGACCCCGCGGGCGATCGCCGAGGAGCGCCGGCTCTTCTACGTCGCGCTCACCCGTGCCGGTCGCGACCTGTCGCTGAGCTGGTCGCTGGCGCGGCACGAGTCGAAGCAGAAGCCGCGGCAGGCCTCGCGCTTCCTCGGTGAGCTCGGCCGGCTCGAGGAGGCGCCGGGTCAGGCGCGGCGACCGGCGACCACGGTGCGGACGAACCGGTGCCGGACGTGCGGAAAAGTCCTCGTCTCCCAGGTGGAGCGGGCTCTGGGGCGCTGCGCGCACTGTCCTGCCGACGTCGATCTCGAGCTGCTCGATGCCCTGCGCCGCTGGCGGGCGCGCGTCGGACTCGAACAGGGGCTGCCGCCGTATCTCGTGCTCACCGATGCCTCGCTCTCGGCGATCGCCGAACTCCATCCGCGGGATCTCCCCGGACTGGCGCGGATGCCCGGCGTCGGGGCCACGAAGCTCGAACTCTACGGTGAGAGCCTACTGCGCCTCCTCGTCGATTAGGGTCAGCCCGGGTGCGGGGACGCGGCAGTGGCACTGCGGGTGGTAGGAGAGCGCGTCGTCGTCGACGGCGCCGGAGCGCAGATCCACCCGGCGGCGCACCGGCTCCGCCTCGGTGAGGAGGGCGGCCCGGAGCACGAGCACGAGGTGGGCGGCACCGAGTGCGGGCGCGAGCGGATCGGCGAGGTCATCGCGGTCGGTGAGCGCGCGGATGCGCGGGTACTGGTCGAACCACCCCTCGTCGGCGTCACGGAGGAGCAGGCACGCACAGACGGTGCACGGGGTCGCGCCGGGACGGACGAGCCCGGTGATCTCGACGGAGAACTCACCGGCCACGACCTGGCAGTGGTCGACCTCCCGATCGACGAGCCACGTCGCAGTGTGGAGATCGGGAACGAGATGCGACGTCGTCACGACGATCGGATCGGCAGTGAGATCGAGCTCGTCGATGCGGGTTGCGGGAGTGACGGCGAATCCCGCTCGCGACAGCTGCTGGACGACCGCGACGCGCAGCGGGCCGAACACGCCGAGCGGTCGGGCCGCCAGCGCCGCGGCGGCCTGATCGGGGGAGCGGTCGAAGAGGCGAGCGGTGGCGAGGAGATTCGTCCCGCGCCGCACGGCAGCGGCGTCGGAGTCCTCGGGAATGAGCACACCCGCCTCGTCGAGCAGGGTGAGCAGCGACGTCGCCGGCGAGGTCGACGCCGAGGTCCTGGGCCCGGGTGTGGAACTGACCCGATCCCAGACCCATCCGCAGGTCGTCGATGAGGGAGGCGTCGGCGGGGAGGAGGCCGTCGATGAGCACCGGGTCCTCGACACCGAACTGCAGGCACGCGGCGCTCCGCCATGTGATCGGAACGCTGGGACAGATCCGCAGCATCATCCACCTCGCCTCCGTGTCGGGAGACCCAGACTAGTGAATGGAAGCAGGCCGCGCCATGGTGTGCGCAGATCTGTGGAAAACCTTGTGGAAAAACGGTTGAGGACAGGCCGAAAACGCTGTCCGACTTGCCCTCAACCGCATAGTGCCCCAGGCGCTCGCGGTGACTCGTGCGGCTTCCCCTTCCGCACGCATCTCCGGGTTTTCCGGGGTCAAACATAGAACCTATTCCCCATTCGCGGCCCCGTCAATGGCGCTCCGCGCCGCGCTTCGGCCCCATCCTGTGGATAACGTGTGGACAGGTGTCGCTCGTCTGTGGAGGAGGCGCGGACCCGGCGTCGCGGTCGATGTGCCGAGGAGGCGATGAATGCGTAGGTCACTTGAGATTCGAGTGACGATCCGGCGGCGTCGGCGTCTGTGGACGAACGCCGACCGGCCCCGAGAAGCGATACTCAGGAAACTCACAAGTAATCTCGTGTCCGTGGCGTTTCCTATCATGGTGGGATGACTGAGCGGGAGCGGTGGACGGAAGACGGCGTGCTGCGGGCGATCGCCGGGGAGAGATCGTGGTGCGCCGCTCGGCGCGACGGAAGAAGACGATCGCGGTGTCGAAGGAGATCGACACGTACGTGCTCAGCGCGCCGACGCGCTACAGCGTCGAGTCGAACATCGCCTCCCTCACCGACCTCTTCAATCGGCTGGCGGCGAAGGACCATTCCTCGGCCGCCGACCTCGCGGAGATCGCCGAGGAGCTCAGCCGCCGGTACTTCGGCGGGCGACTGCGTCCTGCCTCGATCAGGTGGGTGACGAACCAGAACCTCAGCCGGTGGGCCTCGACGACGACGTCATCGGGGGACATCCGGATCTCCCACCGCCTGCAGTCCGTGCCGCGCTGGGTCCTCGAGACCGTCATCGTCCACGAGCTCGCCCACCTGCAGATCGGGCCGCACTCGAAGGAGTTCCATGCTCTCGCCGACCGGCATCCGCGGCAGGCGGAGGCGAAGCTCTACCTCGACGGCTTCAGCGCAGGGGAGCGGTTCAGCCGCGGCCGGTGATCACTCAGCGGCCGTCTGCGGCGTGGGCCGCGACGGTCGCGCGGTAGAGCTGGGGCAGCCGGGTGACGAGGTCGGGCATGAGGGCGGCGGGCAGCCCGGCGATGGGGAACCACGCGACGTCGAGTGACTCAGCGGAGACGGCCGGGTTCTGCTCGGCCGAGGCGACGGCGCCGTAGACGACGTCGAAGTGCCGCCGGCACGTGCCGAAATCACCGGCGAGATCGTGGACGTGGAGCTCGAGCGGGGCAGGGGAGACCCACCGGAACCGCTCGAGGCCGCTCTCCTCGGTCGCCTCCCGCCGGGCGGCGTCGCGCAGGCTGACATCGCCGGATTCGAGATGGCCGCCGAACTGCATCCAGGCGCCGGCCCGCCGGTGATGGTTGAGCAGGACCGCCTCGGTGTCGGGGTCGACGACGAGGCAGCTCGCGGTGACGTGCTCGCTCGTGCCCGCGCGCACGAGCGCCGAGGCGCCGCGGGACTCGAAGAGCCCGGCGAACGCCTCGGCGAATCCACTCGTGTGCGCGGTGTGCGCGACCTCGTCACGCGCCGTGGAGAGCGCGATCATTCACTTCTCGTCGCGGTCGGTGTCGTTGGTCCCCTTGGGCCCGGGGCCGTCGGAGTCCGCGTCGGATCCCTCCTCGGCCTCGGAGGACGCTTCCCGCTTCGACGCGGACGTGTCATCCGTCTCCTCATCACTCGACGTCGGGTCCGCCGAGGCGGCGGAGCCGGCTGCCGAGGAGTCGGTGCCGGCTTCCTCCTGCGAGTCGGAGTTCGTGCCTGCTCCCGTGCCCGCCTCACCGGCCGACGACGGGGTCGCACCGGACGCGCCGTCGGTGCCTTCGGCGAGGATGCGACTGAGCGCCTCGTCGAGCGTCGAGTCGCCCGCCCATTCGGCCTGACGGCGTTCGCTGTAGCCGAGCGGATCGTCGAGGTCCTCGGTCGTCGGCAGCAGGTCGGGGTGGGTGAAGACGTTGTCGCGCGCCTCGGCGCCGCCCTGCGATTCGAGGTAGGCGAAGAGAGCGGCGGCATCGCGGAGCCGACGCGGGTTGAGCTGAAGGCCCACGAGCGTCGAGAAGGTCTTCTCCGCCGGTCCGGCCGTCGCCCGTCGCCTCCGCAGCGCTTCGCGGATCTGCTCGCGGGCCGGCAGCTTGTCGCTCGCGGCGAAGACGACGACGTCGACCCAGCCGGCGATGACGGCGAGGAGGTTCTCCAGCGTCGTCAGCGCCCGCTTCTGCTCATCGGTCGTCGGCGGATTGAAGAGTCCCTGGCGGATGTTGTCGCTGAGATCGGAGATGTTCGACGGATCGATCGACGAGGCCATCTCCTCGATCTGCGAGGTGTCGACCTTGAGCCCCTGCGCATACCTCGTCAGCGCGGTCTCCACCTGGGCGGCGAGCCACGGGGCGCGTTCGAAGAGGGCGAGATGGGCGAGCTCCTGGGCGGCGAGGTAGATGCGGACCTGGGAGATGTCGACGTCGATCTCCTCGGCGAAGGCGGCGATGTTCGCCTCGACGAGCACGGCCTGATCGTGGGGGAGGAGGGGCAGGCCCACCTCGGTGCCGGTCAGGACGCTCTCCGACAGGGCGCCGACGGCCTGGCCGATCTGCATCGCGAACATCGAATCGCTCATCGTCGAGAACATCGACGAGGCACCGGCGAGGATGCTCTTCATCTCCTCGGGCACCTGCGTCTGCAGGGTGTCGGTGAGCGCCGTCGACATGTTCTCCTTGATCGGGAGGACGAACTTCTGCCACCCGGGCATCGTCCGCTTGACCCAGTCGGCGCGGGTCAGGGTCGCAGTTGCGCGGTTGGCCACGGACAGGTCGGTCGCCTCGGCGAGCCAGAGTTCGGAGAGGCGGAACGCATCCGTCGCGGCATGCGCGGCGTCATCGCTGACCGCGGGATCCGGCGAGGGCACGCTGCGCAGCGCGATCTGCGTCGCCTGCGCGCTCGGGTCGGCTCCCTGGCCGAAGAGACCCTGCATCTGGCTCATGATCGTCGCCATCATCGCCGGGTCGATGTTGAAACCCTGCGGACCGGAGGCGCCCTGGCCGGGACCGCCCGGATTGCCGGGACCGCCCTGGCCGAAGAGCATTCCGAAGATCTGCTCGAACGGGTTCTGCTCGTTGCTGTTGTCGTTGGACTTGTCGTCGCTCATGGTCTCACGCGCCTTCGAGAATCGTAGTCATCACCACGTTAACCTCGGGACATGTGCGAAGCTTCCCAATCGCGCGAAGTTTCGCTCCATGTTCGCACCCGGCGAAAGGGGTGCGTGTTCGCACCGGGCGTAAGGAGTCTGAGAAGTCGCGCGTCGCCTTTCAACTAGACTGGTGACGCGGTGCACCGAAAGGAATCCATGTCAGAGAATGCCCCCCGAGCGGTGCCTGTCCAGGCACCCGCCCCACGGAGCCGATCCCGTCGACGCTCGCCCCGTTTCGCCACCTCGGCGGGGGTCATGACCTACCTGCTCATCGCGCTGGCCGTGCTCATCCCGATTCCCTACATGCTGCAGCTGCCCGGGCCGGTGTTCAACACCCTCGGCGACTACCAGGGCAAGCCCATGATCAGCGTCTCCGGTGCCCAGACCTACCCGACGAGCGGTGAGATCGACATGCTCACAGTGGCCGTCAGCGGCGGTCCCGGTCGCGACACGTACGCGACCCAGGCCCTCGGCGCGCTCATCGACGGTCAGGAGACGGTCGTGCCCACCGAGGCCTACTACCCGCTCGACACGACGCGCGAGCAGGTCACCGAGGCGAACACGGTGGAGATGACATCGAGTCAGGACGTCGCCGTCGCCGCGGCCATGGGCGAACTCGACATGCCCTACACCGTCGACCTCCTCGTCGACGAGGTCACGCCCGGGTCCCCGGCCGAGGGCAAGCTGAACAAGGGCGACCGTCTCGTCTCCGTCAACGGGACCTCGCTCGAGAACGACTCGGCGGCGCCTGCGACGATGAGCACGACCGTACAGGACTCCGACACCGTCGATCTCGTCGTCGAGCGCGACGGCTCCGAGGTCGATCTCAGCCTCGACCCGGCGACCATCGACGGTCGCAATGCCATCGGCATCATGATGCGGCAGCAGTTCGACTTCCCGGTCGACGTGTCCTTCAACGTCGAGGGGATCGGCGGGCCCTCGGCCGGGACGATGTTCGCCCTGGCGATCGTCGACGAACTCACCCCCGGCTCGATGACCGGCGGCAAGCACGTCGCCGGCACCGGCGAGATCGATCCCGCCGGCACCGTCGGCCCCATCGGCGGGGCCCGGCAGAAGGTCGCCGCCGCCACCGCGAAGGGCGCCACGCTCTTCCTCTCACCCGCCGAGAACTGCGCCGAGGTGATCGGGGCCGCCGATCAGTCGCAGATCACCGTCGCCCGCATCGACACCCTCGACGACGCCCGCTCCGCCGTCGAAAGCTATGCCACCGGAGACACGTCCCAGCTGAAGTCGTGCACGTCCGGTGACACCACCAACGAGAAAGGTCAGCAGTGAGCACCACGTCCTCACCCTCCTCCGCGAAGATGCCCGGATCAGGATCACGGCGGTCGCCACTGCTGCTGACACTGGTGTCGGTGGCGATCCTCCTCGTCGCCTTCATCGCGTTCACCCAGGTCTACACCGAGGTCCTGTGGTTCGGTCAGCTCGGCGCCTCCGAGGTCTTCCGCACGATGTGGTTCACCCGCGGCATCACGTTCGCCGCCGGCTTCCTCGTCATGGCCGTGCCGGTGTGGCTGAGCCTCCACCTGGCCTACCGCAACCGTCCCGTCTACGCCCCCACGACACCGCGGCAGGAGAACCTCGACCGCTACCGTGAGGCCATCGAACCCCTGCGTCGGTCGCGACCTGGCGATCCCCGCCGTCGTCGGCATCCTCGCCGGCATCACCGCCTCGGCGCAGTGGAACGTCGTCCTCGAATGGATGAACGCGTCGTCCTTCGGGGAGACCGATCCGCAGTTCGGCATCGACAAGTCCTTCTATGTCTTCGTGCTGCCCGGTCTGCGCCTCGTCGGCGATCAGCTCGGGATGGCGCTCGTCCTCTCGCTCATCGCCGCCCTCGTCGCTCACTACCTCTTCGGCGGCATCCGGCCCGGCGAGCAGCGCGGGGTCATCCTGACGAAGACCGCGCAGTGGCAGATCGGCATCACCGTGGCTCTGCTCGTCCTCGTCCAGGCGGGACGTCTCTGGCTGAGCCGCTACGACCGGCTCACCGGGTCCGGCGGCATCGTGCCCGGCGCGACCTACGTCGACGACCGGGCGGCGCTGCCGGCGATGGCGATCGTCGCGATCGCGGCGGTGCTCGTCGCGCTCCTCTTCGTCTACACCGCGTGGAAGGGCAACTGGCGGATCTCGATCATCGCCACCCTCACCCTCCTCGTCCTCGGCGGTGTGTCGATCATCGCCTACCCGGCGCTCCTGCAGCAGTTCCAGGTCAACCCCTCGCAGCAGAGCCTCGAGTCCGAGTACATCCAGCGCAACATCGACGCCACCCGTGAGGCCTTCGACTTCAACGACATCGAGGTGACCCCGTACGAGCCGAGCACGAGCGGCGAAGCGGGCGCCCTGCGCGCCGATGCCGAGACCGCGGCCTCGATCCGTCTGCTCGATCCCAACCTCGTCTCCGACACCTTCCGCCAGCTGCAGCAGGTCCGGCCCTACTACTCGTTCCCCGCGCAGCTCGACGTCGACCGGTACAACATCGACGGGCAGATGCGCGACACCGTCATCGCGGTGCGCGAGCTCAGCCCGAGTTCGGTGAACAACCAGAGCTGGTACAACCGGGCGATCGTCTACACGCACGGCTTCGGTGTCGTCGCCGCCAACGGCAACCAGCGCAACCCCGACGGCGAGCCGACGTTCATGGAGTCCGACATTCCGCCGCGCGGTGACTTCCCCGAGTACGAGCCCCGCGTGTACTTCGGTGAGAGCTCCCCGGAGTACTCGATCGTCGGCGGCCCGGAGGGGTCGACCCCGCGCGAACTCGACTACCCGTCCGATGAGGACAGCGGCTCCGGTCAGGTCAACAACACCTTCCAGGGCGACGGCGGCCCGTCGGTCGGCAGCATCTTCAACCGCCTCGCCTACGCCCTGAAGTACCAGGACGAGCAGATCCTCCTCTCCGACGCGGTCAACGCCGATTCGCAGATCCTCTACGAACGCCACCCGCGCTCGCGTGTGGAGAAGCTCGCCCCGTTCCTCAAGATCGACGGCGACCCCTACCCGGCGGTCGTCGACGGGAAGATCAAGTGGATCCTCGACGGCTACACGACGGCGAAGGACTACCCGTATTCGACCCCGCAGCCCCTCCAGGAGGCGACCGAGGACTCGACGACCGCCTCGGCGCCGGGAACCGTGGCCACCCTGCCGGACGAAGAGGTCAACTACATCCGGAACTCCGTGAAGATCACCGTCGACGCCTACGACGGTTCGGTCGACATGTACCAGTGGGATGAGAACGATCCCGTGCTCAAGACGTGGATGAAGATCTTCCCGGGCCTCATCAAGCCGCCTCGGACATGTCCGGTGACCTCATGAGCCATGTGCGGTACCCGGAGGACCTCTTCAAGGTCCAGCGTGAGCTGCTCACCCGCTACCACGTGACCTCGGCCAGCGAGTTCTACACCGGCCAGGACTTCTGGGCCCTGCCGACCGATCCGACGCGCCGGGCCAACAGCGGACTGACCCAGCCGCCGTTCTACATGACTCTGCAGATGCCGGGTCAGGAATCCCCGTCGTTCTCGCTCACCAGCTCCTACATCCCCGCGCAGTCCTCGGAGGGCCAGTCGCGGAACAACCTCACGGGCTTCCTGTCCGCGGATGCGGATGCGGGGTCGACGCCGGGTGACATCGCGGAGAGCTACGGCAAGCTCAGGCTCCTCCAGCTGCCGCGCAACACCACTGTGCCCGGTCCCGGTCAGGCGCAGAACAACTTCAACACCGCCCCTGATGTCCAGCGCAGCCTCAACCTGCTGCGGCAGGGTGAGTCGCAGGTCCAGAACGGCAACCTGCTCACGCTTCCGCTCGGCGGCGGTCTGCTCTACGTCCAGCCGGTCTACGTCCGGTCAGCCGGTGACACGTCCTACCCGCTGCTCCAGCACGTGCTCGTCGCCTTCGGTGAGAACATCGGGTTCGCCCCGACCCTCGACGAGGCGCTCGACCAGGTGTTCGGCGGTGACTCCGGCGCCCAGGCCGGTGACGCCGGCACCGAGGGCGGAGGCGGGACCTCCGGCTCCTCGGGCGGCGACGGCGGCGGTGGCGGACAGCCCGCCGACCAGGGCCTCAACGAAGCCCTGCAGGAGGCGCGCCAGGCGATGGAGGACTCCGACGCCGCGCTCAAGGCCGGAGACTTCGAGGCCTACGGCAAGGCTCAGGACCGCCTCAAGCAGGCGATCGACGATGCGATCGCCGCCGATCCCTCGCTCGCCGAGGACGGCGGGGCGACGGCACCGCCCGAATCGCCGGCACCCGATCAGGGAGGCAACTGACCCGACGCGGGAGTGAGCCCGCAGCTCGGCTGACACGACGCCCCGGAAGGAGACATCCTTCCGGGGCCGTCGTCGTCGGGGGACCGGCTTCGGGGGACCGGCTGCGCGGACCGCTGCCGCGCGGAACCGGTTGGGAGAACCGGCTGCGGGGACCGCTACTGTGCGAGGTATCGGTCGAGATCCTCGACGACCTGCTTGGCCCCGATCGGCCCGAGTCCGAGGAACCACACGTCGTCATCGACGCGGTAGGCTCTGCCGTCCCTGACCGCCGGCAGGTTCGTCCACTGGCTCGTCTGCAGCGCCTCGGTCTCCCCGGTGGCGCCGGGTTCGCCGTAGCTCGAGTAGAAGATGACGTCACCGTCGGCCTCGTCGAGCTTCTCGGGGGAGATCTCGACGGCGAGATCATCGACGTTCTGGGTCTCGGGACGCGCGAGGCCGGCATCGGCGAGGATGACGCCGATGAGAGAGGCATTGCCGTAGAGGCGCAGCTTCCCGGGCATGAACCGGACGAGGGAGATCGTCGGATCGCCGGTCACGGAATCGCCCAGGGCCTTGACCTCACGTCCGTACTCGTTGAGCTCGGCCGTCGCCTCCTCTTCGAGGCCGAGGGCGTCGCCGACGAGGAGGAAGTTCTCCTTCCACGGGAACCCGGGGCGGATGGAGAAGACCGTCGGCGCGATCGCCTCGAGCTCGTCGTAGAGCTTCTCCGCACGCAGCTGGCTGCCGAGGATGAGGTCCGGTTCGAGCGAGGCGATCTTCTCGAGGTCGAGTTCGCTGATCGTTCCGACGGTCTCCACGCCCTGCGTCTCCTCGGCGAGGTAGGAGGGGACGGGCTGTGCGCCTTCGGTCGTCACCATGCCCACCGGGGTGATGCCGAGGGCGAGGACATCATCGAGTTCTCCGGTGTCGAGGACGACGACGCGTTCGGGCCGCTTCTCGATCTCCGTGGTGCCGAGCGCATGGTCGACGGTGCGCGGGAACTCGCCGGGCGCGGCGTCGCTGCCGAGTGCGGCGGTCTTCTCATCGGCGGTGCCGAACTCCTTGCCGCCCGCTGCGACGTCGGTGCTGCCGGCGGAGTCGCCCGCGGAATCGTCGGCCGCCGCGCAGCCGGAGGCGAGGAGGGTCAGAGTGAGCAGAGCGGCCGCAGCGGAGAGCGCGCGGGAAGGCTTGGAAGTTTTCACCAGGTTAGTCTAACCTCACCTTGCCGGGGCGTGCGTGAATGAGAAGAACCCCCAGCCAGATGAACTGACTGGGGGTTCTGCCACTGTGGTGGCGGGGGGAGGATTTGAACCTCCGACCTCCGGGTTATGAGCCCGGCGAGCTACCGAACTGCTCCACCCCGCGGCGTGGTCTCAACATTACACGAGCGTAATTCCTGCGCAAAATTCTCGTCGCGTGACCTTTGCCACAAGGTAACCTTGGGTTCACTCGTCCGCCCGAGGGTGAGGGGAGGTCTGCGGGGTCGCACACGCTGCGGCGCGCAGAGCTTGCATGTAGTTGAAAACTGAACTATAGTCATCCGCGTACTTCAAATTTCAACCATAAGGAGAAGCAGAGATCATGACCGCACTTCCCAAGGGACTCACCGCCGGCACCTGGAACATCGATCCGAACCACTCCGAGTTCACCTTCACCGCCCGCCACGCCGGCGTGTCGAAGGTCCGCGGCAACTTCGAGGACATCTCCGGCACCGTCGAGGTCGGCGACTCCCTCGAGGACAGCTCGGTGACCGCCGAGGCCGTCGTCGAGTCGATCAACACCCGCAACGAGCAGCGCGACCAGCACCTGAAGACGAGCGACTTCTTCGCCGCCGACGAGCACCCGAAGCTCACCTTCAAGTCGACCGGAGTCAAGGCCGAATCGGGCGAGGACTTCGAGCTCGAAGGCGAACTGACGATGCGCGGCGTGACCAAGCAGGTCGCGTTCGACAGCGAGTTCCACGGTGTCGCAACCGACCCGATGGGCAACGAGGTGGCCGGTCTCACGGCGTCGGCGACCGTCGACCGCAAGGAGTTCGGCATGGAGTTCTCGGCCGTCCTCGGCGGTGGCGAGCTCCTCGTCTCCGACAAGATCAAGATCGTCCTCGACCTCGAGCTGACGAAGGCCTGATCGCTGCCTGCGACAGTGCCGACCGCATGACGAAGGCGGACCGCTGAGGCGGTCCGCCTTCGTCATGTCTCCGCGTCCGTCGTGTCCGAGACCGGTGAGGGGACATCGAGGGCCGAAGCGCTGACCACGCCGCTGCGACCCTCCACCGGCGGACGGTAGCTGGACAATGACGGCAGAACTGCCGGGCGGCCGGACGAGGGAACTTGCGCGTCAACGGCGGCGCAGCAGGTCCGGATCCGTCCGGAGCGCCTCGGCCAGCAGGGCGATGCGCCGGGCACCCTCGTCGACGTCGGTCGGGGACTTGCAGAACGAATACCGGATCGCACTGCGGTACGTCTGTGCGGCAGTCGATCCCGGCCGGCAGAGCGCCGGCACGGGGATGCCGACGACCCCGTGCTCCCGAGCGAGCAGTTCATTGAGCGCGAACGCATCGAGTTCGGTGAGCGCGGCGAAGTCGACGACCGTGAAGTACCCGGCCGCCGGAATCGACACGGCAGCGCCCGGCACGCTCGCACATGCGGGAACGAGCACCTCGGCGCGGGCCCGCAGCGATTCCCGATTCACAGCTGTGAACCCGCTGCCGGACTCGAGGACGCGAGCGAGGCCGATCTGCATCGGCCCGCCCCCGGTGAAGGTGAGGAACTGCTTGACCGCCTGGATCGCCTCCCGCACCGGCCTCTCGGCGATGACCCAGCCGAGCTTCCACCCGGTGATGTTCCAGCTCTTGCCCGCCGAGGAGACGGTGACGACACGGGCCGGATCGCTCACCGCGACGGCCGGGGGAACATGGTCGGAGGGGGCGAGGATGAGCTCCTCGTAGACCTCATCGGTGAGGACCCACGCATCCGCAGCCGTCGCCGCATCCCCGATGCGCGCGAGGTCATCCGCTGAGAAGACGAAGCCGGTCGGGTTGTGGGGCGTGTTGACGATGATGAGGGAGACCGGGGGAGCGGAGGTCATGACGCGGTCGAACTCCTCCCAATCGGGGTGGAATCCACCGGTCCCATCAGGGAGGATGGGCACCGTCGAGAGCACTCCGCCGGCCGCGGCGACGGCCGCAGGATACCCGTCGTAGAACGGCTCGAACGTCACGACACGGCCCGCGGGGACGAGGGCGAGCACCGCCGCCGTCAGCCCCTCGGTCGCTCCGCAGGTGATGAGCACGTCAGCGGGGTCGACCGCCTGACCGAAGTCCCGGGCCCGCTGTGCGGCGACGGCCTCCCGCAGAACCGGGTGGCCCTGGCCGGGGGCGTACTGGTTGATCCCCTCGTCCATCGCCGCGGTCGTGGCGGCGATGAGCTCCGGGGGAGCGTCGGTGCCCGGCGCTCCCTGGCCGAGGTTGACCGCCCCGGTGGCTGTCGCCAGCGCCGTCATCTGGCCGTAGATCGTCTCGGCGATCGCGCCGTCGCTGCCGATGAGGCCGGCGGCTGCGGCCATTTCCCGCCACAGCGGCGCACGGTCGAGGTTCGGCCTCGTCCGATCCCGGTCCATGTCAGAATCCCTCCGGAGCCACGCGGCCGAGGGCGTCGAGGACGGTCTCGTGGAGGAGGCCGTTCGTTGCGACCGCATTGCCGCCGAACGGTCCCGTCACGCCCGTCGTGCTCGTGAAGGTGCCGCCGGCTTCGCTGACGATCGGGACGAGCGCTCCCATGTCGTAGAGCGCGAGCTCGGGTTCGCACGCGATGTCGACCGCGCCCTCGGCGACGAGCATATAGGAGAGGAAGTCCCCGTATCCGCGGGTGCGCCACAGCCGGTCGGTCAGTGCGATGAATTCCTCGCGGACACCGAGGTCGCGCCAGCCGCCCAGGGAAGCGAAGGAAAGAGACGCATCGGCGAGGTCCCCGACCTCGGAGACCGTGATGCGACGGGCCGGGCCCCCGATCGCCGAGGCGAAGGCCCCCGCGCCCGCGGCCGCCCACCACCGCCTGCCGAGCGCCGGAGCCGAGACGACGCCGACGAGCGGAGTCTCCCCGTCGTAGAGGGAGATGAGCGTCGCCCATACGGGCACCCCGCGCACATAGTTCTTCGTGCCGTCGATGGGATCGATGATCCAGCGGCGTGAGGAGGTCCCGTGCGACCCGAACTCCTCACCGAGGACGCTGTCGTCGGGCCGGGTCAGGCGCAGGCGGTCGACGATCGCCTCTTCGACGGCCCGATCGCATTCGGTGACGGGGGTGAGGTCCGGTTTCGTCTCGACTGTGAAGTCGGCGGCGACGAAGCGGGAGAGGCTCAGGGAGTCAGCGAGGTCGGCGAGGTCGAGTGCGAGGTCGAGGTCGTTCATCCCTCCACTCTAGCCAGCGTTCGACAGCAGCCGGCGCAGCGACTCCAGCCGTGAGACCCCGCCCGGCCCGGCCCGGCCCTCGGCCACCCATGAGTCGAGGCGGCATCCAGGGGCGTCGGCGAGATGGGTGCAGCCGCGCGGGCACTCGGTGGTCGCCTCGGTGAGCTCCGGGAACGCCGCGATGAGACCGTCGCGGTCGACGTGGGCGAGTCCGAAGCTGCGCACGCCGGGGGTGTCGATGAGCCAGCCGCCGGTCGTCAGGGGCAGGCACACGGCCGACGACGACGTGTGCCGACCACGGCCGGTGACGTCGTTGACGTGGCCGGTGGCGCGATCAGCGGCGGGCACGAGCGCGTTCGTCAGCGTCGATTTGCCGACCCCGGAATGGCCGACGAGGACGCTGATGTGATCGGCGAGGCGACCGGCGACGGCGTCATCGGAGAGCGTGCCGTCCTCGCGCAGCCCCGAGGAGACGATGTCGACGTCGGCCATCGAGAAGCGGCGCTCGATGTCCTCAGCGGGGGCGAGGTCGGTCTTCGTCACGACGATGAGCGGAGTGATCCCCGCATCGATCGCCGCGGCCAGAGCGCGGTCGATGAGGCCGTAGGAAGGCTCGGGATCGACCGTGGCGGTGACGATGCCCATGATGTCGACGTTGGCGACGATGACGCGCTCGGTCGGGTCGGTGTCGTCGGCGCTGCGGCGCAGCAGGGTGCGGCGCGGGGTGATCTCGACGAGGCGCGCGAGCGTGCCCTCGTCGCCCGAGGTGTCGCCGACGACCTTGACGATGTCACCGGGCACGACGGCCTGACGGCGCAGATGCGATGCCCGCACAGCGGTGACGGCCCGGCCGTCCTCGGGAAAGGCGCCGGTGTCGTCGGCCAGGACGATCCGGTAGCGTCCCCGGTCGACGGCGGTGACGAGGCCGAGCGCCGCGGAGTCGTGGCTCGGACGGTTCTTCGTCCGCGGCCGCGACCCTTTGCGGTTGGGCCGCGGACGATAGTCCTCGTCACGGAAGATGCGCGCCATCTCAGGCCCCGTGGCCCAGCATGTCCTCCCACAGGAGGGTGAACTCCGGCAGCGTCTTCGCCACGGTGCCGGCATTCTCGATGACGATGCCCTCGGCGACGAGCGCGAGGACGGCCCCGGCCATGACCATGCGGTGGTCGTGGTACGTGTGCCAGGTGCCCGCACCCGGGCGGGCGCCCGTGATCGTCAGCGCCGCGGGCTCCTCGTCGACTCCCACGCCGAGGGCGGTGAGCTCCCGGGTCAGCGCCGCGAGCCGGTCGGTCTCATGGCCGCGCAGATGCCCGATCCCGGACAGGTGCGAGGTGCCGGGGGCCAGTGCGGCGACAGCGGCGACGACCGGGGTGAGCTCGCCGACGGCGGAGAGATCGAGATCGACCGGGCGCAGGCGATGCGGCCCGCGCACCCGCAGACCGTGCCGATCGAGGTCGACGGCGGCGCCGAACGCCTCGGCGATGCGGCGGAAATCATCACCGGCCTGGGTCGTGTGCGCCGGCCACCCGGTGATCGTCACCTCACCGCCGGTGACGAGGGCAGCGGCGAGGAAGGCCGCCGCATTCGACAGATCCGGTTCGACGACGACGTCGAGACCGCGCGGCAGGCCGGGTTCGACGACCCAGTGCTCGTCCTCGGGTTCGCTGACGTCGACGCCGGCATCGGCGAGGACCTCCAGCGTCATGTCGATGTGAGGGCGGCTCGGCACGGCCTGCCCGGTGTTGCGCAGCTCGAGTCCCAGCGGCATCGCCGGAGCCGCGAGCAGGAGGCCGGAGACGAACTGGCTCGACGCGCCCGCGGCGATCTCGAGGTGACCGCCGCGCAGAGCGGAACCGGCATGGATCGTCAGCGGCAGCGAGTCTCCGGTCGCAGTGATGTCCGCGCCGAGGCGGGTGAGCGAATCGATCGTCACGCCCATCGGCCGCACCCTGGCCTGCTCGTCGCCGTCGATGACGACCTCACGACCGGTGGCCGCCGCGATCGGGGGCACGAAGCGCATGACGGTGCCGGCCAGGCCGCAGTCGACGACCGCAGGCCCGGCATCGGCCGCGGCGGAGAAGTCGATGGGAGTCACGTGGAGCGCCCCGTCGACCTCGGTGATCTGCGCGCCGAGGCTGCCGAGCGCGGCGATCATCAGCTGCGTGTCCCGGCTGGCGAGCCAGCCGCGGATCACGGAGTCGGACTCCGCGAGCGCGGCGAGGACGAGGTAGCGGTTGGTCAGCGACTTCGAACCGGGGACCGTGACGACGGCGCTGACCGCGTCGGGCGCCCGCGGCGGACGCCAGTCACCGGTGACGGGCAGGGGAGGCTCAGTCGACGCCAAGGGCACTCATTGCCTGCTTCGACGTGTTCTCGACCGAGGACCAGAGGTCCTCGGCGGCATGCTGCGTGCGCCACCACAGGCCCGGCTTGCCGTCGGTGTCGACGCTGGCGAGCAGCGCGCCGCCGAGCATCGAGGTGCGGGTGAGGGTGCGTTCGAGGCGCTCGCGCTTCTCCTCCTTCGACGTCGCCTTCTCCGCGGCGATGCGCTCACCGATGGTGTCGAGCAGGTAGGTGCCGACGAGCACCGAGGCGCTGAGCCGGGGGAAGCGTCCGATCGCCAGCAGCGAGCCGGCGGCGACCTGGGCGGCACCGGTGGCTCGCGCGACCGTCGTGGCGTCGAAGGGGATGTCGACGCGCTTGCGCGCCTGGGCGAGCAGTGGGCCGATCGAGGCGGTGGCCGCTTCGGGGTGCCGGAGACGGCTGATGCCGTTGCTGATGTAGCCGGCGGCGAGCATGGGACGGGCGATGAGACGAATGGGAGACACAGGGTTCCTTTCTGCGACTGTTGTCGGGCATCTCACCCGCAAGCATAGCCGCTGTCGGGGAATATCGGGACAGCGCCGAAACGTTGACACGACACTGTGAATGACCGGTCGAGCGCCGCGGCCCACCAGGGGTCCGCGGGTGCTGTCACACAGGCCGGGTGAGGAGGACTTTCGTGAGTGCCACTGCCGTGTTGGAGAGAACGGGCGTACCATTGTCGGTGATGACCGAATCAGTCAAAGAAGTCGACGAAACCGAGGCCGAGCGCTCGGCCCGCTTCGAGCGCGACGCTCTCGAATACCTCAACCAGCTCTACGCCGCGGCCCTGAGGATGACACGGAATCCCGCCGATGCCGAAGACCTCGTGCAGGAGGCGTACGCGAAGGCCTACGCCGCCTTCCACCAGTACACTCCCGGCACGAACCTCAAGGCGTGGCTCTACCGGATCCTCACCAACACCTTCATCAACAACTACCGCAAGAAGCAGCGCCAGCCGCAGGAGCACGGCAGCGAGGACATCGAGGACTGGCAGATCGCCCAGGCCGCGAGCCACACCTCCTCCGAGGGACGCTCGGCCGAACTCGAAGCCCTCGACCACCTGCCCGACTCCGACATCAAGGACGCCCTCTCGGCGCTGCCCGAGGACTTCCGCATGGTCGTCTACTACGCCGATGTCGAAGGCCTGCCGTACAAGGAGATCGCGGAGATCATGGACACCCCGATCGGCACCGTGATGTCGCGCCTGCACCGCGGCCGCCGGCAGCTGCGCGAGATGCTCGCGGAATACGCCGCCGATCGCGGCTTCGGCACCAAGGACGCCGAGGGAGGTGCGAAGTGAACAACGGAGACTGCTGCGAGAGCATGCGGGCTGAATCCCTCATGCGCATCTACCATTACCTCGACGGGGAGCTGACGACGACCGAGATCCGCGAGATCTCGATCCATCTCGAGCACTGCCCGGCCTGCCACGACGAGTACGAGATCGAAGCGATGCTCAAGGAGGTCGTGCGCCGGTCCTGCGGTCGGGAGGAGGCTCCTCTGGGACTCAAGGAGAAGATCCGGCGGCGCATCGCCGTCGAGCAGGTGCGCTGGCAGCGCTGAGCGCACCGAGAACGAAGGCGGGGAGAGTCATGATGACTCTCCCCGCCTTGTCGTGCACCCGGTGGTGCACTCACTTCTCAGCTGTTCGGACGCTTGCCGTGGTTGGCATTCGAACGACGGCGATCGCGGCGCTTGCGGCCTCGCTTGCTCATAGCGGTTCTCCTTCGATTGGACGGTTCATTGTTTCACGTTCCCGTGACCGGGACCAAGTCCACGGCACGCGTGTGCGCACCGGATGCCCGGGAGGAGGCAGGAGCCCGTCCGGCCCGGACTCCGGCCCGGTCTCAGGCGTCGTCGCCGATGACGTCGCGCACACCCAGCCACGGGAACCAGCCGCGATGGAGGACCAGCCAGGCGAGCAGTCCGTACCCCTCCTGGGCGGGCAGCCGGTCGTGGGACGAGGCGAGCTCGCGCTGCCACACTGGATGGCCGTGGAGCGGCGTAAACGTGTCGACGTAGGCGATGCCGCGGCGCTTCGCGACATCGGAGAAGCTCGTGTTGAGTTCGGCGATCCCGCGGTTGCGGTCGGAGCCGTGGTCCGGGGGAGGACCGATGACGAATGCGGAGACCTTCCGCGACAGCGCCTCGTCGAGGACATTGGCGACGTCGAGGCGGGCCCGGGCGACCGAGCGCCCGGAATCGAGGTCTCCGGTGCCGAGGGCGAGGACGAGGCGATTGTCGCCCTCGGGGCTGAAGCGCAGGGACGCCTCGGCCATCGCCCGCGAGTGGAGGCCCGCAGAGTCCTCGCTGCCGACCGCCAGCGGGTAGACGCGCAGGCCGGGCAGACTCGGCAGGGTCCGTGCGGTGACTCTGCCGACCCAGCCGAGACCGCGGCCATCGCCGTGGCCGGCGACCAGAGGGCCACCGACCACGGCGATCGTCGTCGAGGTCTCCGAGCTCACTTCTGGAGGACCCGCCCGACGACCTCCTGCTGCTGGAGTTCGTGCACGTTCTTCAGACCCGTCGCCGTCGACGCCGAGGCGGGACGGGAAACGAGGGTGAGATCGCGCCCACCGAGGAGGGGAGTGAGGTTGAGGGCCATGAACGGCCACGCACCCTGGTTCTCCGGCTCCTCCTGCGCCCACACGAGCTGGGCATCGGCCGGGTAGCGGTCGAGCACCGCGGTGATCGCCTCGTCGTCGAGCGGGTAGAGCTGCTCGACGCGCACGAGCGCGGTCGTGTCGTCGCCGTTCTTCTCCCGCTGCGCCAGCAGCTCCCAGTAGAGCTTGCCGGAGACGAGCACGATCTTCTTCACCTTGTCCGCGTCGACGGCCGGGTCGTCGATGATCGCCTCGAACTTCCCGGAGGTGAAGTCCTCGGGCGAGTTCGCCGCCGCCTTGAGGCGCAGCATCGACTTCGGGGTGAAGACGATGAGGGGCCGCTTGTTCGGCGTCAGCGCGTGACGGCGCATGAGGTGGAAGTACGAGGCACCCGAGGACGGGTAGGCCACGGTCATGTTCGACTCCGCGCACAGCTGCAGGTAGCGCTCGATGCGCGCCGAGGAGTGGTCGGGTCCCTGACCCTCGTAGCCGTGGGGCAGGAGCATGACGACACCGGAGTTCTGCTGCCACTTCTGCTCGGAGGAGGAGATGAACTCGTCGATGACCGACTGCGCCCCCTGGGCGAAGTCGCCGAACTGCGCCTCCCACGCCACGAGGGCGTCCTTGCGCTCGACCGAGTAGCCGTACTCGAAGCCCACGGCCGCGTACTCGCTCAGCAGCGAATCGTAGACGTAGAAGCGGGCCTGGTCGTCGCTGAGGTTCTGCAGCGGCGTCCACTCGTTGCCGTTGACGGAGTCGATGAGCACCGAGTGGCGCTGGACGAACGTGCCGCGGCGCGAATCCTGGCCGGCCAGCCGGACGGGGACGCCGTCCATGAGGAGCGAGCCGAAGGTGATGAGCTCGGCGAAGCCCCAGTCGATGCCGCCGTGCAGCGCCATCTCCTTGCGCTTCTCGAGGAGCGCGCGCAGCTTCTTGTGGACCGTGAAGCCCTCGGGGATGTCGACGAAGGCATCGCCGATGCGGGTCAGGGTCTCCGCGCTGATCGCCGTCGAGACGTCGTTGAGCGCTTCGATGTCGCTGGGCTGATGCGGGGCGTTGAACGCCGTGCCCTTGCCCGAGCCGGACTCCGCGGCCTTCGTCTCGGCGAACGCGGACTCCAGCTTCGACTGGTAGTCCTTGAGCGCCTCGGCGGCCTCATCGTCGGTGATGCACTTCCTGCCGACGAGGGATTCGGTGTAGAGCTTGCGCACCGACCCCTTCTTCTCGATGAGGGAGTACATGAGCGGCTGGGTCATCGACGGATCGTCGCCCTCGTTGTGGCCGCGGCGGCGGTAGCAGACGAGGTCGATGACGACGTCGCGGTTGAATTCCTGGCGGTACTCGAAGGCGAGGCGGGCCGCGCGGACCACGGCTTCGGGGTCGTCCCCGTTGACGTGGAGGATCGGGGCGTTGATCGACTTCGCGATGTCCGTGCAGTAGAACGACGAGCGCGCCGAGGCGGGCGGCGTCGTGAACCCGACCTGGTTGTTGATGATGATGTGGATCGTCCCGCCCGTGCGGTAGCCGCGCAGCTCGGAGAGGTTGAGCGTCTCGGCGACGACTCCCTGACCGGCGAAGGCGGCATCGCCGTGGACGAGGACGGGGAGCACGGTGAAGCCGGACTCGCCCTGGTCGATGACGTCCTGCTTGGCGCGCACGATGCCTTCGAGGACGGGGTCGACCGTCTCGAGGTGGCTGGGGTTCGCGGCGACGTAGACGTTCGTCGAGTTGCCCGAGGGCGAGGTGAACGAGCCCTGCGTGCCGAGGTGGTACTTGACGTCGCCGGAGCCCTGGACGCTGTCGGGCGACATCGTGCCGTCGAACTCGCGGAACATCTGGGCGTACGACTTGCCGGCGATGTTGGTGAGCACGTTGAGCCGGCCGCGGTGGGCCATGCCGATCGCGACTTCCTCGAGCCCGGCGTCGGCGGACTGGTTGAGGACCTCGTCGAGGAGGACGATCGCGGACTCGCCGCCTTCGAGGCTGAAGCGCTTCTGCCCGATGTACTTCGTCTGCAGGAACGTCTCGAACGCCTCGGCCGCGTTGAGGCGACCGAGGATGTGGCCCTGCTCCGACCGGGTGAACTCCTGGTGGGGGACCTCGATCTTCGCCTGGAACCAGCGGCGCTGCAGCGGGTCGGCGATGTGCATGTACTCGAAGCCGATCGTGCGGCAGTAGCTCTCGCGCAGCAGGCCGAGGATGTTGCGGAAGGGCATCATCGGCTTGGCGCCGAACCCGCCGGTGGGGAACTCGCGCTCGAGGTCCCACAGGGTCAGGCCGTGCTGATTGATGTCGAGATCCGGATGCGAGCGCTGCCGGTAGACGAGCGGATCGATGTTGGCCATGAGGTGGCCGCGGGTCCGGTAGGCGTCGATGAGCTCGATGACGCGGGCGGTCTTGTTGACGTCGTCCTGGTCCTCGGCGGAGACGTCGGGCACCCAGCGCACCGGCTCGTACGGCAGGCGCAGGGACTCGAAGACGTCGTCGTAGAAGCCGTCCTCGCCGAGCAGGTAGCCGTGGACGAGCTTGAGGAACTCGCCGGAGCCGGCGCCCTGGATGACGCGGTGGTCGTACGTCGAGGTCAGGGTCAGCACCTTCGAGACGGCGAGGTCGTTGATCGTGCGCTGGCTCGCGCCCTGGAACTCGGCCGGGTAGTCGAGTGCGCCGACGCCGATGATCGCGCCCTGGCCCTTGGTCAGGCGGGGGATCGAGTGGACGGTGCCGATGCCGCCGGGGTTCGTCAGGGACACTGTGGTCCCGGCGAAGTCGTCAGCGGTGAGCTTGCCTTTGCGGGCCTTGTCGACGAGGCCGTCGTAGGCGTCGACGAACTGGCGGAACGTCAGGGTCTCGGCGGCCTTGACGTTGGGGACGAGCAGCGAGCGCGTGCCGTCCTTCTTCGGCACGTCGATCGCGAGGCCGAAGTTGACGTGGGCCGGGGAGACCATCGCCGGCTTGCCGTCGCGCACGTCGTAGGAGACGTTCATGCTCGGGAAGTTCTTCAGCGCCCGGATCACGGCGAAGCCGATGAGGTGGGTGAAGGAGACCTTGCCGCCGCGGGTGCGCTTGAGGTGCGAGTTGATGACGATGCGGTTGTCGATGAGCGCCTTGGCCGGCAGCGCGCGCACCGAGGTCGCCGTCGGCACCTCGAGCGACTCCTCCATGTTCTTCGCGATGAGCTTCGCGGGGCCGCGCAGCGGGGTGATCGTCTCTTCGGGGGCGGGCTGGGGCTCGAGTTCCTTCGTCGTGACCTTGGGAACGGACTTCGTCTCCGCCTTGAGCGTCTCGGTCTCCGCCGAGGAGGGCGAGACCCCGCGCGAGGTCTCCTTGTTCGCGGGCACCGAGTCGGGGCGTTCGGCGGTGGCGGCCTCGGTGCTCTGCGGTGCGGCAGCGGCGTCCCCGGCCTTCTTCTCCGCCTGCGGCGCGGACTTCTCAGCCGTCTTCGCCGTCGAGCTCGTGGACTGGGGTGCGGAATCCGCAGCCGAGGAGGATGCGGAGGAGGTCGTCTGCGCCGACTCCGCTCCGTTCGCCTTCTCGTACTCGTCGAAGAACGGCCACCAGGACTTGTCCACAGAGTTCTTGTCTGACTTAAACTGTTCGTACAGTTCCTCGACCAACCACTCGTTCGACCCGAAGTCGTCGACGGTGCGGTTCGGAGTATTGACGGACACGGCGTTGATCGCCTACTTCCTGTTCAAGAATTGCTGCAATACGACACACACCAGCGTAACGCGATGTGCCTGCGAATGTGCACATAGGGGACAATAGTGTTATGCGTTTCATTTCACACCAACCAGAACACGATCTCACGTATTCCGACGTGTTCCTTGTCCCCAATTCCTCGTCGCTGACCTCGCGTTTCGACGTCGACCTCACCTCCACCGATCCGACAGGGTCCCCGACCCCCATCGTGGCCGCCAACATGACCGCCGTGTCGGGGCGGCGGATGGCGGAGACGATGGCCCGCCGAGGCGGTCTGGCAGTGCTTCCCCAGGACATCCCCCTGACCGCGGCCGAGGACACGATCCGCTGGGTCAAGAGCCGTGATCGGATCTTCGAATCCGCGCTCCGCTTCTCACCCGAGGACACCGTGCTCTCCGCGCTTCACGTGCTCGGCAAGCGCGCCCACGGATTCGGCGCCGTCGTCGACGGATCCGGTTCCCTCGTCGGCGTCATCGACGCCGCGAACCTCCGCGACGTCGACCGGTTCACCGCTGTCGGCGAACTCACCGAGACCTCCCCGCAGGTCATCAGGGCCGACGAGATCGACTGGGCCGACGCCCACGCGCTCGAAACGTTGTTCGAGACGATGAACGACGCGCGGACCTCCTATGCCGCGGTCGTCGACGACGCCGGGCAGCTCCTCGGCGCGCTGACGCCGAAGTCGCTCCTGCGCTCCTCGATCTACACTCCCAACCTCGACGCGGACGGGAATCTTCGGATCGCCGCAGCGATCGGCGTCAACGGCAATGCCGCCCAGCGCGCCGAGGCGCTCGTCGCCGCCGGGGCCGACGTCCTCGTCGTCGACACCGCCCACGGCCATCAGGCCAAGATGCTCGACGTGCTCACCGCCGTCGCCGACGCCGACCTCGGGGTGCCGATCGTCGCGGGCAACGTCGTCACCGCCGACGGCGTGCGCGATCTCGTCTCCGCCGGGGCCCAGATCGTCAAGGTCGGCGTCGGGCCGGGCGCGATGTGCACGACGCGGATGATGACCGCCGTCGGCCGCCCCCAGTTCTCCGCCGTCGCCGAATGCGCCGCGGCCGCGCCGAGCTCGCGCGCACGTGTGGGCCGACGGGGGAGTGCGCTACCCGCGCGACGTCGCGCTGGCGCTGGCCGCCGGGGCCTCCCAGGTGATGATCGGCTCGTGGTTCGCCGGCACCCACGAATCCCCGGGCGACCTCCTCGTCGACGGCGAGGGACGCCGGTACAAGGAGAGCTTCGGCATGGCCTCGGCGCGTGCGGTGGCGAACCGGACGCGGACGGAATCGGCGTTCTCCCGGGCCCGCAAGGGACTGTTCGAAGAGGGCATCTCCTCGTCGACGATGTACATCGACCCCGCCTCACCCGGCGTCGAGGACCTCCTCGACTCGATCACCTCGGGCGTCCGCAGCTCGTTCACCTACGCCGGCGCGCAGAGCCTCACCGAGTTCGCCGAGCGGGCGAGCGTCGGCGTCCAGAGCGCTGCCGGGTACGAAGAGGGTCGACCGCTGGCGGGAAGTTGGTAAGATCGGTCCATGCTCAGTGACAGTCCCCGCCGGCGGGAAGCCGGCGCCCCAGACGACGATCCTCCTCTGACAAGGGTCGTTGGCAGAGTTGACACTCGCATCGAGGTCTCGTCACGCGGGGCTCGTCACTGATGGAATGGCTGTACCTGGCCCTCGCCCTCCTTCTCATCTGCGGCACGGGCATCTTCGTCGCCGCCGAATTCTCCCTCCTCACCCTCGACCGGCACACCGCTGACAAGGCCGTGGCCGACGGGGTCGTCGGAGCGAAGACCCTGCGGCAGTCGATGACGCATCTGTCGACGCAGCTCTCGGCCGCCCAGGTCGGCATCACGATCACCACGCTGCTCACCGGCTACCTCATGGAGCCCTCGCTCGGGCGGATGCTCTCACCGGTCTTCGAGTCGTGGGGTGCGGGCCCGGGATTGGCCGAGCCGATCGCCCTGGCGATCGCCCTCATCATCTCCACGGTGCTGTCGATGATCTTCGGCGAACTCGTGCCGAAGAACCTCGCGATCGCGATCCCGCTCGCCACCGGGCGCATCGCCGCCCCCATGCAGTACGTCTTCTCCGTCGTCCTCAAGCCCGTCATCGCGTTCCTCAACGGCACGGCGAACAAGATCCTGCGGGCGATGGGCATCGAGCCGCAGGAGGAGGGCACGGTCGGTCGCTCCCCGGAGGAGCTGACCTCGCTCGTGCGCCACTCCGCCGAGGAGGGGGTGCTCGACGAGCAGACCGCTGACCTGCTCGAGCGCACCCTGTCGTTCTCCGAGCGCACCGCCGAGGACGTCATGACCCCGCGCACCCGGATGTCCTCGGTGACGAAGGACACGACGGCGCGCCAGATCATCGAACAGGCCCGGGCCACCGGGTACTCGCGGTTCCCCGTCGCCGGCGAGGACAAGGACCACATCCTCGGCGTCGTCCACGTCAAACAGGCCTTCGCGGTGCCCCCGGCCAACCGCGACGACGCCTACGCCGGGGGACTGATGACCGAGGTCACCGAGATCCCCGAGACCCTGCGCCTCGACCCGCTGCTCATGGAGCTGCGCGGCAAGGGCATGCAGATGGCCGTCGTCGTCGACGAGTTCGGCGGCACCGCCGGGGTCGTCACCCTCGAGGACGTCGTCGAGGAGCTCGTCGGGGAGGTCGCCGACGAACACGACCGGATGCGGGTGCCGCGCGGCCGGTCCGCGACGGTTCGTGGATCGTGCCCGGGCAGCTGCGCCCCGATGAGATCGAGACGACGATCGGGCTGACGATCCCCGAGGACTCCGACTACGAGACGATCGCCGGCTTCGTGCTCAAGGAGCTCGGCCGGATCCCGGAGCCCGGCGACGAGGTGCGCACACCCGATGCCCTCATCCGGGTCGAGCGGATGCACGGGCGCCGCATCGAGCGGCTGCGTGTGGTGATGCGCGCCACCGACGCCGAGGCCTACGACGCCGCCGACCCCCGGACCCGCGAGGCGAGCGACGCCGCCGAAACCCAGTCCACCGAGGCGACCGACGCTCAGCATCGCGACGCCCGCCACCGCGCAGAGGGAGGTCGGAAGCATGAGCTCTGATTGGCTCGGACTCGTCTGGCTCGTCGTCCTGCTGCTCGGCAACGCGTTCTTCGTCGCCTCGGAGTTCGCGATCGTCGCCGCCAAGCGCTCCCAGGTGGAGCCGCGCGCGGCCGCCGGGTCGGGGGCCGCGAAGACGGCGCTCTACGCGATGGAGCACGTCTCGCTCATGCTCGCGATCTGCCAGCTCGGCATCACCGTGTGCTCGCTGCTGCTCGGCAACGTCTCCGAGCCGGCGATCCACCATCTGCTCGCGGGACCGCTCGCCGGGCTCGGGATCCCCGAATCCGCGGCGTCGACGATCTCGTTCATCCTCTCCCTCGGCATCGTCACCTACCTCCACGTCGTCATCGGCGAGATGGTGCCGAAGAACATCGCGCTGGCGACCTCGGGCCGGGCCGTCATGCTGCTCGCCCCGCCGCTCGTCTTCCTCGCCCGGATCTTCGGCTTCGTCATCAAGCCGCTCAACGGTCTCGCGAACGCGGTGCTGCGCCTCATCGGCATCCAGCCGCGTGACGAGGTCAATGAGGCCTTCACGATCGAGCAGGTCGAATCGATCGTCGCGGAGTCCAAGCGCGAGGGCCTGCTCAACGACGAGACCGGACTGCTCAAGGGCGCTCTCGAGTTCAGCGACAAGACCGCCGCCGACATCATGGTGCCGATGTCCGATCTCATCACGATCAGCGCCGAGGTGACCCCCGACGAACTCGTCACCCTCGTCGGGCGCACGGGGTACTCCCGCTACTTCGTCGTCGACGAGGACGGGTATCCCGGGCACTACCTCCACATCAAGGACGTGCTCTACTCCGAGCGCGACACCGAGCCGGTGCCGGCGAAGCGGTTCCGTCCCCTCTTCACGGTCATGGCCGACGACGAGGTCGAGGAGGCGCTCGCGCAGATGCAGAAGGTCGGCATCCACGTCGCCCGCGTCCTCGACGCCGACGGCGAGGTGCTCGGCGTGCTCTTCCTCGAGGACGTCCTCGAGGAGCTCGTCGGCGAGGTCCAGGACGCGATGCAGCGGGGACGGTTCGGCAGCTGAGGTGAGCTTCGTCTCACGCGGTGGCCGAGGTCACGGCCGAGGCGTGGTCTGTGTAACGAAATGTAACGAACAGGGTGTGCCTGGTAACATCCCGGGCGCTGTCCGGCCGCTCAGACACGAGCATCGGTGCAGGTCACACCCGAGAAAGTGGAATTAAATGACATTCTGTAACAATGCCGTTATAGTGTTGTGACATAAGCTTTTCTCTCGTTGCGCAGGCGACGGGCATGCAGCACAGCAGACGACAGTATGGAGTGATATGTCGAGTGATTCCTCGACCGCAGTGGCACCGGTCCGCCGGCGCGATCTGCGCAAACAGCACACCGCTTCGAGCGCCTTCTCCCGCGACACCCCGTCGCAGCCCCGGGCAGCAGCCCCGTCCACCACTCTCTCTCCGCGCCGCGCCGCGATGGCCGCCGAGGCCAAGGCCGCGGCCGGATCCCCGCGCCGGGCGGCCATGGCCGCCGAATCGCGCGGCACCGGCACCCTCGCCGCGTCCCTGAGCGACCGCGGTTCGGACGGCGCGCTCCTGCGCTCGGTCCGCCGCAAGCGGGTGACCACCGCCTCGGCGCTGGCCACCGTCTCCGTCACCGGCACCGCGATCGCCGCGGTGATGATCGCCGGCAACATGAGCGGTTCGCAGGAGGTCAAGGTCGACACCTCCGCGGCCGAGGCGCAGACGCGCAGCATCAACGCCGAATCGGTCTCCGCGGACATCCCCGAGACCGATGAGACGACGAGCATCGAGATCGGCGCGCCCAGCGCGAAGCAGAACAAGGCCGAGGCCGCGTCCCGCGCGATCGAGAAGACCGTCCTGCCCGGCTGCTCCGGTGAGGCCCCGTCGGGCACCCCGTCGAACGGCGAGCTGCCCGAGGAATGGCTGTGCAGCGTCGGCGTCGGCGATCACAAGCTGCGCTCGGACGCCGCCGTCGCCTTCGCGGAGATGAACGCCGCGTTCAAGAAGGAGACCGGCAAGGACATCGGCATCACCGACTCCTACCGCTCGCTCGAGGGCCAGATCTCCGTGGCCGCGCGCAAGCCCGGCTTCGCCGCCCGCCCGGGCACCTCCAACCACGGGTGGGGACTGGCGCTCGACCTCGACACCTCGAACTACGCGTGGCTCGAGGCCAACGCCGGCAAGTACGGCTGGGAGAACCCGGACTGGGCCAAGGCGAACTCCTACGAGCTCTGGCACTGGGAGTACGTGCCCGGTCGCAAGGACATGAAGGGCTCCTGAGCCCTCACCCGCTCCGCCGCCCGACACCGTCGGGCGGCGTTTTTGGGTTCACCTCGCAGTCGGTGATAGCATGACATGCGTTGCCCGCGTAGCTCAGTGGATAGAGCGTCTGCCTCCGGAGCAGAAGGTCGTAGGTTCGAATCCTGTCGCGGGCACAGCGATCCGCCCATCTCAGTCGCTGAGGTGGGCGGTTTCTCGTTCTCCCCTCCGGTCAGCCAGACGATGAGGACAGTGATGACGACGACAACCGACACCGAGGTGGTGCTGCGGGCCCGCGCCTGCGCAAGAGCTTCGGCCGCGACGACACCGCGGTGACCGCGCTCGACGACATCAGCGTCGACTTCGACTCCGGTCGGCTCACCGCGATCATGGGTCCCTCCGGGTCGGGCAAGTCGACGTTCATGCACGTCCTCGCCGGACTCGACCGCGTCGACTCGGGCGAGATCCTCATGCGCGGTGAGGACATCACCGCGCTCAACGACCGCGAACTCACCCAGCTGCGCCGGGACAGGGTCGGCTTCATCTTCCAGGCCTTCAACCTCGTGCCCACGCTCAATGCCGAGCAGAACATCGATCTGCCCGTGTCACTGGCCCGCGGCACCATCGACACCGCCTGGAAGGCGGAGATCGTCGAGCGCCTCGGCATCGGCGACCGGCTCAAGCACCGTCCGCATGAGCTCTCCGGCGGTCAGCAGCAGCGCGTCGCCGTCGCCCGTGCGCTGCTCACCCGCCCCGACGTCGTCTTCGCCGACGAACCGACGGGCAATCTCGACTCCCTCTCCGGCGCCGAGGTGCTCGATCTCCTCCATGCCGCCGCCTCCCAGTACGGGCAGACGATCATCCTCGTCACCCATGATCCTGCCGCTGCCGCGCATGCCGACCGGGTCGTCCTCCTCAAGGACGGACGCGTCGGGGGAGAGATCACCTCGCCGACCCCGCAGGCGGTCGCCACCGGACTGAGCGAGCTGAGCGGACAGTGATCGCCGTCGCCTTCGCGCAGATCCGAGTCCACTTCGCGCGGTTCACCGCGATCGGGCTCGGCATCGCGTTGGCGGCGGGCTTCGTCTCCGCGACCCTCATCATCAGCGCCTCGCTCGATGCCAGCGTGCGCGACGGCATCAGCCAGTCGTACGCCAACGCCGATCTCGTGCTCATGCCCGAGACGGGAGCCGACCTCGATCCTTCCGCGGTCGCCGCCTTCAGCGACGACCTCGCCGCGCAGCCGGGGATCGGCGCCGTCGACGTCGCGGCGAGCGCGATCGCCTCGGGCCGCAGCGACGCCTTCGCCGACACGGACTTCGCGATCTCTCCGACCCCCGTCGATCCGGGTCTCGACACCTTCGCCGTGCGCGAGGGAACCCGGCCGCAGGCACCCACCGACCTCGTCGTCGACACTGGGACGGCCGCCGACCTCGGACTGGGCGTCGGCGACGTCGTGCGCTTCTCCACCGCCTCGGCGCGCATCGACACCGACGCCGAGGAGATGCCGATCTACCGCGCCCCGCGCAGCGCCGTGACCGACTTCACGGTCGTCGGCATCGCCGAGATGGGGGAGGACCCGACGCTCGCCGGCCTGCCCCGGGCCCTGACGACGGCGGCGAGCTACCGCGAGCACTTCGCCCAGATCGGCCGGGTCTCGGCGATCCAGATCGACCTCGACGCGGATTCCGTCGACCCCGCGGCGGTGCGCGCCGGGGTCGACGCGTTCCTCGCCGACTCCGCCCTGCGCGGGCAGCTGCAGACGCTCAGCGTCGACGAGGCGATCGACCGGCAGGTCGCGGAGTTCTCCCAGGGCAGCAGCTTCATCGCGTGGATGCTGCTCGGCTGCGCGGGGATCTCCGTCGTCGTCGCCGTCCTCGTCGTCTCCAACACGTTCTCCGTCATCGTCGCCGGCCGCCGCCGCGAGCTCGCCCTGCTCCGCTGCCTCGGCGCCTCCCGGCGGCAGCTCTACGGGTCGGTGCTCGTCGAGGGCCTCGTCGTCGGCCTCGCCGGGTCGGTCGTCGGCGTCATCGCCGGGATCGGGGTCAGTGCCGCTCTCATCGCCGTGGCGCGGCGCTTCTGGGAGAGCGAGTTCGCCTACGTCTCGCTCTCGGTGCCCGGCTGGGCGCTCGTCCTCGGCGTCGTGGTCGGCGTCATCCTCACCCTGGCCGCGACCATCCGGCCGGCCCGCAGCGCGATCGCCGTGACGCCTCTCGAGGCGCTTCAGCCCTTCGACGTCACGGGCGCCCGACCGCCAGTCACGGGTCCGCGGGGCGGCCGGCTGGGGGAGCACCGCGATCGGGGCGGTGAGCATCGTCGCCGCGCTGGTCTTCGCCGCCGGGTCGAGCGCCTGGATCGTCGTCGGCGCCGTGGGCGGCGCCCTCGTCGTCGTCGGGATCGTCCTCTGCTCGGGTCAGATCATCCCGCCCGTCGTCTCGTGGATCGGCGATCTCGCCGTCACCCCGTGGGGGCTGCCGGGCCAGCTCGCGACGCTCAACACGCTGCGCAACCGCCGTCGCACCGGCTCGACCGCCGCGGCCCTCGTCATCGGCGTCACCCTCGTGTCCACCCTCGTCGTCGGCGGCATGTCGACGAAGGCGACGCTGAGTGCGGGACTCGAACAGCACTTCCCGATCGATGTCGCCGTGTCGCTGGGCAACGGCACCGATGCGACGACGCTGAGCGACATCAGGGACATCGACGGCGTCGACACGGCGGTGCTCGCCTATCACGGGCAGGTCGTCGACGACGAGGCCGAGCTCTACATCCTCGATCCCGGGTCCGCCGAGGCGCTCCTCGGCGACGCCGCCCCGCCGCTCGTGCCCGGCCGGGTCACCGTGCCCGCCGACTATCCGCGCGACACCGTCGTCGTCCGCGGCCTCACCGACACCGCATTTCCCGTCGAACGCGCCGGCGAGTCGACCCGGGCGTACTTCACGACCGCCGACGTCGGCAACGCCATCGGGATCTCCCCGGCCGCGACCGCTGTGCTCATCACGCTCACCCCCGACCAGAGCGTCACCGACATCCTGCGGATCCGGCAGGACGTCGCCGAAGCGCTCGATGTCCCCACCGACGAGGTCATCGGCTCAGCCGTCGACCGCGGACTCTTCTCCCAGGTCATCGACGTGCTCCTCCTCATGGCCGTCGGCGTCCTCTTCGTCGCCGTCCTCATCGCCCTCATCGGGGTGTCGAACACGATCAGTCTCTCGGTCATCGAACGGCGGCGGGAGAACTCGCTGCTGCGGGCCCTCGGATTGAGCCTCGCCCAGCTGCGCGCCCTGCTCGCGTTCGAGGCCGTGCTCATCTCCGTCGTCGCCGCCCTCATCGGCCTCGCCCTCGGCGGGGCCCTCGGCATCGTCGCCACCCGGCTCATCACCGCCGACTTCTCGAACGCCTTCGTCGTCGACTGGTCGCTGCTGGCCTCGGCGGGCATCCTCGTCGTCGCCATGCTCGCCGGCATCCTCTCCGCCCTCGCCCCGGCCCGACGCGCTGCCCGGCTCTCTCCCGTCGAGGGCCTCAAGCAGGAGAACTGACCGGCGCTGGAGGGCTGGCGAGACCAGACCCGCTGGGCGGACGGCGGCAGGGACAGTGGTAGAAAGGCCTCTATGAGGGCTGCCTGGACGACCGCGATCATCCTGCTCGGCATCGTCGTCGCCGCCTTCAACCTCCGCCCCGGCGTCACGGGCCTCTCGCCGCTGCTCGATCTCATGGGCACCGAGATCCCGCTGAGCGCCGCGTTCCTCGCGATCATCGGCATGCTGCCGCCGCTCCTCTACGGTGTCGGCGGGTTCCTCGCCCCGCGGCTCGTCTCCCGGTATTCGGCGATCACCGTCAGCCTCGTCGCGATGATCATGATCGCCCTCGGCCTCGGTGCCCGCGCGCTCGTGTCCTCCCCGACGCTCTTCCTCCTCCTCAGCGTCGTCGCGCTCCTCGGCATGGGATTCGGCAACGTCGTCGTGCCCCCGATCGTCAAGTCGCACTTCCCCGACCGGGTCGCGCTCATGTCGACCGTCCACGTCGGTCTGCTCCAGCTCGGCACATTCCTCCCGCCGCTCGTCGCCGTCCCGCTGGCCCGACAGTTCGACTGGCGGGGCTCGCTGCTCGTGTGGGTCGCGTGTGCGCTCGTCGCCGTCGCCGTGTGGGCGGTCATCGCCGTGCGCAGGCCCCGGCCCGGGCGACCGTGACCGCGACCGTCGTCGCGCGCCGAGCTGCGCGCCTGCTGCGGACCCCGCGGGCCTGGGCGCTGATGACGATGACGGGGATGACGTCGTTCAACAACTTCATCCTCTTCACCTGGCTGCCCCCGCTGCTCACCCGCGCGGATTCGATTCCGCCTTCGCCGGGGCCATGCTCGCCCTCGTCACCGCCGTGCCCCTCGTCCTCGGCTTCGTCCTCCCGGCGCTCACGGCGCGTCTGCGCAGCGCCGCCCCGATCGTCATCGCCTTCTGCTTCAGCCTCGCGGCGGGCTACATCGGTCTCTGGCTCGCCCCGCAGGCGGCCCCGGTGCTGTGGACGCTGCTCCTCGGCATCGGCATCTCGACCTTCCCTCTCGCTCTCACCCTCATCACCCTGCGCTCGGCGACCCCGGAGGCCTCGGCGGCCCTCGCCGGCTTCGTCCAGGGCGGCGGCTACCTCATGGCCGCCACCGGGCCGCTGCTCTTCGCCCTCCTCGTCGAGAGCTCCGACACCCTCACCCCGGCGATCGTCCTCGTCCTCGCCTCCGTCGTCCTCAAGCTCGGCGTCACCATCCCGGCGAGCCGTCCCGGGCACATCTGAGCATGCGGACGATTCGGCCGGGGTCTGCCGCCCCGAGTACGCTGGGCACGTGACCCCGGAACACCTGCACGTCGTCCTCGCCGAGGCGGCTCTGTCGACGCTGCGCCCCGCGGAGGATCCGGCCCCCACCGGCGCTGTGCTGCGACGCGGCGGTGACGTCGCCGCGGGGGACTGGCAGTCCAATCTGCCCCTGCGCCTGGGCACGCGGGCACCGCTGTCGGCGGCGGAGTCCATCGCCGAGGCGGTCGCCTCCCACCCGGACATCGCGTCGGTCACGGTCACCGGTCCGGGGTTCCTCCGCATCGTGCTCGAGACCCCCGCCCTGCTCGACACGGTCGCTGCGATCGCCGCGGGCCGCCACCTCGGCGATCCCGGGTCCGGAGCGACCCTCGCCTCGTCCGACCGCACGACGGAGCCGGCTTGCCTCGGTGTCCTCGACGCCGATGCCCTCCGCTACGGGTCCGCCCGCTCGCGGACCGCGACCGCCCTCGCCCGTGACGTCGAGCTGCTTCGCACGGCCGCTCCAGCCAACCCGCTCCACCGCGTCCAGCACGCCCATGCGACCGGGCGTCGCGTGCTCCGCCGCGCCGCTGCGGCGGGAATCCGCGTCGCTGCGGACGAGGCAGAGCATCGCACGTCGGACGTCATCCTCGCTCCCGCCGACCGTCAGCTCGCGCTGCGGATCACCGAGGCCGCAGGAGTCCTCGCCCGGGCGACCGCATCAGCGGAGACCGGAACTGCGCCGATCGCATCAGCGGCGACCGGACCGCAGTCGGACAGCCCGCAGCCGACCGGCAGGCACGCCGGCACCGGGAGGCAGGCCGGCACCGGGAGGCGACCGGGGGAGTCCCTGCGCTCGGTGACCGCCGTCCTCGAGGACCTCGCCGCGGCCCTCACCGCATGGTCGGCGGCCGAGCGTGCCATCGTTCCGACACTCGATGCCGACATCACCGCCGTCCACGCAGCACGCTGCGTAGTCGCGGCCGGTGCGACCACGGTCCTCGCCACAGGACTGCGACTGCTGGGCGTCACCGCCCCGGAGAGGATATGAATGCCCGCCCACATCGCCGGTCAGCTCCACGCGACCCCCGCCCCCGTGTGGCTGCCCTACCCCGACGACGTCAACGCCGTCATGCCGAGCCTCTGGTCGGACAACGTGGCCAAGGGCGACGACGGTGTGCTCACGATCGCCGGGCACCCGGTGACCGAGCTCGCCGAGCGCTTCGGCACCCCGACCTTCGTCTTCGACGTCGATGACTTCCGCTCCCGCGCCGGGCTCTACCGCGATGCCTACGCGGCGGCGTTCGCCCCGGAGAAGGGCCTGTCGGGAGTCGACGTCTTCTACGCCGGCAAGGCGTTCCTCTGCACCGCCGTCGCCAAGTGGGTGCACGAGGCCGGTCTCGGGCTCGACACGTGCTCGCTCGGGGAGATGATGATCGCCCACGCCGCCGGCGTGCCGGGGGAGAGCATCGGTCTGCACGGGAACAACAAGTCGATCGCCGAACTCGAGTACGCCCTCGACTACGGCGTCGGACGGATCATCGTCGACAGCCTCGACGAGGTCGACCGGCTCGAGGCCGTGGCCGCCGCCAAGGGCGTCATCGCCCCCGTCATGCTCCGCGTCACCGTCGGCGTCGAAGCCCACACCCACGACTTCATCGCCACGGCGCACGAAGACCAGAAGTTCGGTCTCTCCGTCGCCGCCGGCAAGGCCGCCGAGGCCGCCGCCCGCGTCGTCGACTCCGCGCACCTGCGCCTCGACGGCCTCCACTCGCACATCGGCTCCCAGATCTTCGACATCTCCGGATTCCAGGTCGCGGCCGCGCGGGTGCTCGCGCTGCGGGCCCAGATCATGTCCGACCACGGCGTCGACCTGCCCGACGTCGACCTCGGCGGCGGCTTCGGCATCCGCTACACCTCGCAGGACACGCCCATCCCCGTCGCGGAGATGGCCACCGCCCTCGCCGAGGTGGTCGCCAAAGAGTGCCGCGGGCTCGGGACGAACGTGCCGCGGATCTCCATCGAGCCCGGCCGCGCGATCGTCTCCCCGGCGGTCTTCACCCTCTACGCGGTCGGCACCGTCAAGGAGGTCGTCACCGACTCCGGTGTGCGCACGTACGTCGCGTCGACGCGGCATGAGCGACAACATTCGGACAGCTCTCTACGACGCCGACTATTCGTGTACCTTGGCCAATCGGAACTCCGATGCCGCCCCCGCCGTCGTCCGCGTCGTCGGGAAGCACTGCGAGTCCGGCGACATCATCGTCCGCGACGAGTACATGGGCGCCGACGTCGCCCCCGGCGACCTCGTCGCCGTCCCCGGCACCGGAGCCTACTGCCGCGCCCTGTCGAGCAACTACAATCATGTCGCCCGACCGGGGGTGCTGGCCGTGACACCGGATAGGGTGGACTGGATCGTCACTCCCGAGACGTACTCGCAGCTCTTTGCGAACGACCCCGGGATGGCCGACGCCACCCGGCAGTGACGATGACGCAGCCCCCACCTGTGCAGAGACCGAAGAACAGAGAGTGAGCCATGCAGCCATTGAAAGTCGCGATGCTCGGAAGCGGAGTCGTCGGCACCGAGGTCGCCGCGCGCATCCAGTCCCGCTCCGAGGCGCTGGCGGAGCGGATCGGCGCCCCCCTCGAGCTCACCGCCGTCGTCGTCCGTGACCTGGGCAAGGACCGGCCCGGGATCGACCCCGGCCTGCTCACCACCGACGCCGAGGCGGCGATCACCGGGGCCGACATCGTCATCGAGCTGATGGGCGGGATCGAACCGGCGAAGACGCTCATCATGCAGGCGCTCGCGCAGGGATCCTCGGTCGTCACCGCGAACAAGGCGCTGCTTGCGGCCTCCTACGGCGAGCTCATGGCCGCCGCCGACGACACCGAGGTCCGCCTCGAGCACGAAGCCGCGGTGGCCGGTGCCATCCCGATCATCCGGCCCGTCGGCGACTCGCTCGCCGGTGACCGCATCGACCGGATCATGGGCATCGTCAACGGGACGACGAACTACATCCTCGACCAGATGGACACCGAGGGCTGGGACTTCGCCGACGCGCTGGCCTCGGCCCAGGAGCTCGGATACGCCGAGGCGGACCCGACGGCCGACATCGGCGGCCACGACGCCGCCGCGAAGGCCGCGATCCTCTCCTCGCTCGCCTTCCACGCCCCGATGACGATCGCCGACGTCCACGTCGAGGGGATCACCGGGATCACCGCAGACATGGTCGCCACGGCCAAGGAGCAGGGCTTCGTCATCAAGCTGCTCGCAGTGTGCGAACGCGTCGCCGACTCGCCGGCCGGACCCGGCCTCTCGGCCCGCGTCTACCCCGCGCTGCTGCCGCGCACGCATCCGCTGGCCTCGGTCCACGGGGCGTTCAACGCCGTCTTCGTCGAGGCCGAAGCAGCCGGCTCCCTGATGTTCTACGGTCAGGGCGCCGGGGGAGCGCCGACGGCCTCGGCGGTCCTCGGCGACGTCGTCTCCGTGGCCCGGCGCCGCGTGCTCGGCGGTCGCGGTCAGTACGAGCGTCCCTTCCACCCCGAGACGACGCTGCTGCCGATCTCGGCGATCACCACGCGCTATCACATCACCCTCGACGTCGTCGACCGTCCCGGCGTGCTCGCCGCGGTCTCCGAGGTCTTCGCCGCCGAGGGCGCCTCGATCGAACTCATGCGCCAGACGATCGGCGAGATCGACGACGACGGAGTCCAGCACGCCAAGCTCGTGCTCGCGACCCACGAGAACACCGACGCCGCGCTGTCGCGGACGGTCGAGCGCCTCGGCGAACTGCCCGTCGTCCGCTCCGTCGTCTCCGTCATCCGCGCCGAAGGCCAGTGACCCGACCAACCCGCATGCGACACAAGAGAAGGACGAACATCGCGTGAGCACTTACCCCAGGCACCAGTGGCAGGGCGTCATCGACGAATACCGCAGCCTCATCGACATCGGGGAGACCACTCCGTCGGTCAGCCTCGGCGAGGGCGGAACGCCGCTCATCCGCGCCGAGCGCCTCAGTGAGCGCACCGGCGCCGAGGTGTGGGTGAAGTACGAAGGCCTCAACCCGACCGGCTCCTTCAAGGACCGGGGGATGACGATGGCGATCACCCAGGCCAAGGCGCAGGGCGCGAAGGCCGTGATCTGCGCGTCGACGGGCAACACCTCGGCCTCGGCCGCGGCCTACGCGACGAAGGCCGGGCTCACCTGCGCCGTGCTCGTGCCCGCCGGCAAGATCTCCCCGGGGAAGATGAGCCAGGCCGTCGCCCACGGTGCGACCCTGCTCGAGGTCGACGGCAACTTCGACGACTGCCTCACCCTGTGCCGGAAGCTCGCGGAGTCCTACCCCGTCCATCTCGTCAACTCCGTCAACCCCGACCGCATCGAAGGTCAGAAGACGGCGTCGTACGAGGTCGTCGACGTCCTCGGCGACGCCCCCGACATCCACGTGCTGCCCGTCGGCAATGCCGGCAACATCACCGCGTACTGGAAGGGCTACAACGACTACCGGGCCGCCGGCGTCTCGACGCGGCTGCCGCAGATGTGGGGCTTCCAGGCCGCCGGCGCCGCGCCGCTCGTCCTCGGCCACCCGGTCACCGACCCGGACACTATCGCCACCGCGATCCGCATCGGCAACCCCGCCAGCTGGGAGCGGGCGATCGCCGCCCGCGACGACTCCGGAGGCCTCATCGACTCGGTCACCGACGACGAGATCCTCGCCGCGCACAAGGTGCTCTCGCGCGAAGAGGGCATCTTCGTCGAACCCGGATCGGCCGCCTCGGTGGCAGGTCTGCTGAAGATGTCCGAGGCCGGTCGCGTGCCGGCCGGCGCGACGATCGCGGTGACCGTGACCGGGCACGGGCTCAAGGATCCGCAGTGGGCCCTGCACACCGCCGACGGCGCCGACCTCGAACCCGTCCGGGTGCCCGTCGATGCCGTCTCCGCCGCCCGCGAGCTCGGACTCGAGGACCGGTGAGCCGGGTCTTCCGGCTCGAGGTGCCGGCCACCTCGGCGAACATCGGACCCGGTTACGACTCGCTGGGCCTGGCGCTGCGCCTCGTCGACACGCTCGTCCTCACCCTCGGGGACGAGCCGGTCGCCCCGGACGCTGCGGTGACCGTGCGCGGGGAGGGCGCTGAGGATGTGCCCACCGACCATTCACACCTCATCATGCGGGTGCTGTCGGACGTGCTCGCGCAGCTGCAGGGCGAGAGCGCTGCTGCGATCATGTCCCGGCTCAGTCTCGACTGCACGAACCGGATCCCCCATTCGCGGGGCCTCGGGTCGTCGGCGGCCGCAGTCGTCGCCGGCATCGCCCTGGCCGGGGCCGTCTCCGAGTCCCTCGGCGGGCCGGGGCTGACTCGGGAGCGGATGCTCGAGATCGCCGCGGACCTCGAGGGCCACCCCGATAATGCGGCGCCGGCGATCTTCGGCGGACTGACGATCGCACTGCCGGAGCCGGCCCGCGCCTGGACGGTGCCCGTCCGCACCGTCGATGAGGTCACGGTCCTCATCCCCGCTGTGAGACTCGACACACTCACCGCGCGCGGTCTCATTCCGGCGACGATCGCCCACGCGGTCGCGGCGGAGAACTCCGCGCGCACGGGACTGCTCGTCCACGCCCTGAGCACGGATGCGACCGCGCTGCTCGAGGCCACCGACGACCGCCTCCACCAGGAGTTCCGCCGCAGCGCCTACCCTGAGTCGATGGCGCTCGTCGATGATCTCCGGGCCCGGGGGATCCCCGCGGTGATCTCCGGCGCGGGACCGACCGTGCTCGCTCTGACCGGGGATGTGCCCGCCGAGGCGGTGCCCGCGGGGGTGCGCGCCGTGCCGGTGGGGATCGATGAGGAGGGATTCCGGCTCGAATTCGCGTGATCGGGCCGGAGGAAGTAAACTGGTGCATGTTCCACCAGTGAACGGGCTTGGCGGTGTCACCGCGAACCCCATCTCAACTTCACGAATCCTGGAACATCTCCTGCACTCTTCAAGCAGGATGTCTTTCACAATGCACCGTCAAGGGTGTTTCCGTCGCCGTGGGATTACGGCTCTTTGCCGCACGGCCGAATGAGGGAGAAGGACCTTCGTGTCTGAAACCACAACCCCGGATTCCACACCGCGCACCGGCAGTCTGACCGCTCTGCGCCTTCCCCAGCTGCAGGAAATGGCAGCGGGAATGGGAATCAAAGGATACCGTCGACTTCGCAAGGGCGAACTCATCGACGCCATCAACAACCAGGGCGGATCGGGCGCCGGCACGGCTCCCGCCCCCACCACCGCGGCGCCGGCCGAAACCGCTGACTCCTCGGCCTCCGAGGGCAAGCGCGGCCGCCGGCCCGCCCGTCGCAGCGCGGCTGCGACGCCCGTGAGGACTCCGCGGCCCGCGAGGACGCCGAGACTCAGCG